>NZ_JBSFQF010000015.1:0-34393 GCF_053588575.1 Gordonia sp. NPDC003429
CGCGACGCATACCCCCGCGCCACCTGCACACCACCCAGATACAACTCCCCCGGCACCCCCGGCGGCACCACACCCAACCGCGCATCCAACACGTACATTGTGGTGTTCGCCACCGGAATCCCGATGGGCACCAGTCGATCCCGGGTTGTCACGTCGACGTACCCGACCTCGACGGCCGCCTCGGTGGGGCCGAAGAGGTTGTGAATGGACACCTGCGGCAGCAGGGCATGGGCGGTGGCCACCGTCGCCGGCGGCAGCGCCTCACCCGAGCAGAAGAGCCAGCGCAGCGAGTCCAGCGCCCGAATCCGTTCGGCCGGAACCACATCGAGGAAGACCGACAACATCGACGGCACGAAATGCACCGACGTCGCCCGCGTCTGACCGATCAACTCCGCCAGATACCCCGGATCGGCATGCCCACCCGCACGCGCAACCACCACCTGCGCACCCGACATCAACGGCGCGAACAACTCCGGCACCGACACATCGAACGTCACCGGCGTCTTGAGCACCACCCGATCACCCGCGGTCCACGGGTACTCACCCAGACCCCACCAGAGACGGTTGAGGACCGACCGGTGCGAGACGGTCACACCCTTCGGGCGGCCCGTCGACCCCGACGTGAACAACGTGTACAACGCCGCATCCGGACGCAACACCGACAACCGCTCCCCATCGGCCACCGGAGCCGCCGACTCATCCACCGGCCCCGAGGCATCCACCTCCACGATCCGTACTCGCTCGCCGAGTCCGGCGATGGCGTCGGGCGTCTGTGCGGTCGCGACCAGCACCACCGACACCCCGGCGGTCTGCACCATGTACTCGATCCGCTCGCGCGGCGCCGTGGTGTCCAACGGCACGTACTGGCCACCGGCGGCTACCACCGCATGAATGGCCACCACGAACTCCACCGACCGCTCCAGCGACACCCCCACCGCCACCTCGGGACCCACCCCGACAGCAATCAACTCACGCGCCAACACCGCCACCCGCGCACCGAACTCCGCATACGACACCACCCGACCCTCGAACCACAACGCCGGCGCACCCGGCGACCGCACCACCTGCGCCGCAACAGCATCGGCCACGGTTCCCGACGGCATCCCGACGACCGGCCCCGTCGACCACTCGCCGATCATTGCCCGCTCGCCCGCACCGAGAAGTGCGATGTCGGCGACGAGGGACTCCGGCGTATCGGCCACGGTGCGCAGGATCTCGTCGAGCGCATCGGCGAAGACGCGGATCTGTTCGTCGGCGAATGCGGTCGGCAAATACTTGAGTGTGATCGACAGCCCACCGTCGGCGGCGGGCGAGGTGACCAGGTTGAGGGGGAAGTGGGTCGAGTCGCTCACCTCGACCTCGGTGATGGCCAATCCGGTCACCGACGATTCGGCGGTCGAGATCGACGCGGTGTCCACCGGATACGATTCGTGCACGGTCAGCGTGTCGAACAGGGCGCCCGTCACCCCGCTCAACGCGGTCAGTTCGGGCAGTCCGAGGTGCTGGTGATCGAGCACCGCCACCTTCGACTGCTGCAGCGCCGCAATCACATCGGTGATACTCGCGGCCGGGTCGACGTCCACCACGGCGGGCAGGGTGTTGATGAACAATCCCACCGTCGACGACGCGCCGTCGAGGTCGGCGGGACGGCCCGAGACGGTTTCACCGAAGGTGACCACGCGGTTGCCGGTGAGCCGTGACAGCAGTACGGCCCAGGCGAATTGGAGGACGGTGGCCACCGTCGAGCCCTGCCCGCGGGCCACCGCGTCGAGTCCGCGCACCAGGTCGGCGTCGAGGTGCACCGCGAGGTTGCGGGGCAGGGCGTCGGCCGTGGCGACCGCTCCGGGCGCGACGAGTGTGGGCCCGTCGATGGCCGCGAGCACCTCACGCCACGCGGCGCGCCCCGCGACGTGATCGGCACCGGCGATACGTCGGGCGAAGTCACCGAAATCGGCTGTCGGCGAATCCTGCTGGCCGGTGTAGGTGGTCCCGGTCGCATACAGCGCAAGGAGGTCGGCGAGGACGAGCGGGCCCGACCATCCGTCGAACAGGATGTGGTGGTTGGTGATGACGACGGTGACGCCGTCGGCGTCACGGACCGTCACCACCCGCAGCAGCGGTGGCGCGGCGAGGTCGAACGGCGTGATCCGCTCGGTGGCCACCACCTCGTCGACCGCGCTGCGCCGTGTCGCCTCGTCGACCGCGCCGAGTTCGACGGTGCGCCAGGGCACGTCCACCCGCGGCGGCACGATCGCCGCCGTGGCGCCGTCGGCGGTCTGCACGAAGGCCGAGCGCAGTGCGGGGTGATGGGTGAACAGGCCGTCGACCGCCCCGCGCAGGCGGTCGGGGTCGACGGGGTCGGCCAGGCGCAGCACCGCCTGCCCGACGTAGACGTCGACGGCGTCATCGCCGCCCGCGCCGGCGAGCGCGGACTGGAGGGCGAAGCCCTGTTGCAGTGGCGTCAGGGGCCAGATCCGGCTGCCCGGGTGCGCCGCGGTGAGCGCGTCGAGGTCGTCCTGGGTGAGGGCACTGCCCGGTACGTCCGACGGCGACGGCCCCGGATCACCGACCCGGGCGATCTCGGCGACGATCACATCGAGTTCGGCCGTCCAGGCCGCGGCCAGGTCGGTGACGTCCTGTTCGGTCAATTCGTCTTGTGCATAGAGGAATTCGGCCGAAAGTTGCCGGCCGTGCTCGCCCGGCCGGGCGACGATGTTGACGGTGAGGGTGTTCATCGCGGGCAGCAGTCCCGAAACGCTCGGCGGCAGCGCCGGCGCCGCGTCGTCGACGCCGAACGGCACCATCGCACCGTCGTCGGTGGCGCCCTGTCCGGCAGTTCCGAGATAGTTCACACCGATCGCGGGGAGCGCGCACCCCCACAGAGGTGTTCGCTCGTCGGCGCGCAGCAGGCCGAAACCGAGTCCGTGCTCGGGCCGGCCCAGGCGTTCTTCCTTGGCCGCCTTCACCGCGTGGATCGCATCGACACCCGGATCGACGACGATCGGCGCGATCGTGGTGAACCAGCCCACCGTCCGGGACAGATCGGCGCGCTGCGCGGGAACATCGTGCAGCAACGCGTCCTCGTAGCGGCCGTGCCCCTCGGTCAGCATCGACACCGGGCCGCTCGCAGCGACACCTCGCCCGTCTTGCCAGGCCCGGACCGCACGGGCCAGCGCGGCGATCAGCACGTCGGCGGTGGTGGCACCGAACGCCGCGGGCACGTCACCGAGGACGGCCTCGGTGACGGCGGTGTTCACGCGCGCGGTCACCGGCACCGGCGCCGCCACACCTCGTGTGATGCCCGAGTCGACGAAGCCCGGGGTGCGGTGTCCGACGCGTTCGAGCCAGTAGTCGATCTCGTCGGTGTCCACCTCGCGAGTGGAGAGGGCGTCCTGCCAGGCGCGTGCGGAGGTGACCTCGGGGCGAACCGAGACCGGGGCGTCGGCGAGGAGCGCACCCCAGACCGTGATGAGGTCCTCCACGATGATCGGCCACGACACCGCGTCGACGCACAGGTGGTGGATGGCGAGCACGACGCGCGCTCCGTTCGACCCGGACACCAGCACCGCGTGCACCATCCGGCCCGTCTCGGGATCGAGACGGCCGAGCGCGGCGGCATGTTCGGCGCGCACCAGTTCGGCGAATGCCGCTGATTCGCAGTCCATCTCGCCGTGGGCGACGGTCACCGCGACCGATGCATCGGGATCGCCCGCGAACAGACTCCATCCCGCCTCGGTGTGTCGCAGTCGCGCACCGAGCATCGGGTGGGCCGCGATCACCGTGTCGAGCACGCGCGTCAGGGTCTGTACGTCGAGTTCGTCGGGCGCCATCAGCACGAGCGATTGGGAGAAGTCGCGGAACTGCGCGGGTAGAGGTGCGGTGTCGAGCAACCACTGCGCCACCGGGCTCAACGCCAGGGCTCCGACACCGCCGCCGGCGGGTTCGGCGAGCAGCGGCGCCATCGCCCGGTCGTCGCCGCAGGCCCGCGCCATAGCGCGAACCGTCTTGTGCTCGAAGATGTCTCGCGGTGTCAGAGGCAGACCGGCGGCACGCGCCGCCGACGCCAGCCGGATCGACATGATGGAGTCGCCGCCGAGAGCGAAGAACGAGTCCGTGACACCGACGCGTTCGACGCCGAGAATGCCCGCCACCACCGCGGCGAGTCGCTGCTCGGCCGTCGACTCGGGTGCGATGTAGCGCTCGCCGCCGGGCGTCTCCGGGGCGGGTAGCGCCCGCTTGTCGAGTTTGCCCACCGGCGTGAGTGGCAGGGCATCGAGGACGGTGATCGTGGCCGGCACCATGTGCGAGGGCAGCCGGAGTTCGAGGTGGTCACGCACCGCGGCCACGTCGAGTCCGGGATCGGCCACCACGTAGGCGGCCAGCGCCGTCGCCACCGAACCGCCGACGCCGATCACCACCGCATCCGAGATCTCGTGATGGTCGGCCAACGCGGCCTCGATCTCGCCGAGTTCGATGCGCAGGCCGCGCAGTTTCACCTGGTCGTCGCTGCGTCCGGCATATTCGAGTTCCAGCCCACCGCTCGGCGACCGGCGCCAGCGCACCACGTCGCCGGTCCGGTAGAGCCGCTCCCCACCGGTGCCGAACGGGTCGGCGACGAACCGTGCCGCGGTCAGACCCGGACGGTGCAGGTAGCCGCGGGCCAACGCGACGCCGCGCACGTAGAGTTCACCGGTCACGTCGACGGGGACCGGTTGCAGCGCCTCGTCGAGCACCACCAGTCCGACGCCCGGAATCGGGCTGCCGATGCGCACCGCGACACCGGCCTCGCACGCCTTGTTCGCCACCGCCACGGACGTCTCGGTGGGACCGTAGGCGTTGAAGAAGGCCAATCGGGAGGCCCAGAGGTCGAGCAGCCGTTGGGATACCGCCTCACCTCCCGACGCCATCACCCGTACCCCGGGAACCGCATCGGGGTCGATCGTGGCCGCCACGGTCGGTGTCAGAAAGACGTGGGTCACCCGGTTGTCGCGGATGAACTTCTCGAGCAGGTCGCCACCGATCGCGCTGTCCGGCCGGTACGCGAGTGCCGCACCACTCGTCGAGGCCATCAGCCACTCCAGCACCGACGCGTCGAAACTCGGTGACGCGTAGCCCATCACCACGGCGTTCTCGCCTGCGCGGTAGCGGGCGAGGTCGTTGGCATAGTTGACGATTCCGCGGTTGGTGACCGCAACGCCCTTGGGCTGCCCGGTGGATCCCGAGGTGTAGATCACGTAGGCGAGCGCATCGAGGTGGCGCGGACGCAGCAGTTCGTCGTGCCGCAGGGCGTCGGTGGCGTGCCGGTCGTCGGCGAGGACCTCGGTGACCGATGTCCACCGCACCGACGCGGGCAACGTGTCACGCAACGCCGATGTGGTCACCCCGAGGGCCACGGCCGAGTCGGCCAGCATGTAGGCGATGCGGTCGGCCGGATAGCCGGGATCGACCGGTACGTAGCCCGCACCGGCCTTGGTCACCGCCCACATCGCCGTCAACAGATCAGCTGACCGCGGAATAGCCAGTGCCACCAGTGATTCGGTCCCGACGCCGTGAGCGATCAACCACCGCGCGAACTGATTGGAACGCGCGTCCAACTCCGCGTAGGTCAGCACGGCGCCGGACGAGTCGGTGACCGCGACCGCGTCGGCGTGAGTCGCGGCGGCATCGGCGAGCACATCGGCCAGCAACCGCGGCGCGGCGGCAGGGCCACCGGACACCGTGGTCAATTCGGCATGCTCGTCCGCATCGACTATCGCGGCATGACCGACCGGACTGGTCGGCGCGCCGACCAACTCGGTCAGCACCTTCGTGAAACGCCTGCCGATGGTCTCGGCCGTCGCCGCATCGAAGATGTCGGTGGCATAGACGAGTTCACCGGACCATCCGTCGGCGGTCTCGCCGATACCGAATGCCAGATCGACCTTGGCCGGGATGTCGTCCACCTCGACGGGCTCCACCTGCAGATCCGGCAGCTGCGCGGCGCCGAGGCCACGCATGGCCAGCTCGGGCATCGCCGACTGGTCGAACGTCAGCATCACCTGGCTCAGTGGCGCATAGGATTCCGACCGCGGCGGGTCGAGCGCCTCCACCACCGACTCGAACGGCAGGTCGGCGTGTGCGAACCCTTCCAGGTCGACACCACGCACCCGATCGAGCAGGTCGGTGAACGTCAGCGTCGGATCCACCCCGACGCGCAGGACCAGGGTGTTGACGAACATGCCGACCAACGGATCGAGGACCCGCTGTCCGCGCCCGGCGATGGGAGTGGCGATGGCGATGTCGTCGGTGCCCGACAGCTTCGCCAGCAGGACGCTCAACGCGGCGTGTACCACCATGAACGGGGTAACACCACCGGTTCGGGCCAGTTCGGTCACCGCGGCGGTCACCTCGGCCGGCATCGTGAAGGTGGTGCGCGCACCACGCATCGATGCCACCACCGGACGCGGCCGGTCGCTCGGCAGATCCAGTACGTCGGGCAGTCCGCGCAGTTGCCGGGTCCAGTACCCGAGCTGGCCACCGATGATCGAATCCGGATCGTCGGCAGAGCCGAGCACGTCGTGCTGCCAGATCGCGTAGTCGGCGAACTGGATCTCCAATGGCACGAATTCCGGTGCCACTCCGGCGGTTCGGGCCGCATATGCGGTGACGAGGTCGGTGACCAGGGGTCGCAGCGACTCCCCGTCGGACGCGATGTGATGCATCACCAACGCGAACACCCAGCACCCCGGGGACTGCGGCCACAGCGCGGCGCGCACCGGCCATCCGGTGGTCACGTCGAAGCCTTCCATCGCGACCGCCTGCAGGGCCTGCGCCGAATCCACCTCGCGCCAGTCGAGCCGGACATCGACCTCCCCCGTCTCGGAGATCACCTGTACCGGTGTGCCGTCCACGAGCGGGAATACGGTGCGCAGCACCTCGTGCCGGGCGATCACATCGACCAGCGCCGCCCGCAATGCGTTGACGTCGAGGTCACCGCGTAGCTGCAGCAGTGCCGGAATGTTGTAGGTCGGCAGTGAGGTGTCGAACTGGTTGATGAACCACATCCGGCTCTGGGCGAACGACAGCGGAATCCGTTCCGGCCGAGCGGAAGCAACCACGGTGGGCAGGCCGGTGGCGCGCTGTGCCGACAGTTCGGCCAGCCCGCGCACGGTCGGGGCGTCGAACACGTCACGGACCGCGAGGTCGACGCCGAGCGCTTCCGCGGCACGCCCGACGATGCGTGCAGCCGCCAGCGAGTTGCCACCGAGGTCGAACAGCGAGTCGGCCACGCTGACCCGATCCAGGTCGAGCACGTCGGCGACGATCTCGGCCAGCATCTTCTCGGTTTCGGTGCCGGGCGCCACGTACTCGGTGTCCACCACGATCTGCGGCTCGGGCAGTGCCCGACGGTCGAGTTTGCCGTTCACCGTGAGCGGCAACTCGTCGAGCAGCATCACCACGTCGGGCACCATGTAGTCCGGCAGCACGGCTGCGGCGTTGGCCCGGATCTGCGCCGGCGACACCGGGTGCGCGCCGTCGAGAACGGCGTACCCGACGAGCTGCTCGATCCCGTTGTCGCGTCGGATGACCGCCACCGCGACCGCATCGACACCGGGTGTGGCCAGCATGGCCGCCTCGACGTCACCGAGTTCGATCCGGAAGCCGCGCAACTTGATCTGCGCGTCGGAGCGACCCAGGTATTCCAGCGTGTCGCCGTGCGGGATCGCGATGTCGCCGCTGCGGTACATGCGCCGACCGTCACCGGCGAAGGGATCGGCGACGAAACGCACGCCGGTGAGTTCGGGCCGACCCAGGTACCCGCGCGTCACCTGGGTGCCGCTGACGTAGATCTCGCCGGGAGTGCCGTCGGGCACCGGGCGCAGCCGCTCGTCGAGGACGTGGATCGTCAACCCGGGCAGACCGTTGCCCACATCCGATCCCTTGGCGGTGGACACGAATTCGGGGTCGAGGGCACGGAATGTGGAATGCACGGTGGTCTCGGTGATGCCGTACATGTTCACCAGCACCGGCCCCGGCCGGCCCTCGGCGGCGATGCGGTCGTCGTACCAGCGGCCCACCTGGGCGAAGTCCAAAGCCTCCCCGGCGAACACCATGTAGCGCACGGAGGCAGGCATGCCGGTGTCGGTGCCACCGCTGACGGCGCGCGGACGGACCGCGGCAGCGAGCTGGTAGAAGGCCGACGGGGTCTGCGACACCACCGTCACCGATTCGTCGCCCAGCAGTGCGGCGAATTCTGCGGGACTGCGGGTGGTGAGGTAGTCGACCACCAGCAGTCGGCCACCGAACAGCAGCGGACCCCACATCTCGAACACCGAGACGTCGAAGGCGTAGGAGTGGAACATCGTCCAGACGTCGTATTCGGTGAATCCGTAGTGCTGTTGCGCGGCAGCCATCAACGCCACCACCGACCGGTGTTCCACCACGACGCCCTTGGGCCGCCCGGTGGAGCCGGACGTGAAGATCGCGTAGGCCGCCAGGCGTGGATCGACCCGGGCCGGAAGTGCCCGCGTGGCCTTCGATGCACGGTATTCCAGGCCGGCGGTGGTGAATCGGTCCACCGGGAGCAGATCGAGGGTGTGGTGGCCGTCCGGTCCGGTGATGACGAGCGCCGGAGCGGCGTCATCGACGATCATCGCCAACCGGTCCGCGGGGTGGGAGGTGTCCAGCGGCAGGTAGGTGGCGCCGGCTTTGAGCACACCGAGGATCGCCACCATCACGTCGACGGTCCGGTCGGTGGCCAGGCCGACCACCGTGCCATCGGTGACGCCGGACGCAATGAGCCCGAGTGCAACCGCGTCGGACCGCGCGTCGAGTTCACCGTAGGTCAGTGCGGCCCCGGTGGTGTCGGTGAGTGCCACGCGCTCGGGGAAACGACGGACCGCTCGCCGGAACAGACCGGGCAGTGACTGCCAGTCGGCGCCGCCCAGTACAGTCTCGGCGGCGTTCCGGACCCCCACCACGAGTTCCTGGGTGAGTGCGGCCAGCGCGGCAGGATCGGCTCCGGGCGTGCTCACCAGCGGCGCGATGACGGCCCCCACGGCCGCGTCGGCGTCGATGCCCCGACCGGCGAACACGGTCGCCATCGGCGCCACCCGCGCATCGAGGTCACCGAAGGTGATCACCCCGCCCGCCGCCGACAGCGCGATGGCGTCCGGCTCGACCCGTGCCGCGGTCGCGATCAGGTCCCGGGTGCCGGGACGTGCACCCCACCCCGAGCATGTTTCTACTGCGTTCGCATCGATTCCCGTCACGGTGTTTGTGGAACCTTCCGGCTAGATGGGATCGGCTGGAGTGGAGTTGTCGCGGGCCGCAACGCCGTGGGCGCGATCACGCAGTACGCGCAGGGTGTCGTCGAGTTCGGTGGCGTCGGCGGCCGCGAGGCCCGGAACCAGGGTCATCAGCGCCATCGTCAGAGCCGAATCAGGCTCGGGCACAATGGCGCTCAACGCGGACATGTGGGCTTGCAATGCACCGAAACTGACCTCGGCCCCGTGCAGGATCGGTGCCTCGGGGTCAGCGGCGGCCGCCGCGGTGACCAGGCCGTGTAACGGCGCGGTCGCAACCTCCTCGGTCGCGGTGGCCGGTTGGTCCTCGGCGATACGGGCGTCGCCCACCGCCCGCTCGGGATCGTCGGCGAGTTCGGTGAGCAGGTGCACGTACCGGTCCGCAATCCTGGCGACCGTCTCTTCGTCGAAAAGGTCGGTGGCGTAGATGAACTGAGCACGCAACGCGCCTCCGCGGGCCTCCCGGTCGGGGTCGTTGGGGAAGAAGGTGAGCGCGAGGTCGACCTTGGCCGACGTCAGTTCCTCGTGCTCGGGTTCCACGGTCAGTCCGTCGAGTCGCAGCACCGGGAAGTCGACGTTCTGGAACGCGAGCATCACCTGGAACACCGGATTGTGGGCGGTCGGCGGCCGGGACATCAGTCGGGACACGATCTCGTCGAACGCGACGTCCGCATGCGACATGTCGGCGAGATCGTCACCGCGGACCCGACCGAGCAGATCGAGGAAACTCTCCGACTTGTCGACTCGCGTGCGCAGGGCCAGCGTGTTGACGAACATGCCGACGACGTCCTCGAGCAGCGGTTCACCGCGGCCCGCGAACGGGGTGCCGATCACGATGTCGTCACGTCCCGACAGCCGCGCGAGCAGCACCGCGAACACGGCGTGCGTCACCATGAACTGGGTGGTGTGGTACTTGCGGGACATGTCTTCGAGGGTCGACACCACGGCTGCGGGGATCTCGAAATCGACTGCGGCGCCGCGGTAACTCGGAGTCCTCGGGCGCGGGCGATCGGCGGGCAGTTCCAGGATCTCGGGGAGTCCGGCCAGCCGGTCCTCCCAGTAACGCAGCTGCCGTTCCTGCTCGGAGACACCGTCGTCGACCACCGCGAGCCGCTCGGAGAGCCACATGCTGAAATCCGCGTACTGCACCGGCAGTGGCTTCCACGCCGGCTCGGCGCCCCCGTGACGGGCCGCGTAGGCCGCCATCAGATCTCGCGCCAGCGGCATCATCGAGGCACCGTCGGCGCTGATGTGGTGGATCACGAACACCAGGACGTGTTCATGCGCGGAGATCCGCAGCAGCACCGCGCGCACCGGGGGCGCAACGGTGATGTCGAAGCCCTCACCGGTGATCTCGGCGATCTGCGCCACCGGCGACGGCCCGGCGTCGCGGACCTCGAGGACCACGTCGTTGTCGAGTGCGTCGGCGGGCATGATCACCTGCACCGGTTCACCGTTGATCATCGGGTAGACGGTGCGCAGCGCCTCGTGGCGCCGGCTGAGATCCACCGTCGCCTGGGTCAGCGCGGCCACATCGAGATGTCCCGACAGCCGCAACGCCATCGCGACGTTGTAGGCGGCGGAACCGGGTTCGGCCCGGTTGATCAGCCACAGCCCCCGCTGCATGCCGGAGACATGCACCAGTTCCGTGCGGCTGCGCGCATGCAGTGCGGGAATGCCGTGCCCGGTGGGTCCCGACGTCAGGGCGGCCGCGAGCGCGGACACCGTGGGACGTTCGAAGAGAAGCTTGACCTGCACCTGCCGGTCCAACAGCGCCGACAGTCGCGCGGTGACCTTGGTCGCCGACAGCGAACTGCCGCCGAGGTGGAAGAAGTCGGCGTCGGCAGAAACCCGGTCGAGGCCCAGGACCTGCCCGAACACCCCGGCCACCACCATCTCCAGTTGCGAGGCGGGCGGCCGGTAGGGTGCCGTCTCGGTGAAGTCGACGGCCGGAAGCGATGCGCGGTCGATCTTGCCCGACGTGGTGAGCCGGAACCGGTCCACCACCACCAGGGTGTGGGGCACCATGTACCCGGCCAGCCGGGTGGCAGCATGCTCGAGGATGTGGGCGGGCTCGGTGGCGGCACCGGCGACCAGCGTCGCATAGGCCACCAGGACGTCCTCGCCGTTGGGCGCGGGCACACCCAGGCACACCGCGTCGGCGACGAGCGGATGATCGACGATCGCCGCTTCCACCTCGCCCGGTTCGATCCGCAGGCCGCGGATCTTGAGCTGGAAGTCGGTGCGGCCGATGTAGCGCAGATCGCCACGGACGGTGCGGATCACGCGGTCACCGGTGCGGTACATCCGCGCGCCGGAGTCGTACGGGTCGGCCACGAACCGGGTTGCGGTCAGCGCGCTGCGGCGATGGTATCCGCGGGCCAGTTGCACGCCGCGCAGATACAGTTCCCCGGGCACCCCGGTGGGCACCGGGCGCAGGCCGCGATCGAGCACCACCGCCCCGACCCCCGGGATCGGGGCGCCGATGGTGACCTCGTCGTGCTCGGACATGGGCCCGGCCGCGGTGGCCCAGATGGTGACCTCGGTCGGACCGTAGAGGTTGTGGAAGCGCCGACCCGCCTTGGCCCACTTGCGCATCAGGTCCGGTGGGCACGCCTCGCCGACGCTGATCACCCGGCGCAGCCTGGGAACGGCCGCCGGCTCGATCGTGCTCAGCGCCGACGGCGTCATCACCGCATGTGTCACGCCCTGCTCGCGGATCAGGGTGGCCAGTTCGTCCCCGCCGAACACGCCGTTCGGGCTGATCACCAGCCGCGCCCCTTCGCCGAGTCCCATGAGGATCTCGAAAACCGATGCGTCGAAGCTCGGTGACGCGACATGCAGGACGCGTGAATCCTTGGTCAGTCGCAGGATCGTGCGCTGGTTGGCCACCACGTTCGCCAGTCCACGGTGACTGACCGCGGCCGCCTTGGGACGTCCCGTCGACCCTGAGGTATAGATCAGGTAGGCCAGATCGTCGAGCCGTGGCGTACGGACGAGTTCGTCGGCGCCCAGGGGTGCGCCGCTGTGGCCGGCCAGCCTGAATTCGGCTGCCGGCTGACCGATCACCAGCCACGACAGCGTATCGGGAACCCGGTCGGTCGCCTCGGCCACGCACAGGCCGGTGACCGCGCCGCTGTCGGCGAGGATCTCCTCGATCCGCCCGGCGGGCAGGGCCGGGTCGATGCTGACGAAGCCGGCCCCGGTGGCGGCCACCGCGAGCAACGCAATCACCGAGTGATGGGATCGGGGGATGCAGATCGCCACGATGTCGCCGGGCCCAACTCCGAGCGAGATGAGTTCGCGGGCAAGCTGATTGGATCGAGCGGTGAGGACCGACCAGGTGATCTCCGACGTCCCGCTGATGGCCACCGAATCCGGATCGGCCTTGAGCGCTCCCCCGTGGAGCAGATCACGCAACAATGCGGCGGGCGCCACCGGTTCGGCCACCGAGACGAGTTCGGTGCGGTCGTCGTCGGTGGTGACGTCGATGGTGCCGACCCGTCGTCCGGGCGACTCGACCATGGCCCGCAAGACAAGTTCCAGTTGCGCGGCAACGCGTTCGGCGGTACGCCGTTCGAACACGTCTGCCGCATAAGAGAGTTCGACGTCGTAGCCACCCGTGTCGGGCTGATCGGTGAGCGTGATCGACAGGTCGAATTTGGCGGCAGGCACCCGCGCATCGACCTGACGGGCCGACGAGTCGAATTGCTGCAGGGTGGTGGCGTGGCCCGGATGCATCGTCATGGCCACCTGGAAGAGCGGTGTGTGGGAGGCCGACCGTTCCGGGGCGAGGACGTCGACGACCCATTCGAACGGGATGTCGGCGTGCCGCACCGCACGCGTCCGACAGGCGTGCGCACGATCGAGCAGGTCGCCGACGGTGTCGCCGGAGGACACCGCGGTCCGCAGCACCACGGTGTTGACGAACATTCCGACGAGTTCGCTGGTGGCCGGTTCGTCACGACCGGCGACGGCGGTGCCGATGGCCACCTCGTCGACCTCCGCCCAGCGTGCGAGCAGGACGGCCAGGGCCGAGTGCACCACGGTGAAGGCGGTGACCCCGTGGTCACGCGCCAGGCCACGGACCGCCATCGCCAGATCGGCATCGAGGCTCGCGTCGACGTAGGCGCCGTTCCCGGTGGCCACGTGTGGGCGTGGGCGATCGGTGGGAAGCATCAGCAGATCGGGCATGCCGGCGAGTTCCTGCTCCCAGAACGACAATCCGGCGGCCGCCCGATCGGTCGGCGAGTCCAGCGAACCCAGCAGTTCGCGCTGCCAGATCGCGAAGTCGGCATACTGCACGGCCAGCGGCTCGAGGTCCGGTGTCGCGCCGTCGCGCCGGCGCGTGTAGCCGACCATGAGGTCACGGATCAGCGGTTGCAGCGAGAAGCCGTCCCCGGCGATGTGGTGCAGCACGGTGACCACCGCGTAGCCGTCGGCGTCATGCAGGATTCGGATGCGGAACGGGATCTCGTGCACCAGGTCGAATCCCCGCGCGGCATCCGCGGCGATCAATTCCTCGAGCCGGCCCTCGGCGTCGAACACCTCCGTGTCGAGCAACCCCATCGCCTCGGCCGCGGGCAGGATCTCCTGTACGGGTTCTCCCAGATGCGAGCCGAAGCGGGTGCGCAATGTCTCGTGCCGTTCGACCAGCGACTCGATCGAATCCCGCAGCGCGTCCACGTCCACGTCGTGGCCCAGCCGGACCGCCCCGGGCATGTTGTAGGTGGCCGCCCCCGGGTCCATGCGGTTGACGAACCACAGCCTGGTCTGCGCGTGCGACAACGGCACGACGGCCGGCCGCTCGACCCGGCGCAACTCGGGCCGGTCGTCCTGGCCGCCCAACTCCGAGCGCGCCGCGATCTCGCCGACGTCCACCGCGGCGAACACGGTGGTCAGATCCACCCGCAGGTTGCGTTCGTTGCGCGCCCGTGACACCAGGCGAGCTGCCAGCAACGAATCCCCACCCAGGGCGAATATGTTGTCGCGCAACCCGATCCGCTCCACTCCGAGAAGTTCGGTGAGCAGTCCGGCCAGCGCGAGCTCGACGGGGGTACGTGGTGCCACGTACTCCACCGACCGCGTCAGCTCCGGCGCGGGCAATCGCTTGCGATCGAGTTTGCCCGACGGGTTGAGCGGGAACTGATCGAGCAGCATCGCCGCCACCGGGACCATGTGCGACGGGAGATGCCTGCGGCACCACGCCAGCGCCGTGCCCTCGGTCACCTCGTCCGATTCCGCACGCAGGTAGGCCACGAGGACGGGTGCCGACGCCAGGTCGGTGCGCGGTATCACCGCGCTGGCCTCGACGCCGGGCAGCGCATCGAGCACGGACTCGATCTCGCCCGGCTCGACCCGCTGTCCGCGGATCTTGATCTGGAAATCGGTGCGGCCGAGGTAGTGCAGAGTGCCGTCGTCGGCCCAGCGCACCAGGTCGCCGGTGCGGTACATCCGGGTGCCGGTGGGACCGAACGGATCGGCGACGAACCGCTCGGAGGTCAACGCGGGGCGACCGACGTAGCCGTCGGCGAGCTGGATTCCGGCCAGGTACAGTTCACCCGCCACGCCGACCGGCACCGGGGCCAGCGCCTCGTCGAGCACGTGGACGCGCGTGTTGGCCACCGGCCGGCCGATCGGGACCGGACCGTCGTCGCCCACCACACGGCACTCGGTCACGTCGACGGCGGCTTCGGTGGGGCCGTAGAGGTTGACCACCTCCGCGCTCGAGGTCTCGATCACCCGGTCGGCCAGGTGTCGGGGCAATGCCTCGCCGGAGGTGAAGAGATACCGCACCGACGGCGGGAGCAAGGTGTCGTATCCCTCGTTGGCGAGCACCTCGGTGTAGACGTCGAGCATCGACGGAACGAAGTGCAGCACACTGACGCCGCGGCGCTCGATCAGCTCACGCAGATAGGCGGGATCGCGATGGCCACCGGGTGCGGCGATCACCATCCGCGCGCCGCGCGCCAACGGCCAGAGCAACTCCCACACCGACACGTCGAACGTGAACGGCGTCTTGTAGAGCACCACGTCGCCGGGGGTCAGTGCGTAGTTGTCCTGCATCCAGGCGAGTCGGTTGAGTACCGCCTCGTGGCTCACCCGGACTCCCTTGGGGACCCCGGTCGAGCCCGACGTGAAGATCACATATGCCGCGCCGGCACCGCCACCGACCGGCGGGAACGATTCGTCGGTCGCGGGCCCGCCGGATCGGATGTCCACGGATTCGATGTCCACGGACTCGATGTCCACGGCGAAGCCGATCGAGGAGAGGTGCTCGGAATCGAGCACCACGCGGGCGTCGACGGTATCGGCGATCAGCTGCCGCCGCTGTTCGGGCTGCCCGGGATCCACCGGCACATACGCGGCGCCCACGCTGAGTACCGCATAGATCGCCGCCACCTGCGCCACACCGCGGTCGAGTGCGACCACCACGTGATCGCCGTCCCCGACACCCGACGCCCTGAGGCTGTGGGCGAGCCGACGGCGGAGGTCGTCGAGTTCGCGGTAGGTCCACGAGCGGGTCTCGAACTCCACCGCCACCGCCGACGGCCGCTCACCGACCATCTTCTCGAAACCGTGCAGCAGGTGCTCCGACGGCTCCGGCAGCGGGCGCACCGGACCGACTCCGAGACCGAGCAACTCGTCGCGCTCGGAGTCGAGCAGCAGGTCGACGTCGCCGATCGGGGTGTCCAATGCGGAGAAGATCCGCTCGAGGAAGACGAGAAATCGATCCAGGTGCCCGCGTAGGTCGTCCTCGTCGTAGAGATGGGGGTTGCCGTGCAGGTCGACGACGATCCGCGCGCCGGGACTGGCCTGATAGAGGTTGAGCCGCAGATCCTCGAGGATGCCCGAGGAGAGGATCTGGTAGTCGATGGTGGCGCCCTCGAGCTCCATCGGCTTGTCGAAGAACATCATGTTGACGATCGGCCCGAACGACGCCGTGTTGGCGTCCTGCAGACCCGCGTCGAGGCGGATGTCCTCGAAACGGTAGCGCTGATGCCGCAGCACCCCGGTCAGCTCGAGTTGCGCCTGATCGACAAGAGCCCGCAGCGACAACCGCGAGGTGTCCCGGAATCGCACCGGCAGCATGTTGGAGAGCATGCCCGCGGCCCGCTTGATCCGGGCGGTGGCGCGACCGGTCACCGGCAGGCTGAGCACCACGTCGTCGGTGCCCGCCATGCGCGAGAGGAAGGCCGCGAATCCCGCGCTGAGCAGCACCGCCGGCGATGTGTTCAGCGACGCAGCGAATCGGTCCAGCGTGGCCTGCCGGGCGGGATCGAGTTCGGCGCCGGCAACCACGTTGACGGGAGACAGCGGCACCGCGGCCGATTGCCGCGCCAGGGTGACCCGCTCGGGCAGGTCACGCACCCGTTCCGCCCAGTAATCGCGGTCGGCCTGCCGGCGCGTCCCGTCCGCGTATTTGCGGTCGTCAGCCACCAGTTCGGCCAGTTTCGCCGCCGGCTTGGGGGAATAATCAGCACCATTTAGTGAGGCATTGTAACGATTTAGAATATCAACGACGATGGTCAGCGCTGCATATCCGTCGAGCGCAATGTGATGCGCACGGACGTACCAGAAAACGCGGTCATCGGCCACCCGCAACAATGCGGAGACAACGAGGCGATCGGCCAGCAGGTCCATGCTGGACCGGTAATCCGCATTCATCCATTCCCGTGCTGCCACAACAGGATTGACCTCACCGCGGAAGTCGATGAGCTCAACGTCGTTGTCCAGCTCCTGATCGACGACCTGCATCGGCACGCCATCGACCTCGACGATGCGGGTGAACGCCATCTCGGTCTCCCGCCCGACCTCGACGATCACCCGCGCGAGCAGGTGTTCGTCGAGCGGCCGGTCACGATCCTTGATGTCGATGTACTGCGCGACGGTGACCGAATAGTCCGGAGAAAGGCTCTCCGCGAACCACATACCACGCTGCGCCGCCGTCAGTTCGAGAAGCGTCACCGCCGTGTCGCAGTCCTCGTCGGCCGTCTGCTGTTGCCGCATATCCTCACTCCCGGGTCGCCCCGACTCGGCCGGACTCCCAACGACCCCCGCCGATGGAATGCGGCCGACCTGCCCTCGAATGGATTCCATGTCTACCGGACTCAGTCTCACCCAACTTCAATTTCGGCGGAAGCAATCGCCTGATTATTCGATCAATGGAAGTAGTCAGGAGAAGTAATTACCCGCAATACACACAGGAAATCCTCTCCTGGGAACTCATCGCTCAGGCACGCCGAGTCGTTACAGTGTCCGTCGAACGGGCTAAACCGCCCAGCGGAATTGTTATTTCGTTGACCGAAAATGCGATGATCTCGGACAGCGACGGGTAATCTGCGCACCGAACCCGAAATCCGGACCGACCGACGGCCCGGCCCGACGTGGTGCGCAAGCCACGTTGTTCCTGACCAGACACGCCATCCGAGGCGAGAGGAGTGCCGCATGGCACACCCGTTCCGCCGATCGGCGGTCCCTGCCGGCGCCACCACCCGAGCCCGACACCGCGCCGAACCCGAGGCCGCCATCGTCGCCGACGGGCTGCGCAAGCAGTTCGGTGATCACACCGCGGTCGCCGACGTCTCGTTCACCGTCGAGAAGGGGACCATTCTCGCGCTCCTCGGCCCCAACGGGGCGGGAAAGACCACCACCGTCAACATGCTGTGCACCCTGCTCAAACCCGATGGGGGCACCGCGACGGTGGCCGGCCACGACGTGGTGGCCGACGCCCCCGGGGTGCGTCGGTCGATCATGCTGACCGGGCAGTTCGCCGCCCTCGACGAATCGCTGAGCGGCCGGGCGAATCTGATCCTCTTCGGCAGGCTGATGGGCCTGGGCAAGCGTGCCGCGCGCGCCCGGGCCGACGAGTTGCTCACCGAATTCGGCCTCGGCGACGCCGCCGACCGCCGGGTGGGCAAGTATTCCGGCGGTATGCGCCGCCGAATCGACATCGCGTGCGGACTCGTCACCCGCCCGGACGTGGTGTTTCTCGACGAACCGACCACCGGGCTCGATCCGCGCAGCAGACAAGAGGTGTGGCGCCTGGTGGCCGCGCTGCGCGACCAGGGGGTCACCATCCTGTTGACCACCCAGTACCTGGAGGAAGCCGACACCCTGTCCGATCACATCGTGGTGATCGACAACGGGCGCGTGATCGCGTCGGGAACCGCGACCGAACTCAAGGCGGCAACCGGCGCCTCCCATTACCAGGTGACACCCGCCGTGCCGGACGAACTCGAGGCCCTGCTGGCCTGTCTGGGTGATCTCGCCGCCACCCGCGCCGGTACGGCGATGCTCGCCGACGACGACACCGACGTCGGCGAGCTGAATGTGGTGGCCGCATCCGTACCGGCACCCGAGGGCGCCGACACCCTCGTGGAGATCGTGCGGCGCACCACGCTCGCCGGAATCAGGCTGTCCGACATCACATTACGGCGCCCCACTCTGGACGAGGTGTTCCTGACGCTCACCGGGTCGGACACCGTTGCGCGCGAGGATATCTCGGGTGACGCCCCGGGAAAGCGAAGCGCGAGCGCATGACCGAGACCACCGTGAACGGTATCGTCACCGTCGCCGGCCGCGACGACGAGGCGGAGCCGCACGCCCGCGCGACCACTCAGCTCTGGGTGCTCACCGGCCGCGGGGTGGCCGGCATCGTCCGCAACGGCGAGTTCGTCTTCGCGTTCGTCGCCCCGGTGCTGCTCGCGGTGTGCTTCTATCTGCCGTTGCGTTCCATCATGGATGCCGACCCCGGCATGGACTACGCACAGTTCCTGATGCCCATCATCGCCCTGCAGTCGGTGGGGTTCGTCGCCTCGTCGGCCGCGATGCGCGCCGCCAACGACGCCACCCGAGGTGTCAACACCCGGTTCCGGACCCTTCCGATGCGCACCTGGGTGCCCGCCACCGCCCGGCTGTGCACCAACACGGTGCTGCTGGTGCTCTCCTTGGTCTGCGCCGCGGTCACCAGCCTGGTGATGGGCTGGCGTCCGGAGGGCACCGCGCTCGACACCGTCGGGCTGTTCGCGGTGGCCCTCGTCGTGGGGATTCTCATCGCCGCGGTATCCGACGGCGTCGGGCTGTTGTCGAACAGTCCGGAGGCCACCAGTCAGGCGTTGTCGCTGCCGATCCTGATCCTCGGCATGATGTCCACCGGATTCGTCCCGGAGGATCAGTTCCCGGAGTGGATTGCGCCGTTCGTCCGCAACCAGCCCATCTCGCAGTTCGCGACGGCGATGCGCGCGCTCGGCGACGGTACGGCCACCCGGGAGATCCTCACACCCACCTTCTGGTGGTGTGCGGGACTGGCCGCGGCGGCGGTGGCGCTGGGCGCGCTCGCCGCCAGGAAGACCGCGCGATGACCACACAGATGCCGGTGGCGGCCCCGCCCCCCGAACGCTCGCTGCGCGCCTGGGCCACGCAGAGTGGTGCCCTCACCTGGCGGCAGGTGTCGGTCATGGTCGGCGACACCGGCACGATCGTGCAGTTGGTGCTGGTCCCGGTGCTCACGCTCCTCATGTTCAAGGTGGTGCTCGGCGACGCCATCGGCGGTGCCACCGGTCAGGACAGCTCGTATTCCACGGTGCCGCTGGTCATCCTCGTGAGCGCCATGTTCGGTTCGGTGGCCGCCGGGGTGCGCCTCAACTCCGAACGCGGCACCGGCCTGCTCACCCGGCTCTACGTGTTGCCGATTCACCGCGCCGCCGACCTCACCTCGCGGCTCGGCAGCGAAGTGATCCGCATCGTGGTGGTCACCGGCCTACTTCTCGCGCTCGGTTCGGCGATCGGTTTCACGATCACCGGCGGCGTGGGTGCGGTGGCCGGGATCTTCGCCGTCACCCTGCTGTTCGGGATCGCCTACGCCACGCTCGTGCTCGCGCTTGCCGTGAGCGCGGCACCGAGTGCACCGCTTGTGCCGCTGCTCTCCCTGCTGTCGAGCGTGCTGATGTTCTTCAATTCCGGGTTCTCCCCCGTCGACGCCTACCCGGGGTGGCTGCAGCCGATCGTCGAGAATCAACCGATGACACCAACCATCGAGGTCATGCGCTCGCTCGCCGACGGTGGACCGGTGGCGCACAACTTCATCAAGGTGGCCATCTGGTCGGTCGCGATAGTCGCCGTCTGCATCGTTCCCGCGCTACGCGGATACCGCCGAGCGGCGACGTCCCGCTGAGCTCCGCGCGCAGTGCCAGGACGTCGCCATGACCGTGTGGTCACGCTACCGTCGGAAGCATGACCACCGACAAGACCGGGGCGCAGACCAGCGTGTCCGAGATCCCCGCCGCACAACGCTATGAGATCAGTGTCGACGAGCAGGTTGCCGGGCTC
This sequence comes from Gordonia sp. NPDC003429, assembly GCF_053588575.1. Taxonomy (NCBI): domain Bacteria; kingdom Bacillati; phylum Actinomycetota; class Actinomycetes; order Mycobacteriales; family Gordoniaceae; genus Gordonia; species Gordonia sp. NPDC003429. The sequence goes on from NZ_JBSFQF010000015.1 coordinate 20,616, forward strand.
GCCGCCTACCGCGACCGAGACCACGACGGCGTATCCGAACGCGTGTTCTATCACACCGAGGTGCCCGAAGAGTTCGGCGGCCGCGGACTGGCCACCATCCTGGTCACCGAGGCGCTCGACGACACCCGCGCGCAGGGCAAGACCATCATCGGCGTCTGCCCGATGGTGGCCGCGTTCCTCAAGAAGCACACCGAATACGCCGACGCGACCGCTCCGGTGACCCCCGAAGTGATCAACTGGCTGTCGAGCGTGACCACCTAACAGGGGTCTTTCTTACGCCGCACGAAAGGCCCAAAGTCCCTGTTCTGGAGCCTTTCTGGCTCGTAATCTAAGAGTTGTGAGCGGGGGTGGACGACCGCTCACCACGACGGTCGAGTTGCCCGCCGGCCACCTCTCCGGGCGGGGCAACGGCACCGATCACCGGCCCGTCCGACTGTGAAGTCGGGCGGGCCGAGTCGTGTCCGGGGGGTCCTCGCCCCCGAGTTCCATGGTCGTCCGGCGCCCCGATCGCTCGAACTCGATCCGTTGGTGCCGCGTTCCCGTGTCGACGGTGATGGTGGCCGCGACGTCACGGCCGGGCGGCAGGATGCGGGCGGTGACCCGACCGTCGTCCACCGAATCGAGCGCGTCGACCAGCACCGACTCCAGTTCGGTGAGAATGTCCGGTGTCGCGTGCACCCGCTCGCCGGCACGCATGCCGTCATCGAGGAGGAGCACCGTGACGCCACGACCGCGGGCCCGCCACACCGCCGCCCGTACGTCGGAGGTGTCGAGACCGCGTCCGCGGATACCGTCACGCAGTCCGGCCTCCACCCGCCGCGCGCGGGCGACCTCGTCCGCAGTGAACTCCTCGCGGGCCGCGATGGCCTGCAGCAGCGGTCGGGCGCGCTCGTCGAGCACCTCCACCTGGTTGCGTCGGACCATCGCAGCGGCGTCGGCGGACGCCTCGTCGGCGGCCCGCCGTGACTGCGCCGCACGCAGGGCGTAGATCTGCGCAGACATGGGCCGCACCATCAGCGCGAACAACGACCCCATGATCATCACCGCGTAGTTGGCGAGGGTCAGTGCCGCACCATCACCGAAGCCGTGGCCCGCACCCAATGACCACAGCCCGACCTCAATCGTCAGCATCACGTTGGCCACCCAGGCGATCAACACCCGGCCGCGCACGGCGACCAACGCGAGGACGATGATCGACGCACCGGTCACCGGCCCGGTCTGCATCACCGTCGTGGGCGGCTGCGGCAACGCCCACAGCGTGATCGCGGCGGCGACGAGTACGCTCACCGCGATACCCCACGCCGCGCCGCGCGACATCGGATCGCCGGGCAGGCGCACCAGCACCACCAGGACGACCAGGTAGATCGCACCGGCAAGCAGAAGGCCGCACCACGTCTGCAGCGTGGTGCCCCAGGCGGTTCGGACAACGATCGCGAGGCACGCGGTCACGAAGGAGGTGAGCGCCACCAGCATCGCGCGCGAGCGGATACCGAACGTGTCGATGACCGCGCCCGTCTGTCCGCCACTGGAGTTCACGGCTGCTCCCATCGCAGGCCCACGGTGGTTCCGCGACCCGGTTCGCTGCGGACCGTGGCCGATCCACCGTGAATCCGCTTCATCCGCCGGCTGATTCCGGCCGCGATCCCCAGCCGCCCGGCGGGCACCGCGTCCGGGTCGAATCCCACGCCGTCATCGACGATGGCGATGGTGATCGCGTCGTCGCCTGTCCGGCAGATCACCGCGCAACTGGCGTCGGGCCCCGCGTGGCGCGCGACGTTTCGCAGCGCCTCCTGCGTCGCCTCCACCAACGCCGAGACGACCTGCGCCGGAAGCGTCGCCCCGGCGAGGGCCCCGTTGACGATGTCGATCTCCGCACTCTCCCGGACATCCGCCACGGCGACGCGGATACGTTGCAGCGCAACGGTGGTGGGCACGGTGTCATCGACCCCGACGACGGGACCGGACCCGTGGGAGAGCCGATCGAGTTCGGTCAGCGCCGAGGATGCCTGCAGGGCGAGACGATCGTCGGACCGACCGGGGGTGACGGCGAGCAACGTCGCGATCACCCGATCGTGGATCAGTGCGTCGAACCGGGATTGTTCGGCTTCGGCCGCGGCAACGGCAGCCGTCGCGGCCGCACCGGCGTACGCCTCGGTGCGGGTGCGGTCGAGCAGCCGAGCGGTGCGCACCGCGGTGAACGCGATGGCCAGGAACACACCGCTGAAGCTGCAGGCCCACAGCAGTTCGAGCCCGAGTTCCGGGGTGGGGTGCCCGAACCGTCCGCACTGCTGGGCGATGTTGATCCCGACCGTCGCGACCGCCGTGTGGATCAGACTCCACCGCGGGTGGACCAGCATGAGCACCATCGCGGGCAGGGCGGGAAAGCCGATCAACCACACCGCACCTCGGCCGGTGTCACCCAGGGTGTCGCCTGTCCACGCGAGGAACCAGGTGGCCGTCGCGACCAGGTACCCCGCCGACAACATCATCGACAACGGACTCAGCCACTTTGTCCCCGGCCGGAAGCTGGCGACGATGAGAACCACTGCAGGGCCGATGGCCGCCAGCACGCTCAGTGGCGGCCACCAGGGGTCGGTCAGCACCGACTGCGCGCGGATCTCCCCGGTTGAGACGAGCAGATACGCGACGAAGCCGGCCCCGAGAAACCGCGCGCCGATGCGCTGCACACGCTCGAGATCGGTGCCCTCCGAATCCTCGTGTCCGTCGGTGGTCTCGACGGGCTGCACGGTGGTCACCGCGACCGCGCATCTCGCCGATGTGTGGACATGGGAGGCAGCCTAACCCGAACCCTGGTCAGGCCCCCGCGGCGATCTCGCGTGAGAGCGCCCGGCGGATCGGCGGGTACTGCGCACACACGACCGCAAGCACGCTGAGCAGCAGCCACACCCCCACCGAACTGGTCAGCACCGCCGCCAGCGCGCCCCACTGCCCGGCGGGTAGCTTGTCCGACGCCGTGTCCTTGGCCCACAGTCGCCAGTAGATCATCAGGTTGACGGCCAGGCCGACGACATATGAGACGGCGAATCCCTGCAGGTAGGCCTTCCAGGAGGCGTCTTTGAAGCGCGCCGGCAGCGGTTCGGCGCGCAGCGGGTACACCACCGACAGCACGTTTCCCACCCCGAGCCAGATGAATGTCATGGTGACCAACTGATCGAACATCGACGCCAGGCCGAGGTCATCGTCGACGAGGGCCAGCACCCCGATGACGATCGACCCGACGACCAGAGTGCTGATCAGCATGGCCAGGTTCTTGCCGATCAGAATCCGCCACAGCGGGTCGCCGCCACCGAGTTCGTCGCGGACGTGGAAGGAGTCGACGCACAGGGCGTTGGTGCAAATGCTGCTGCCCACGCCGACCGACAGCAGGAAGAGCGCCAGCGCGCTGTACGAATCATATTTGTCGGAGAAACCGGTGACGCGGTACACCACCGCAACCCCGATCGACACCCCGAGCGCGATCATGAGGCGGATCAGCACGGAGTGGGGTCGTCCGACCACCACGTGATCGAGTTCGTGTCGGGTCTCGGTGCCCACGGCACGCGCAGCACGGCGCACACCGCCGATGAGCTGACGACTCTCGGCGGCACCGGTCGTCTCCTCGTCGGATACGGTCGCCCGGTCCGCGGTGAGCGCGGCCTGCGCAATGGCCGCGCGCGCCACCGCCGTCGCCACCACCACGTCGGCATCGGCGATCGGTCCGAGTGCGGGTGCCGGGGTCGTGGCGAGATCCGCGGTGAGTCGTCGGGCACGCTCGGCCCAGTAGTCGGAGGCCGCGGCGGCACCCACCCCCTGCGCGTCGGCGACCGCGTCGGCGATCATCTCACCGGCCGCGTCGACGAGTCGGCGACGTGCGTCGGCGACGTCCCACTCCGCCGACGCCGCCAGCCGACGCAGTTGATCGGCCGAGTCGGCCAGCGAATCGAGTTCCCCTTCCGCGCTCATCTCCGCTATTCAACAACACCCCGGCAACGGCTGCGGCTCGTCGGTCGTGGCACGACACACACAGCACCGTTCGGGCACGGACTTGCACGACGAGGTTGCCCATACAGACGAGCGGCCCGTCCCACGGATGGGACGGGCCGCTCGTGACTGCTGTTGTGCAGAAAGCTCCTGAGCCTTTGTGGCTACTTGGCCTTCTCCAGCACCTCGACCAGACGCCAGTGCTTGGTCGCCGACAGCGGGCGGGTCTCCATGATCCGCACGCGGTCACCGACGCCGGCATCGCCATTCTCGTCGTGTGCCTTGACCTTGCTCGTGGTCCGGATGATCTTGCCGTAGAGCGGGTGGCTCTTACGATCTTCCAGCTCGACCACGATGGTCTTCTGCATCTTGTCGCTGACGACGTAACCGATCCGCTCCTTGCGGCGGTTGCGCTCAACGGTGGGGGTTTCGGTCACCTTCTGGTCCTCACTCATGCGTCATCACCGTCCGGTCCCGACGCCAGTCCCAGCTCACGCTCACGCATCACGGTGTAGATCCGCGCGATCTCGCGACGCACGGTCCGCAGACGACGGTTGTTGTCGAGCTGGCCGGTGGCCATCTGGAACCGAAGGTTGAACAACTCTTCCTTCGACTCTTTGAGCCGGTCGACCAGATCAGCGTCGGTGAGATCGCGCAGCTCGGCTGCTGCCACTCCGAGTGCCATCAGAACTGCTCCTCTCTGGTCACGATCCGGGTCTTGATGGGGAGCTTGTGCTGCGCGCGACGCAGGGCCTCGCGAGCGATCTCCTCATTGGGGTAGGTCATCTCGAACAGCACGCGGCCCGGCTTGACCGGGGCCACCCACCACTCCGGCGAACCCTTACCCGAACCCATACGGGTCTCGGCGGGCTTCTTCGTCAGCGGACGGTCGGGGAAGATGTTGATCCACACCTTGCCGCCACGCTTGATGTGGCGGTTGATCGCGATACGAGCGGACTCGATCTGACGGTTGGTGATGTACGCGCTCTCCAGTGCCTGGATGCCGAAATCACCGAACGTCACCTTGGTGCCGCCCTTGGCCTGACCCTTCAGGCTGGGGTGATGCTGCTTGCGGTGCTTGACCCGACGGGGGATCAACATGCCTCAGCCCTCCTGCTTCTCTGCTCCGGCGCCGACCGTCGCGTCTGCCGGAGCCTCAGCTGCCCGACCTGCGTCGGTGCTGGTGGCCGTGGTGCCCGAGGCACCGCTGCGGCGGGGACGGCTGGGACGGCGCGGACGACGATCCTCGGCGGCCGGCGCGGCTGCGGACAGCTCACGCTTGCCACCGACGATGTCACCCTTGTAAATCCAGACCTTCACGCCGATCCGGCCGAAGGTCGTCTTGGCTTCGTAGAGTCCGTAGTCGATGTCGGCGCGCAGCGTGTGCAGCGGCACGCGTCCCTCGCGGTAGAACTCACTGCGGCTCATCTCTGCGCCGCCGAGGCGACCCGAGCACTGGACCCGGATGCCCTTCACGTTCGGCTGTCGCATCGCCGACTGGATGGCCTTGCGCATCGCGCGACGGAACGCCACACGGTTGCTCAGCTGCTCGGCCACACCCTGCGCCACCAGCTGGGCGTCGGACTCGGGGTTCTTGACCTCGAGGATGTTGAGCTGAACCTGCTTACCGGTCAGCTTCTCCAGGTCGCCACGAATCCGGTCGGCCTCGGCGCCGCGGCGGCCGATGACGATGCCCGGACGGGCGGTGTGGATATCAACTCGAACTCTGTCGCGAGTCCTTTCGATCTCCACCTTGGAGATGCCGGCGCGCTCGAGTCCGGTGGACAGGAGCTTGCGGATGGCGACATCTTCTTTCACGTACTCCGCGTACTGCTTGTCGGCGTACCACCGGCTGTTCCAGTCGGTGGTGATGCCCAGACGGAAGCCGTGCGGGTTGATTTTCTGGCCCACTGTCAGGCTCCCTTCTTCTTCGGCTGACGCGACCGGCCGCGCGACGCTCCGGCCTTCTCCGGCAAGCTCTCCACGACCACGGTGATGTGGCTGGTGCGCTTGCGGATACGGAACGCACGACCCTGCGCACGCGGCTGGAACCGCTTGAGCGTGGGGCCCTCGTCGGCGAACGCGGTGGACACCACCAGGGTCCGGCGATCCAGATCCTGGTTGTTCTCCGCGTTGGCGACGGCGCTGGCGAGGACCTTGTACACCGGCTCGGATGCCGACTGCGGGGCAAACCGCAGGATGTCGAGGGCCTCGTCGACGTTCTTGCCGCGGATCAGGTCGATCACGCGACGTGCCTTCATCGGCGTCACACGCACGAAGCGCGCGGTCGCCTGGGCTGTCGGATTTTCAGTCTTCGTAGTCATGATTACCGGCGCTTCGCTTTCCGGTCATCCTTGATGTGACCCTTGAAGGTACGGGTGGGGGCGAACTCGCCCAGCTTGTGCCCGACCATGTTGTCCGAGATGAACACCGGCACGTGCTTGCGTCCGTCGTGGACGGCGAAGGTGTGTCCGATGAAATCGGGGATGATGGTCGAACGGCGCGACCAGGTCTTGATGACCTGCTTGGTGCCCTTCTCGTTCTGCGCGTCCACCTTGGCAAGCAGGTGGTCGTCGACGAACGGGCCCTTCTTGAGGCTGCGTGGCATTCTCTAACTCCCTCCTGTGCTTATCGCTTGTTCTTGCCGGTGCGACGACGCCGGACGATCAGCTTGTCGCTGGCCTTGTTCTTACGGGTGCGGCCCTCAGGCTGACCCCACGGGCTGACCGGGTGGCGACCACCGGAGGTCTTGCCCTCGCCGCCACCGTGCGGGTGGTCGACCGGGTTCATCACGACACCGCGGACGGTGGGGCGCTTGCCCTTCCAGCGCATGCGGCCGGCCTTGCCCCAGTTGATGTTGCTCTGCTCGGCGTTGCCCACCTCGCCGACGGTGGCGCGGCAGCGCACGTCGACGCGACGGATCTCACCGGAGGGCATACGCAGCGTGGCGTACGTGCCCTCCTTACCGAGCAACTGGATCGATGCGCCGGCGCTGCGGGCCATCTTGGCGCCGCCGCCCGGGCGCAGCTCCACGGCGTGCACCTGGGTACCGGTCGGGATGTTGCGCAGCGGCAGGTTGTTGCCCGGCTTGATGTCGGCGGTGGGGCCGGTCTCCACCACGTCGCCCTGGGACAGGCCCTTGGGCGCGATGATGTAGCGCTTCTCGCCGTCGACGAAGTGCAGCAGCGCGATGCGCGCGGTGCGGTTGGGGTCGTACTCGATGTGTGCGACCTTGGCATCGACGCCGTCCTTGTCGTTTCGACGGAAGTCGATCAGACGGTAGGCGCGCTTGTGACCGCCACCCTTGTGCCGGGTGGTGATACGACCGTGTGCGTTACGACCGCCGCGACCATGCAGCGGACGAACCAGCGACTTCTCCGGGTGATCGCGGGTGATCTCGGCGAAATCCGAGCCACTCGATCCGCGGCGACCCGGGGTCGTCGGCTTGTACTTACGAATAGCCATGAGTTGAAAGTCCCTCTGTTCCGTAGAGTCCCGGTCAGCTGACCGAGCCTCCGAAGATCTCGATGGGCTTGCTGTCGGCGGTCAGCGTCACCAGCGCGCGCTTGGTGGAGCGGCGCTGGCCGTAGCCGAAGCGAGTCCGCTTGCGCTTGCCCTGCCGGTTGGCGGTGTTGACGCTGGCGACGGTCACATCGAAGATCTGCTCGACGGCGATCTTGATCTGCGTCTTGTTGGACTCCGGGTGCACCAGGAAGGTGTACACGTTGTCCTCGATGAGTCCGTAGGACTTCTCCGAGATCACCGGCGCCAGGATGATGTCACGCGGGTTTGCCTGCGTAGCCATGCTCACGCCTCCTTCTTGGCTTGTGCGATGAACGCGTTGAGCGTCTCGACGCTGAACACCACGTCGTCCGCGTAGAGGACGTCGTAGGTGTTGAGCTGATCGGGTGCGATCGGCAACACGTTGCCGAGGTTCGCGACGCTCTTCCATGCGGTCAGGTCCTCGCGGCCCAGCACCACCAGGAACTTGCGCCGGTCGCTGAGGGTCTCCAGGAACTGACGTGCCGACTTGGTCGACGGGACCTGCCCGGAGACCAGCTCGGTGATCACGTGGATGCGCTCGTTGCGGGCGCGATCGCTCAGCGCACCGCGCAGGGCGGCCGCCTTCATCTTCTTCGGGGTGCGCTGGCTGTAGTCGCGCGGCTGCGGGCCGTGCACGGTGCCACCACCGGTGAACTGCGGGGCGCGGGTCGAACCCTGGCGGGCGCGGCCGGTGCCCTTCTGGCGGTACGGCTTGGCGCCACCGCCGCGGACGTCACCGCGGGTCTTGGTGGCGTGCGTGCCCTGGCGGGCGGCGGCCTGCTGGGCCACCACGACCTGGTGCATCAGCGCGAGGTTGGCAGGTGCGTCGAAGATCTCGGCGGGCAGGTCAACGGTTCCGTTGGTCGCGCCGTCGGCGGTCTTGACGTCCAGCGTCAAGTTGGTTTCTGTCGTTTCGGTGCTCATTTGTTCGCACCACCCTTCACGGCGTCACGGACCACCACGATGCCGCCCTTGCGGCCCGGGATGGCGCCCTTGATCAACAGCAGGCCGGCCTCGGCGTCCACCTTGTGGACGGTGAGGTTCTGCGTGGTCACGGTGTCGTTACCCATCCGCCCGGCCATCCGCATGCCCTTGAACACACGGCCCGGGGTGGCGCAGCCACCGATCGAACCGGGGGCGCGGTGCACGCGGTGCGCACCGTGGCTGGCACCCAGGCCGGAGAAGCCGTGGCGCTTCATCGCGCCGGCAAATCCCTTGCCCTTGGAGGTGCCGGTGACGTCGACCAGCGCGCCGTCGTCGAAGATCTCGGCGGTCAGTTCCTGACCGATCTCGAACTCGGCGGTGTCGGCGACGCGGATCTCGGCCAGGTGGCGACGCGGGGTGACCCCTGCCTTCGCGAACTGACCGGCGACCGGCTTGGTCACCTTGCGCGGATCGATGGCGCCGTAGGCGAGCTGCACGGCGGTGTAGCCGTCGCGCTCGTCGGTGCGCAGCTGGGTGATGACGTTCGGGCCCGCCTGGATGACGGTGACCGGAACGACACGGTTGTTCTCGTCGAATACTTGGGTCATGCCGAGCTTGGTGCCCAGGATGCCTTTGCTTGCGCTCTGATTGCTCATAATTCTCGTCCCCCCGCCTACTGGATGTTGACGTCGACGCTGGCCGGAAGGTCGATGCGCATCAGCGCGTCGACCGTCTTCGGCGTCGGGTCGAGGATGTCGATGAGTCGCTTGTGAGTGCGCATCTCGAAGTGCTCGCGGCTGTCCTTGTACTTATGCGGCGAGCGGATGACGCAGTACACGTTCTTTTCGGTGGGCAACGGCACCGGGCCGACGACGCGTGCACCCGTACGGGTCACGGTCTCCACGATCTTGCGCGCCGAAGCGTCGATCGCCTCGTGGTCATAGGCCTTGAGCCTGATGCGGATCTTTTGTCCCGCCACGCTTGTGTCCTCTTCCGTCAGTTGTTCTCGACAGACAAACACCGCGTGACCTTGGCCGGCGCCAATTACCGGTGGCACATTGATCCGCTCGTGAGATGGGCGGGATCGACGCTGTTCATCTGTCGTTGTACGTTGGCTCACCACTGGTGGTGAGCCGTTGTGCTCCGGCACCCGCGGTCGGGCGTGTCGTGCCATTACCCCTGATCCGGGGCATGAGTTACACGCCCAGTCCCCGTTTCGGAGGCCTGGGAGTCATTCACCTTGTCGGGGCCGCGAGAATTCCCACGTCCGCCGGTCAAGGCAACCCGACAAGTATGCACCAGGTCGGGGGAGCAATTCAAATCCACGTCGAGCGTGCCCACATCCGCGTCGAGCGTGCCCACATCCGCGTCGAGCGTGCCCACATCCACGTCGATCGTGCCCCTACTGCCGGCACAGCCGAGGTCGACGACGCGTGACCTCCGCGCGACGCAGATAACTGCTTCGTGTCATTTGTGCCTTATCCCCGGGCACACCGGAGATCAAAGCCCTAGCGTGGAACACGGGACCCCGACACCCGGTTCGCCAGCCCCGAGCCGACTCCGGAAGGCCTTGCATGAGCACGCTCATCCCGCCCACCGACCGCGGACCGGACGGCATGGTGGTCGACGACGCCGACCACCCGGTTCCGATTCCCACCCCACGGGTCGCCACGCCGATGCCCACCGCCGCGCGTCCGCGGCCGTCCAACGTGACCCTCAAGGTGACGATGGCGCTCACCGGCACCGTGTTCGCACTATTCGTGCTGGTACACATGATCGGCAATCTCAAGATCTACACCGGCGCCACCCACTTCGACGACTATGCCCACTGGCTGCGCACCTTGCTCGAACCGCTCCTCCCCTACGAGGGCGCGCTGTGGATCTTCCGCGTCGTGCTGCTGGCCTGCCTGGTACTGCACGTGGTGTCGTCGTTCATCCTGATCGGCCGCTCACACAAGGCCAAGGGACGCTTCCGACGCAAAGGCATGAGCTGGAAGCGCCTGCCGGCAACCCTGATGCCCTATACCGGCCTGGTGTTGCTGGTGTTCATCGTCATCCACATCCTGGATCTGACCACCGGTACCCGCCCCATCGCGTCGGACGGCTACGAGGCGGCCACCCGCGACCGGTCGTATGCCTACAACAACGTGATCGACAGTTTCCACCGCTGGCCGATGGCCGCCTTCTACATCCTGGTGATGGTGCTTCTCGGCATCCATCTCGTCCACGGCCTGTGGAGCGTCGTCAACGATCTCGGTGGCACCGGAAAGCGGCTGCGGCAGATCTGGGCGGGTGTCGGGGCGCTGGTCGCGGCCGCCGTGATGATCGGCAACATCACCATCCCGCTGGCCGTGCTGACCGGGGTGGTGGGCTGACATGACACACACCGCACCGCACTCCGACTCCGTCGCCATCGACGACCTGCGCAGCCTCGGCGGCGACATGGCGTCCGGTGTGCCCGACGGTGACCCGGCCACCGCGTGGCAGCGCCGCCGGGACTCCTACAAGCTCGTCGGTCCGCTCAACCGGCGCAAGTTCACGGTGATCGTGGTCGGCACCGGGCTGGCCGGTTCCGGCTGCGCCGCCGCACTGGGCGAACTCGGCTACAACGTGCACTCGTTCACCTTCCACGACGCCCCGCGACGTGCGCACAGCGTCGCCGCGCAGGGCGGTATCAACGCGGCGCGGGCGCGTAAGGTCGACAACGATTCGTTGCATCGCTTCGTGGTCGACACGGTCAAGGGCGGCGATTTTCGTGCCCGCGAGGCCGACGCCTTCCGCCTGGCCGAGGAATCCGTCCGCGTCATCGACCATCTCAATGCGATCGGCGCACCGTTCGCCCGGGAGTACGGCGGGTCGCTGGCCACCCGCAGCTTCGGCGGCGTCCAGGTGTCGCGCACCTACTACACCCGCGGCCAGACCGGCCAGCAGTTGCAGGTCGCGGCGTCGCAGGCGCTGTTGCGGCAGGTCGCGGCGGGCACGGTCACGCTGCACACTCGCCAGGAGATGCTCGACCTGATCGTGGCCGACGGCCGCGCACAGGGGGTGATCGTCCGCGATCTGGTGACCGGGGAGATCACCGCGCAGACCGCGCACGCCGTGGTGCTGGCCACCGGTGGGTACGGCACCGTGTACTTCCAGTCGACGCTGGCGCGCAACTGCAACGCCACCGCGTCGTGGCGGGCGCATCGGCGCGGCGCACTACTGGCCTCGCCGTCGTTCATCCAGTTCCATCCCACCGCACTGCCGGTGAGCGCGGAATGGCAGTCGAAGACGACGCTGATGAGTGAATCGCTGCGCAACGACGGGCGTATCTGGGTGCCGCGCAAGGAGCACGACGACCGCGCGCCCGGCGACATACCCGAGGCCGAACGCGACTACTACCTGGAACGCAAGTATCCCGCGTACGGCAATCTCACCCCGCGCGACGTGGCCTCACGCGCCGCGCGGGAACAGATCGAGAGCGGGCACGGAGTGGGGCCGCTGCACAACAGCGTGTATCTCGACTTCTCCGACGCGCTGGCGCGACTCGGCAAGGCCACGATCGCCGAACGCTACGGCAACCTGTTCTCGATGTATCACGACGCCACCGGTGAGGACCCCTACGAGGTGCCGATGCGCATCGCGCCGGCCGCGCATTTCACGATGGGCGGATTGTGGTCGGATTTCGACCAGATGACCTCGATCCCAGGGCTTTTCGTCGGCGGCGAGGTGGGCTGGGGCTATCACGGCGCCAACCGGCTGGGTGCCAATTCGCTACTGTCGGCGTGCGTCGACGGGTGGTTCACACTGCCGTACTCGGTGCCCAACTATCTCGCCCCGCTGCTCGGCGAGGACCTGCTGCCGCTCGACCACGACGCGGTGCGGCAGGCGGCGAGCGGTGTGCGCGATCGGGTGTCGCGGCTGATCGCGGTCGACGGAACAACAGGTCCCGACCGGTTCCATCGTCGTCTCGGCGAGGTCCTCTACCGCGGATGCGGGGTGTCGCGCAGCGTCGAATCGCTCACCGCGGCGATCGCCGAGGTCCGCGAACTGCGCGAGGAGTTCTGGAACGACGTCCGCGTGGTCGGGAGCGGGGCCGCGTTCAACCAAGAGCTCGAACGCGCCGGGCGGGTGGCGGATTTCCTCGAACTCGCCGAGTTGATGTGCATCGACGCGCTCGACCGCGACGAATCGTGCGGCGCGCACTTCCGCGTCGATCATCAGACCGAGCAGGGCGAGGCGATGCGCGACGACGCCCAGTGGTGTTTCGTGTCGGCGTGGGAGACCACTCCCGACGACAAGCAGATTCGCCACCGCGAACCGCTGGATTTCCGGGCCGTGCCGCTGCAGACGCGAAACTACAAGTGAGGCTGAGTAAATGGGGAACCGGATATGAAACTCACCATCGAGGCCTGGCGGCAAACCGGGGTCGACGACGCCGGCCAGTTCGAGACCTACGAGATCGATGATGCGACACCGGAAATGTCGCTGCTCGACGTGCTCGATCGCCTCAACGATCACCTCGTCGACGCGGGCCGTGAACCGATCGCCTTCGACTCTGACTGCCGCGAGGGGGTGTGCGGCTCGTGCGGGATGATGGTCAACGGCCGGCCACACGGGCCGACCGCGAACACCCCGTCGTGTCGACAGCATCTGCGTCACTTCGACGGCGCCACCCACCTCAAACTGGAACCGTTGCGGGCCAAGAGTTTTCCCGTGGTTCGCGATCTGGTGGTCGACCGGTCGGCGTTGGACCGGGTGATCGAGGCGGGTGGCCACGTTGCCGTCGCGGCGGGTCAGGCGCCCGACGCCGACACACAGCCCCTCCCCCACGACGAGAGCGAGAAGGCGCTCGACTATGCCGCGTGCATCGGGTGCGGGGCCTGCGTGGCCGCCTGCCCGAACGGCTCCGCGCACCTGTTCGCCGGGGCCAAACTGCTCCACCTGGCCGCACTCACCCAGGGTCGGCAGGAGCGAGGTCGGCGGGCGCGGGCGATCACCGGTCAGATGGAGCAGGACTTCGGCCCGTGTTCCACCTTCGGCGAGTGCGCCACGGTCTGCCCGGCAGGCATACCACTCGACGCGATTGCCGGGGTGAACCGCGAGGCTCTGCGCTTCGGGTTCCGTCGCAAACCCGACTGACGTCGAGCGTGCCCAGATCCCAGTCGAGCGTGCCCAGATCCCGGTCGAGCGTGCCCAGATTCGGGTCGAGCGTGCCCGCGGGTGGTGGTTTCGACAAGCTCAACCAGCGAAAGACAAGCTCAACCAGCGGGAGACCCGGGTCGAGCGTGCCCAGATTCGGGTCGAGCGTGCCCGCGGGTGGTGGTTTCGACAAGCTCAACCAGCGA
>NZ_JBSFQF010000015.1:34492-89236 GCF_053588575.1 Gordonia sp. NPDC003429
AAAGACAAGCTCAACCAGCGGAAGGACCCGGTCGAGCGTGCCCGCGGGTGGTGGTTTCGACAAGCTCAACCAGCGAAAGACAAGCTCAACCAGCGGAAGGACCCGGTCGAGCGTGCCCGCGGGTGGTGGTTTCGACAAGCTCAACCAGCGAAAGACAAGCTCAACCAGCGGGAGACCCGGGTCGAGGGTCACCAAATGCCGATGAGCTTCATCCACGCGCCGCCGACCACCGTCCAGATCAGGATGATCACCACCGACATCAGGAAACCCACCCGGAACCATTCGCTGGTCTTGATGTAGCCGGACCCGTACATGACGCCCGCCGGACCCGACGAATAGTGTGCTAGCCCGCCGAACAGGCTGCCGATGAAGCCGAACACCAGCGCGGAGAACAGGGCAGGCGCGCCCGCGCTGACGGCCGCGCCGAGGAACACCGCGTACATTGCGACGATCTGTGCGGTGTTCGAGGCGAACAGGTAGTGCACGTAGAAGTACACCAGCGTGAGCACCGCGAACGCCGCCAGCCAGGGTAGGCCGCTCACCCCGGAGGCAACCCGGTCGCCCACCCAGTCGATCACCTTCAGTTTGCGCAACTCGTCGGCCATCGCCACGAGCACGCCGAAGAAGATCAGGGTCTGCCATGCGCCGGTGTCGGTGACGAGGTTCTTCCAGGTGAGCACGCCGGTGACCAGCAGGATCGCGATGCCGACGAACGCGGTGGTGGTGGCGTCGACATTGATCTGCTTGCCCAGGCACCACAGCACCAGCAGCAACACGAAGGTGGCAGCCATGATCCACTCGTGCACCGACATCGTGCCCGCCTCGCGCAACTGTTGCCTGGCCATGTCCGGCGCCTCCGGGGTTTTCTTCAGCGTCGGCGGATACAGCTTCTGCATCACCCAGGGCACCACCACCAGACTCACCAGACCCGGCACGAGCGCCGCCAGCGCCCACTTGCCCCACGTGATGTCGATTCCCTTCTCGGCGGCGGCGTCCACCGCGATCGGGTTACCCGCCATCGCGGTGATGAACATCGCCGACGTCACGACATTCACCTGCAACGCGGTCAGCAGCAGATACGAACCCAGCCGACGACGCGACGCATCGGAATCGGGCGTCGAATCCTCGAGCACCGCCAGCGATCTGATGATCGGGTACACCACTCCGCCGGCCCGGGCGGTGTTCGACGGCGTGGCGGGCGCGAGGACCAGATCGGTGATCGCCATGCCGTAGGCCAGCCCAAGACTCGACTTCCCGATGGACCGCACCAGGATCAGGGCCACCCGTTTGCCGAGTCCGGTCACGATGAAACCCTCGGCGATGAAGAACGACGCCACGATCAGCCAGATCGTGGTGTTCGAAAACCCCGCCAGCGCCTCACTCGGCGTCATCGTCTTGGTGATCATGGCGAGCGCCAGCCCGACCAGGGCTACCGACCCGGTGGGCAGCGGCTGCAGGATCAACCCCAGGATGGTGGCGACGAAGATGCCGAGCATGCGCATGCCGTTGGCGTCGACCCCGTCGGGGGCCGGGATGAAGAAGATTATCAGTCCGACGATCAGCGGGATGCCCGCCCGCCACCACAGCGGGTTCATCCGCGGGCCGTGCGTATCGCCACCTGTCGCCGCATCGTGCTCGGGAGCGTGCGTCATATCTTGATCGTCACCCCAACCACGCGTCCCCGACCGGCTACCAAGATCAATTCACCCATCCGTGACCTGTCGGTTCCCGAAACCGGGCACGCTCGACGCGGATCCGGGCACGCTCGACGCCGATCCGGGCACGCTCAACGCCGATCCGGGCACGCTCAACGCCGATCCGGGCACGCTCAACGCCGATCCGGGCACGCTCAACGGGGACGGACCTCACCCCCGCCCGGGCGCTGCGTAGCATCGCCGCCATGGACTCGAGCCCGGCCCCCGTCAGCACGACCGTCAGCCCGACCTACGCGCTTCGGCGCCGACTCCCCGACAACCGGCTCGGAGCGCTCGTGTTCTCCATCGGGATGGTCGCCCGCGTCCCCTACTTCGGCACGGTCGTGCCGATGGTCCGCGAGATGCGGCCCGGGTATTGCCGCGTCACCGCACCCAAATGGTTCGGCGTCTACAACCACCTCGGCACCTTCCACGCAATCGCCGCGTGCAATCTCGCCGAGGTGGCGATGGGCATGCTGATGGAGGCCACCACCCCCGCAACCCACCGCTGGATTCCGAAGGGCATGACCGCCGAGTACCTCGCCAAGGCCACCACGAGCCTCACCGCCGAGGCCGCTCTCGCCGAACCGATCGACTTCGGCGCCACTACCGAGGGTCGGGACGTGGTGGTCTCCATCCGCATCACCGACAAGGCGGGTACCGAGGTGGTGCACTGCGAGATCACGACATGGGTCACGCCGCGGTGAGACAGACCGGCCGACTCGCCCTGCCACACCGGGACGAAGCTCCTAGTCTTAGTTGATGACGTCGCTTCCCGACCATCCCCGACAGCGCGCGACCGAGTGCCCCGGGACCACTCGCCGCGTGGGGGTCGAGGAAGAGTTCCACCTGGTGGATCTGCGCACGTGGCGACTGACGGCGCGGGCACCGGAACTGCTCGACATCCTGCCCGACGACAGCCCCTACGTCGAAGAGCTGCAACGCTGCGTGATCGAGTCGAACAGCGGGGTGCACGAGCGCTTGAGCGAGTTGCGCGACGATCTGAGCGCCAATCGGCGCACCCTGGTCGAAACCGCCGCCACCCTCGGCATGGGTGTGGTCGCCGCCGGATCGGTACCCCTCTCGGTGCCCACCGAGATGCGTGTCACCGAGACCCCCCGGTACCGGCGGATGCTCGCCGACTACCAGCTGCTGGCCCGCGAACAGCTGATCTGCGGCACCCAGGTCCACGTCGACGTGGCCAACCGCGACGAGGCGGTGGCCATCGCGGTGCGCCTGACCCCCTACATCCCCACCCTGCTCGCGTTGTCGGCGAGCTCGCCGTTCTGGGCCGACGGCACCGACACCGGCTATGCCAGTGCCCGCACCCTGGTCTGGCAGCGCTGGCCCACCACCGGACCATTCCCCGACGTCCGCAACGCCGCCGAGTACGACGACGAGATCAACCGCCTCATCTCCAGCGGGGTGATCACCGATCCGGGCATGGTGTACTTCGACGTCCGGCCGTCCGCGCGGGTCAGCACCCTGGAACTGCGTGTCTGCGATTCCTGCCCCTCGGTGGACACCATCGCATTGATCGCGGGACTGTTTCGCGCCCTGGTGATCCGGGAGGCCGCCCGCCTCGACAAGCCACCCACATCCGATCTCCCCTTCGCCACCCTGTATCGGGCCGCGATCTGGCAGGCCGCCCGGTCGGGACTGGAGGGCGACCTCATCGACATCGCGCGCGCCACACCGCGCCCGGCGGTCGACGTGGTGCGCGATCTGACCGCCTCGCTGCGTGGCGAACTCGAGCAGACCGGCGATTGGGACACGGTGACCGAACTGACCGAACGCGCACTGATCGCGGGCAGTTCGTCGTCGCGGCAGCGTCGGGTGTTGCGGCGCCGGGGTCGGCTGACCGCGGTGGTGGAACGTCTTGCCGCGGAGACCGCCGGAACCCTCGAGACGGTGGTGATCCCCGCCGATCCCGAAGGCACGCTGCTGCTCGGCTACAGCGATCACCCGGCCCGCGATCACACGGCCGCGCACGGGGACGACGACATCGCCGAGGCCTACGACGAGGCCGTCGACGCGCAGCAGCCCCGGCCCGGCTACGCCGACATCCTGGCCGCCGAGGCCGATCTCGGTGCGATGGAACTCCGCAAGCGGCAGTACCAGATCGAACGCGAACAGAGCATCGACGGCGTGACGTTCCGGGTGACCGGGCAGTCGCGCGCCCAACTGTTCCCCCTCGACGTGGTGCCGCGCTACATCGGTGCCGACGACTGGACGCGGGTGGGTGCCGGCCTCAAGCAACGTGCGTTGGCGCTCAACGCTTTTCTGCTCGACGTCTACGGCGAGCAGAACGCGGTACGCGACGGTGTGATCCCGCTCGAGGCGCTCGACCGGGCCCCCGGCTACCGCCAGACCGGCACCGTGCCCGCCTGGCAACGGGTGCGTACGCACATCTGCGGTACCGACCTGGTGTCCCCGCGACCCGGTGAATTCGTGGTCCTCGAGGACAATCTGCGGGTGCCTTCGGGCGTGGCGTACGCGATGAGCAACCGTCGACTCATGACGCAGTTCCTGCCGGAGATCCCGATGCCACCGGCCACCCTCCCGGTCAACGGGGTGCCCGCGATGATCGGCGACACCATCGCCGCGGCCCGCCCGCCCGACGCGCATCCCGACGGCATCGACATCATGCTCAGCTCCGGCTGGAAGGATTCGGCCTGGTTCGAGCACACCCTGATCGCCGAGGGCGCCGGCCTGGGCCTGGCCACCCCGGAGATGCTCTCGGTGGCCGGCGCCGACGGTCCCGAGGCCGGGCGCGTCTACTTCCACCACGGAAAGTCCAAGGTGCCGGTGAACACCGCCTACGTGCGGATGGACGAGGACATGCTGCTGTCCTCGCACGGAGTCGATGATCAGGCCCTCCGGCACGGCATCCTGGCCGGGCTCCAGCTCGGTCGTTTCGCCATCGCCAACGCGCTGGGCAACGGCATCGGCGACGACAAGGCCATCTACGCCTACGTCCCGGAAATGATCCGCTACTTCCTCGGCGAGGAACCCCTGATCCCGCAGGTCCCCACCTGGCTGTGTGCCGAACGTCATCAACGCGACCACGTGCTGGAGAATCTCGACCAGCTCGTCGTCAAACCCATCGACGGGCTCGGCGGCTCCGGGATCACCATCGGGCCCGAGTGCACGGAGAAACAATTGGCGGATCGGCGCGTCGAATTGCTCACGCAGCCCGAACGTTTCATCGCGCAGGAGGTGGTGCCCCTGTCGACGCACCCCACGTTCGACGGAAACGGCTTCTACGCCCACCACGTCGATCTGCGGGTATTCGTCCATCTGCGCGCGCACGGGTCCGACACCATCAGCGCCCATGTGGCGCCGGCGGCCCTCACCAGGGTGGCACCCGCCGGATCGCTGATCGTGAACTCGTCGCGCGGCGGCGGCGGCAAGGACACGTGGGTACAGGGCGCCGACCCTGCTCCGCAGGTCGGCGGGGTTCAGGGCGCCGACCCTGCTCCGCAGGTCGGCGGGGTACAGGGCGCCGGGGTAGAGACAAACCAGGGAGAGGACTGACCAGCATGTGTGGCATCTGTGGCGAGATCCGGTTCGACGGGACATCTCCCGACGCGGTCGCGGTGGACAAGATGACCTGCGCCATGGCCCGTCGCGGCCCCGACGGATCGGGGCTCTACGTCAAGGGTTCGGTGGCGCTCGGCCACCGCAGGCTCAAGATCATCGACCTGTCCGAGCGGGGCGGTCAGCCGATGGTCGACTCCGAACTCGGCCTGGCAATGGTCTTCAACGGCTGCATCTACAACTATCAGGAGTTACGCGCCGAACTCGAGGACATGGGATATCGCTTCTTCTCCCACGCCGACAGCGAGGTGATCCTCAAGGCCTTCCACGCCTGGGGCAGCGAATGCGTCGACCACCTCATCGGGATGTTCGCGTTCGCGGTGACCGACACCGACACCGGCGTGGTGACACTCGCCCGTGACCGGCTCGGCATCAAACCGCTCTACCTCGCCGAAACGCCAGGGCGGCTGCGCTTTGCGTCGTCGCTGCAGGCGTTGCTGCGGGCCGGCGACGTCGACACCTCACTCGACCGGGTGGCACTGCACCACTACTTCAGTTTCCACGCGGTGGTGCCCGCCCCGCACACCATCTACAACGGCATCCGCAAACTGCCGCCGGCCACCGTCCGAATCATCACCCCCGACGGCCGCGGCAGCGAACGTCGTTACTGGACACCGACATTCGCCCCCGACCCGGACCGCGCAGACTGGGACGAGGCGCGCTGGCAACACGAGCTGATGGATTCGCTGCGCACCTCGGTGCGCCGCCGCATGGTGGCCGACGTGCCCGTCGGCGTCCTGCTCTCCGGCGGCATCGACTCCTCATTGGTGGTGGCGTTGCTGGCCGAGCAGGGGCAGACCGATCTGGCCACCTTCAGCATCGGATTCGATTCCGCCGGCGGCGAATCCGGCGACGAGTACGCCTACTCCGATCTGATCGCCGACACCTTTGCCACCGATCACCACAAGATCCACATCGGCACCGACCGGTTGCTACCCGCGGTTCCGGACACCATCGCGGCGATGAGCGAACCGATGGTCAGCCACGACTGCGTCGCCTTCTACCTGCTGTCCGAAGAGGTGAGCAAGTCGATCAAGGTGGTCCAGTCCGGGCAGGGCGCCGACGAGATCCTCGGCGGCTACTCCTGGTATCCACCGCTGTTGCACACACCCCGCGGCGACACCACCAAGGCGTACCAGAGCGTCTTCTTCGACCGCTCGCACGCCGCGATCGGGGCCCTGCTCAACGATCCGTATCACCTGGGCGACAGCGATTACGACCCCAGCTGGGAGTTCGCCCTGGCCCATCAGTCGGCCCCGGGCGCGCAGACCGCCGTCGACGCTGCCCTGCGCCTGGACACCACCATCATGCTGGTCGACGACCCGGTGAAGCGTGTGGACACCATGACTATGGCGTGGGGACTGGAGGCGCGCGTGCCGTTCCTCGACCACGAGTTCGTCGAACTCGCCGCCACCTGCCCGCCCGACCTGAAGCTCGCACACGGCGGCAAGGGCGTGCTCAAGGAGGCCTCGCGGTCGCTGCTGCCCGCCGCGGTGATCGATCGCACCAAGGGCTACTTCCCGGTACCGGGAATCCGTCACCTCGAGGGCGGGGTGCTCGACCTCGTCACCGACACGCTGGGAGCACAGTCGGCGAAGGATCGTGCGCTGTATCGGCCGGAGGCACTCGATCGGCTCTTCGCCGATCCCAACGGCATCCGCACCACTCTCGACTCCAACGAGCTGTGGCAGGTCGCGTTGCTCGAAATGTGGTTGCAGACAATGGAAGCCGTCGCCGCGCAGTGAGCACCCCCAGACCCACCGACCCCGCCGACACCGAGCCGGACTCGTCGTCGCCGCTGCGGTTCGATGAGCGGGGATGGCACACCTACGGTCCCTCGGTGTCTCCCGACGGCTCCGCCTTCGCCTACATCGTCGACGACGGGACAGGGTATCCGCGTGCGGCCCAACGTGTTCTGTCCGAGGACGGCGTCGGCGAACTGCGCTGGGTGCGGGTGCCGGCCACCGGGCCCGTCCGAAAGCTCGTCCACTCCACCGACAGCAATTGGCTGGCGGTGGAACTGGCGCCCAGCGGCGGTGAGCACCACCAGGTGTGGGTGGTCACCACCGATCCCGCTGATGACACGGCCCACCGGATTGCCGCGTCACTGCCCGACACCGACTACGGCGCCCGCTACCCCACCACCGGCGCCGGCTCCTTCGGCACGGTGTCGCTGGTGGGTTGGGACACCGACTGGGTGCTGATCACCGCGACCACCCCCGACGGCACCGCGCATTCACTGCGGGTACATCCGGCCACCGGTTTCACCCAAACCCTCGACGTGCGCGTCGGCGGGGCACTCATCGACTCCTGGAAGGGCGCCACCCTGCTGCGCGCAGGACCCCGCGGCTACCGCGACATGCTCTTGCTGCGACGACAATTCGATCGCGGCAACCGACCCCCGAGTCCGGCGGGCGACGCCGGGGACGACGTCACCATGTCGACGCTGCTGCCCAACGACCCCGGCGCGGTGACCGACCACGGCTACATCCTCGACCAGGGTTTCGACCACGCGTCGGCGATCTTCGTGGGCCCACCCCAGGATGCCGAGCGCGACCTCGACAGCGTGCAGGCCGTGGTGGTCAGCGATTTCGACGCCAAATTCCCGCGCCTGCTCGGCGTGGAGGTCGGGCGTGCGGGCACGCGGTTCCGGGTCCTGGCCGAACGGGCCGGAGCGGGCATCGACGAGTTCGCGGTCAGCAACGATCAGTCGACCATCGCCATGCTCTGGAATGTGTCCGGCCGCAGCGAACTACAGATCATGACACTGCCCGATCAGACGCTGCACGCCCCGGTCCCGCTGCCCGGAGAGGTCGCCTCGGATCTGTCGATCAGCGCGGCGGGCACCCTGGTGGCGCTGACGGTGTCGAGTCCGCAACACTCACCGATCGTGCATCTGGTGCACACACCGACGGAGACGGTCACCGCGATCCGCGACGACATGGTGGTCGGCAGCGGGCCGTCGAGTGCGCTGCGCCCGGAATACGTAGAGTTCTCCGCCCGCGACGGAATGCCGTTGTCGGGCTGGCTCTATCGGGCCCACACGTCCGATGCCGAGGCCGGTCCCCCACCGTGTCTGCTGTACTTCCACGGCGGGCCGGAGGCGCAGAGCAGGCCCGACTACCAGTTCCTCTTCGGTCCGCTCGTCGACGCGGGCATCACCGTGTTCGCGCCGAATGTGCGCGGATCGTCGGGCTACGGACGACTGTTCTCCCACGCCGACGACCGCTACGGCCGCTACGCGGGCATCCAAGACGTCGCTGATTGCGCAACCCATCTGTGCGACAAGGGTTTCGCCGACCCAGACCGCCTCTACGTGTCGGGGCGTTCCTACGGCGGCTACCTCACGTTCGCCGCACTGACGTTTCATCCCGAGGTGTTCGCTGCCGGCATCGCGATCTGCGGGATGAGCGACCTCGAATCCTTCTTCCGTAACACCGAGCCGTGGATCGCCGTTGCCGCATACACCAAGTACGGCCACCCGGAGTCGGATCGTGAACTGCTGCAAGATCTCTCGCCGATCCGCCGGATTGACGAGATCCGCGCGCCGTTGCTCGTGGTGCATGGCGCGCACGACACCAATGTCCCGGTGAGCGAATCGCAGCAGATCGTCGACGAGTTGCGGGCACGCGGCAGCGTCGCCGAACTCCTGATGTTTCCCGACGAAGGACACGAGATCGTCAAACGGCACAACCAGCAACGCCTCACCGAGGCCGTCGCCGGCTGGATCGGCCGACACCCGTCGGCGCGCGGCGCACACCGCGAGGTGTCGCACTCGCACCGAGAGGGAGCGCAGGCATGACCAGGCGCGTGACCGGTCGACTTGTCGCCCAACTGGCCGAGACCCGCTCGGGAAACGACCGTGCGAACGTGGTGGAAGAACTGCGCAGACTGATCCTCTCCGGTGGGGCACCACCGGGAGCGCAGATCATGCCCGGCGAGGTAGCCGACGTCTTCGCACTGAGTCCGATACCGGTGCGTGAGGCTCTCAAAACCCTTGTCGGCGAAGGATTGGTGGTCCATCAGCGCAACTCCGGCTACCACGTCAGCCAGCTTTCGCTGGCCGAACTCAAGGAGATCTACTTCGTCCGGGGCGTGCTCGAGCAGGCTGCGCTGGGCCGCGCCGTGGACAACATCACCGACACGGACCTGGCCGGGGCCGCAGAATTTCACCAGGAACTGGTCACCGCCACCAAGTACCAGGACGGCAAGGCGTTTCACACGGTGTCGCGACAGTTCCATGCAGCGCTGACCACTCCGTGCGCAATGCCCCGACTGCTCAACATGTTCGATGCCACCTGGAATCTCACCGAACCGTTCCAGGTGATGCGCGTGGTGAATGCCGAGACCCAGGACAAGCTCAACATCGACCATGCCAACCTGCTCGCCGCGTTCGCCGACCGCGACACCACCGCGGTGCTCGAGGTGGCCCGTACCCATCACGACCGCCTGGAGGCCGCGATCATCGAAACGGCCGCATCGTTGGGTGTGAAATCGGACGTGTAGCGCACAATAGCGTGCGCCGCCCCACCGGTACGAGTCCGGCCTCGGCGTGACGACCGGGGCCCGCGCGCTTTCCGAAGCCGACAAATCGGGCCGAATTCGCCCCACGGTGCTCGGGTCCCGGGGGCGGAAAGACGTCGAATATATCTGCCGGTTAATTCCCGGGTAACAAAGGGTTCTTACCTTTTCCCCAGGACCGCTCGCACCGAGCGCCTACCCTTGTCTCCCGAGGAGTCCCGAATGTCCCCTTCCACCGACACTGCGACCGAGTCGCATCATCACAGCGCCGCAGGCGAAAGCGTCATCAAGGTCGGCTACGACCAGCGCCTGACCAATGAAGACCTCGCTCCCCTCAAGGAGCAGACCTGGACCTGGTACAACATCTTCGCGTTCTGGATGTCCGACGTGCACAGCGTCGGCGGCTATGTCTTCGCGGGAAGCCTTTTCGCACTGGGTATCTCGTCGTGGCAGGTGCTTGTCGCTTTGGTGGTGGGGATCATCGCGGTGAACCTCCTGTGCAACCTGGTGGCCAAGCCCTCCCAGCAGGCGGGTGTGCCCTACCCGGTGACCACCCGAATCGCCTTCGGCGTCAAGGGCGCCAACATTCCGGCCATCATCCGCGGCTGCATCGCGGTGGTCTGGTACGGCATCCAGACCTATCTGGCGTCGTCGGCCTTCGTGCTGCTGGCGCTGAAGTTCTTTCCGTCGCTGAAGGATTACGGCGACGACGGATCCCACTTCATTCTCGGACTGTCCCTGCTGGGATGGGTCGGCTTCGCCCTGATGTGGGTGCTGCAGGCACTGGTGTTCTGGAACGGCATGGACACCATCCGCAAGTTCATCGATTTCTGCGGTCCGGCCGTCTACGTGGTGATGATCGCGCTGGCCGCCTATCTCATCGCGAAGGCTGGCTGGAGCAACGTCAGCTTCAACCTCGCAGAGGGCTCGGGCATGCACGGCTGGGCGTCGATTACCGCCATGATCAGCGCCTTCGCCCTGGTCGTGTCGTACTTCTCGGGTCCGATGCTCAACTTCGGCGACTTCTCGCGCTACGGCAAGACGTTCGGCGAGGTGAAGAAGGGCAACTTCTGGGGTCTGCCGGTCAACTTCCTGTTCTTCTCGATCCTGGTGGTGTGCACCGTGTCCGCCGGCGCCACCGTCATCGGACGCGACCCCAAGACCGGGAAGATCATCACCGACCCCGTCGTCATCGTCGACAAGATCGACAACACCACCGCCGCCGTCCTCGGCGTGCTGACGTTTGCGATCGCCACCATCGGCATCAACATCGTCGCGAACTTCGTCTCACCCGCATTCGACTTCTCCAACGTTGCCCCCACCAAGATCTCCTGGCGCACCGGCGGCATGATCGCCGCGGTGGGATCGGTGCTGATCACGCCGTGGAATCTGTTCAACAACGCGAGCGCGATCCACTACACGATGGACACGTTGGGTGCGGTCATCGGCCCGCTGTTCGGCATTCTGATCGCCGACTTCTACCTGATCAAGAAGCAGAAGATCGTGGTCGACGACCTGTTCACGATGAAGCCGGAGGGCTCCTATTGGTTCCGCAACGGCTGGAATCCGGTGGCGGTCATCTCGGTGATCCTGGCCTCCATCATCCCGATCGGCTTCGTCCTGTTCGGCACGCCGTACGAGGCCAGTTTCACCTGGTTCATGGGCGCCGGCGCCGGATTCGTCTTCTACTACCTGGGCATGCGGTACGCGCCGGACTCATTCCTGCACGGCACCAACGTTCCCGAAGTGTCCACGATCACCGCCGACATGGAGGTGGCGGCCGACGGCACCCCGCTGCCGGGATCGCCGACGGCGGCGACCGCGACCGAGAAGTCCGCGACGTCGGAGTGACAGCACGATCCGTGAGATCCTGCCGGTCATGAGGATCTGCGTCATCAACCCCAACACCACGGCGGAGATGACCGCGGTGATCGAGGCGGCCGCACGCAGCGTCGCGCGGCCCGACGCCGAGATTATCGCGGTCACCTCCGCGATGGGGCCCGCCTCGATCGAGAGCCATTACGACGAGGCGATGTCGGTGCCCGGATTGCTCCGCGCGATCGACGAACACCCCGGCGCCGACGGCTACCTGATCGCCTGCTTCGGCGATCCGGGACTCGACGCCGCCCGCGAGGTGGCCGATGCTCCCGTGCTGGGGATCGCCGAAGCGGGCATGCACCTGGCCGCACCGCTGGGCCGCGGGTTCTCCGTCGTCACCACCCTGGGCCGGACCGTCGGTCGTGCGCGTGATCTGGTGAGCCACTACGGATTCGGCCGCCAGTGCCTGGGGGTGCACGCGTGCGAGATACCGGTGCTCGAACTCGAGACCAATCCGCAGACCGCCGCGATTCTGGCGAAATCCTGCCGGGAGGCACTGCTCGCCGACTCGTCGGACGCAATCCTGCTCGGCTGCGCGGGCATGGCCGACCTCGCCGTAGAAATGAGCGAGGAGATCGGTGCCCCGGTCATCGACGGGGTGGCCGCCGGAGTGGGAATGCTCTCGGCGATGGCCGCGATGCGTCTGCACACCGGCACCGCGTCGGGCGAGTTCGCGCCACCACCGGCGAAGCAGTACCGCGGTATGTCCGGGCTCGATCGGTGAACACGCCGCCCGCCGACACCTCCGGGCCGACGCGATAGGCTCATCGCCATGACCGCCCCCGGCAACGACGACGCCCAGGTCACCGCGCTCGCGCTGGCGGCCGCGCGCGGGGATGGCAGCGCACTCGAGGCCTTCATCCGTGCCACCCAGCGCGACGTCTGGCGATTCGTCGCTCACCTGGGGCACCCGGGTTCGGCCGACGACCTCACGCAGGAGACTTTTCTGCGGGCGATCAAATCCCTTCCCCGTTTCCGTGCCGGTTCCACCGCCCGCACCTGGCTGCTGTCCATCGCGCGGCGGGTCTGTGCCGACGAGGTCCGCCGCGCGATGAGCCGCCCCCGCATCGCCGGCAGCGTGAACTGGGTGGATGCGGCCGACGCCGCGACGTCGGCCCAGCGACCGGGCCGCTGGGAGGACGTCGTCGAACTGAATCTGCTACTGGAGGCGCTGCCCGCCGAACGCCGCGAAGCACTCGTGCTGACCCAGGTACTGGGACTGTCCTACGCGGAGGCGGCGCAGGTCACCGGATGCCCGATCGGCACGGTCCGTTCGCGGGTTGCTCGCGCACGCGAATCGCTGGTCGACGCAGCTTCGGCGACTCCGATGCGACGCAACGGGTCCAGCGGCAGGACCTAAGGCTCATGACGGTCGGCGCCCCACGTTCAGTACCCTGAATGGCGGCGACGGGCACGTCCTTGTCGGATCGGCCGCTCAGACGGCACCCGACCCGGGACACCTCGCCGTGACATCCGACGTGAAGGAAGTGTGAGGGACCCGTGGCCGACAAACGCCGCAAGCCGATCGTTGACCCGCGAGCGGCGGAGAAGCGTCGCTCGCTTCTGATGAAGATCGGCGCCGCGGTCGTCCTCGTCGCCCTCGCGGTCGGCATCGGTGTCTGGATCGTCGTCTCACACGAGTCGTCCACCGGATCGTCGGACACCGTCAGCGTGGCCACCGACGGCGCGTTCCGCGTCACCACCGCGCCCAAGGGCACCACGCCTCCGGTGGTGGTCACGGTGATCGAGGACTTCCAGTGCCCGGTGTGCCGGCAGTTCGAGACCCAGTTCGGTGCGGCGATGGAGCAGATCCGCGCGAACCCGAAGGTCGCGGTGGATTACAAGCCGATCGCGATCCTCGACCGCATGTCCACCACCAACTACTCCTCCCGCGCCGCCAACGCATCGGCGTGTGTGGCCGAGTCGACCGGCGGTGACGACAACTTCAGCACCTGGCTGAAGTTCCACAACGCGCTCTACGCCCAGCAGCCCGAAGAGGGCGGTTCGGGCCTCACCAACGATGAACTCAACTCCATCGCGAAGCAGTCGGGCGCCACGAACGTCAAGCAGTGCATCGACGACAACCAGTTCGGCGGATGGGTGAAGAACAACACCCAGAAGGTCCTCGATTCCGGGGTCAACGCCACTCCGACGATCCAGATCAACGGTCAGCAGGTCCAGCTCTCGTCGCCTGAGGCGCTGCTCGCGGCCGTCGACGCAGCGGCGAACAAGTAAGCACACCGGCGAGAATCCCGGCACCAGAACCGAGTACGAGGCACATCATGAGCACCACACCCACCGACGAGGTCCCCGACGCCGAAACCGGTGCCGACAGGTCCGACACGCCGAGCAACCCGGCACCAGAGCCGTCACGCAACGATTCGGTGCGGTCGACGGGGAGCGGTCTGGCCGCGTTGGTGCCGGTCGGCCGGGGTACCGGGCTGGTGGTGTTGATCCTCGGTGCGATCGGCTTCGTCGCCTCGTCCACGCTGGCGATCGACAAGTACCATCTGCTCACCGACCCGTCGTACACACCGAGTTGCTCGCTGAATCCGGTGATCTCGTGCGGTTCGGTGATGAAGAGCTGGCAGGCCGGACTGTTCGGATTTCCCAATCCGCTGATCGGGATCGCCGCGTTCTCGGTGATCATCGTCACCGGCGTGCTGGCCACCGCGGGCATCTCGCTGCCCCGCTGGTACTGGCTGGGCCAGGCGATCGGCACGCTCGCCGGCTTCGTGTTCGTCAACTTCCTCGCCTACTCGGCGCTGTACCGCATCAACGCCCTGTGCCTCTACTGCATGGTGGTGTGGACGGTGGTGCCGATCATCCTCATCCTGAGCGTCAATCGGGTGCTGCCGAGCGGTGATCGCTCGCGTGAGATCCGCGGCTGGCTCTGGGTGTTGCTGCCGGTCTGGTACGCGATCGTCATCGTCGCGATCGGTGTCCAGTTCTGGGATTACTGGTCCACCCTGATCTGACAACCGATCGCCATCGCAACCGCATGGCCGGGAACTTTCCGGGACGTTCCGGCGACATACTGGTAGAGAACCGTGCGCAAGTGTCGTCCGGGTCCCGGTCGGGGCCCGACGAAGAGATCGAGGACCATGTGACCACCCTGGAGACATCCGTCGACGCCGGACCCGGACGGTCAGAGGCCACCGACACGCGCATCCAGCTCGACGTGTCGGGCATGACGTGCGGCGCCTGCGCCGCCCGGGTGGAACGCAAGCTCAACAAGGTCGACGGCGTCAAGGCATCGGTCAACTACGCGACCCGCATCGCCACGATCGACGCCCGCGCGGACGTGAGCGCCGACGCGCTGTGCGAGGTGGTCGATCAGACCGGTTACGGCGCCCACGTACGCGCCGACACGCCGCAACCGATCCCCGACACCGACGGGGACGAGGCCAAGCGACTGTTCCGCCGACTGGCGGTCGCGTTGATCCTCTTCATCCCGCTCGCCGACCTCTCGATCGTATTCGCCGTGGTGCCCAGCACCCGATTCGTCGGCTGGCAGTGGCTGCTGCTGGCGCTGGCCACACCGATCCTCACGTGGTGCGCATGGCCGTTCTACCGCGTCGCCGCCAAGAATCTGCGCGCCGGCAACGCCAGCATGGAGACGCTGGTGACCCTCGGGGTGCTCTCGGCCACCGGATGGTCGCTGTATTCGATGTTCTTCGCATCCGATTCCGCAGGCGAAGCCGGGACGGGTGTGTGGTCGGCCATCTGGGGTGCCGATTCGATCTATCTGGAGGTGGCCACCGGCGTCACCGTGCTGGTGCTGGCCGGACGCTACTTCGAGGCACGGGCACGGTCCCGCGCGGGTGGCGCGCTGCGGGCGCTGGCGGCGCTCGGCGCCAAGGACGTGTGCGTGTTGCTGCCCGACGGCAGCGAGATGCGGATTCCCACCGCCGAACTGAAGGAACAACAACGTTTCGTCGTACGTCCCGGCGAGATCATCGGCACCGACGGTCTGGTGGTCGAGGGCAACGCCGACGTCGACATGAGCGCGATGACCGGCGAATCCCGACCGGTGTCCACCGAACCGGGCGAGGCGGTGATCGGCGGCACCACGGTGCTCGGTGGTCGACTCGTGGTCGAGGCCGCCGCGGTGGGTCCCGACACCCGCTTCGCAGGAATGATGCGCCTCGTCGAGGAAGCGCAGACCGGAAAGGCCCAGGCACAACGCCTCGCCGATCGCGTGGCGGGTGTGTTCGTGCCGGTGGTCATCGCACTTGCCGTGCTCACCGTCGTGGCCTGGCTGCTCATCGACGGTTCAGTCGATCGTGCGGTGGCCGCCGGATTGGCGGTGCTGGTGATCGCGTGCCCGTGCGCACTCGGTTTGGCCACACCGATCGCGGTGATGGTGGCCACCGGCCGCGGTGCGCAACTCGGGATTTTCCTCAAGGGGTATCAGGCGCTCGACACGTCCCGCTACATCGACACCGTGGTGTTCGACAAGACCGGAACCGTCACCGAGGGCGCATTGTCGGTGACACGGGTCTGGAGCGACGAGCACCACACCGACGCCGAGATCCTGGCCTTGGCCGCAGCCGTGGAGAACGCCTCCGAACACGCCGTGGGTACCGCCATCGTCGCGGCGGTGGCCGCGGCGGAT
This sequence comes from Gordonia sp. NPDC003429, assembly GCF_053588575.1. Lineage (NCBI taxonomy): Bacteria > Bacillati > Actinomycetota > Actinomycetes > Mycobacteriales > Gordoniaceae > Gordonia > Gordonia sp. NPDC003429. The sequence goes on from NZ_JBSFQF010000015.1 coordinate 50,804, forward strand.
CTGCGGGAGGTCACCGAATTTCGCGCCGAGGTGGGACGCGGCGTGTCCGGGATCGTCGACGGCCACGAGGTGCGGGTCGGTTCGCCGCGCTGGGTGGCACAGTCGGTGGTGGTTCCCGCCGATGCGGCGCGATGCCGCCGTGACGCCGAGGACGCGGGACAGACCGCGGTCTACGTGGCGGTCGACGGTCGGCCATGCGGCGTGATTGCCGTGGCAGACACCGTGAAACCCAGTGCTGCGCAAGCTGTTGCGGGACTTCAGGCGGCCGGTATGCGGACCGTGCTGCTCACCGGCGACAACGCGGGGGCCGCCCGCGCGGTGGCCCGCGAGGTGGGTATCACCGACGTCATCGCCGAGGTGCTACCCGAGGCGAAGGTCGACGCCATCCGCTCGCTGCAGGACGCGGGTCGATCGGTGGCCATGGTCGGCGACGGGATCAACGACGGTCCCGCGCTGGCCACCGCCGACCTCGGCCTGGCCATCGGCGCAGGCACCGACGTCGCCATCGGTGCCGCCGACGTGATCCTGGTGCGCGATGACCTGCGGGCGGTCCCGGCCGCGCTGAGCCTGGCCCGCGCCACGCAACGCACCATCCGCACCAACCTGATCTGGGCGTTCGGTTACAACGTCGCGGCGATCCCGATCGCCGCGCTCGGAGTGCTCAACCCGCTGATCGCGGGCGCGGCCATGGCGTTGTCGTCGCTGTTCGTGGTGTCCAACAGTCTGCGGCTGCAACACTTCGGCGACCGTCGCTCCTGATCACCCCGTCGAGCGTGCCCAGATCGGCGTCGAGCGTGCCCAGATCAGCGTCGAGCGTGCCCAGATCAGCGCCGAGCGTGCCCAGATCAGCGCCGAGCGTGCCCAGATCAGCGTCGAACGTGCCCAGATCAGCGTCGAACGTGCCCAGATCAGCGCCGAGCGTGCCCAGATCGGCGTCGAACAAGCACCACCGAGGCGAAGACTTGACCGGCTGGGGAGAATGGATTCATGCGGTGTGAGGTCGCGCGCGAATCGCTGTCGGCGCGGATGGACGGTGAACGCGAATCCGTGCCCACTGCCCGCGTCGACGAACATCTACGACAGTGTCCCGGGTGTGCGGGTTGGTACCGCTCGGTGCAGGGACTCAGCTTCGGCGCCGCCGACCTCGCACCGGATCTGAGCACCGCGATCATCGAGGCATCCAGAACCTCACCCGCACCGCGGAGCGAGGCGGACACGAAAGCATCCGGAGCCTCCACGGCGATGGCAGCTGCCGCGGTGGCGTTCGGCGTCGCCGCAGTGGTGATGTGTGCGGGGTATTTCACCGGGTCGCCACCCGCCTGGTATCCGGTGGCACACGGTGTGGTGGGCCTCGGAGCGATCGTGCTGCTCGTGATCGCACTTGTCGGCGGCCGGCGTTCACGTCACAACGCAGTGGCCGACGACGGTGCCGATGTTGGTGTCGCCGTGGCCGATTCGGCCCAGGGTGTCGCACGCGCCGACGACGCCGAACCCGTTCCCGTCACATATCTGATCGCGCCGTCCGGCGCAGAGGAGGCAGAGTTGTCGCAGATGATTCTCGGTGTGACGGGACTGCATTGTGGCGGCTGTGTGCAGACAATCACGACCGCAGTGTCCGGGCTCGACGGTGTGGACAGTGTTCGGGTGGATCTCGACACTCACGGGGTGTCGAGGGTGACAGTGGAGTCCGATGTCTCGCTGGGCCGCGACACCGTCGCCGCAGCCATCACCGCGAGTGGGAACTTCGTGGTTGCCGACGAGGTGTGATCTCGACCCGAGCCGATTCCGGGCACGCTCGACGGTGATCCGGGCACGCTCGACGGCGATCTGGGCACGCTCGACCTCGAACTGGGCACGCTCGACGTCGAACTGGGCACGCTCAACGGTGATCCGGGCACGCTCGACGGGCGGCGCTGCGGCGCCTCATCGCCGCGACTTGGCCAGTTCCTCCAGCATCGCGTTGTAGGCGTCGAGTTCGGTGTCCTCGTAGGTGTCTGCGTGCCGGTCGCCGCGTTTGGCCTCGCGCCGATCGGACTTGGCCCACTGAGCCACGATGGCGATCACCACCAGCACCACCGGGATCTCGCTGGCACCCCACGCGATCGCGCCGCCGAGCCATTGATCGTGCAGCCGGTCGGTCACCCACGGCAGCGTCAGCTGGCTGTAGAAACTGTCGCCGATCACGGTCGACATGGTCATCAGCGCGATGCCGAAGAACGCATGGAACGGCATCACCGCGAACAGCAACCCGATTCGCGCCAGAAACGGGATACGACGCGGCCCGGGATCGAGTCCGATGATCACCCAGTAGAAGAGGTATCCCGTGATCAGGAAGTGCAGCGTGAGCAGTATGTGACCCCAGTGATATCGGGTGAACGTGCCGAAAATCGGCGTGAAGTACACCGCGTAGAGCGAGATCACGAAGAACATCAGCGCGAACACCGGATTGGCGAACAACGCCGTCACCTTGGTGTGCACGAAGCGCAGCAACCATTCCCGCGGACCGGGCGGCGCGTCGGCATGTGACGCGGGCAGCACCCGCAGCGCCAGCGTCACCGGCGCCCCCAGCACCAGCAATACCGGCGCAAACATGTTGAGCGCCATGTGTTCGGCCATGTGGATGCTGAACTGCGCCGACCCGTAGGCCCGGATACCCGACCCGGTGACCACCACCAGCGTCAGGCATCCCAGTATCCACGACACCGTTCGCCCCACCGGCCAGGTGTCGCCGCGTCGTCGCAGCCGGTATACGCCGACACCATAGAGAATCGCGGCCAGCACGCCGGCGACACCGAAGACGACGTCGAACCGCCAGAAGGTGGCCAGGTTCCAGACCGTCGGCGGACCGGGCAACTCGTACCCGAGGAACACGTCCCACCCGGTGAACTTGTGGGCCAGCAGACCGGGCGCAACGCGCGTGTCCATGATCGTCCAGCACGCGGCGACCACCATCAGCGCGACGGCACCCAGCGGCACGAGCAGAGGATTGGCCTGGTCCCGCTCGCCCCGGCGTACCGCCGCGGTCTGCCGGACGGACGCGATGCTCAGGCCGAGCACGGCGATCAACAGCCCGAGCAGGTGCAGCGACGCGATACCGAACGCGGTGGAGAACACGTAGCGAGCGGGCAGCAGAAACGCGACCAGCGCCACGGCGGTGATGAGGGTGACCGCGTCGCTGATCACCAGCAGGATCGCATTGCGGTGTGCGATGACGGCACGCTCGCCGGCATCCGGGGTCGCGGGCGCGAACATCCAGGAGCAGCGGAACCCGAGGGAGATCCCGAGCGCGAGCGCGAAGAGGACGCCGAAACCGGTGGTGTAGTCGTGGTTGGGGCCCTGACCGGCGTTACCCGCCATCAGCAACGCACACATGGCGATCCCCGCCGGCACCATCGCGATCACATGCACGGTCCAGCTCAGCCAGATGCGGGTCAGCAGAGCGATCAGGGTGGCGCACACCGCCACCACGATCCAGGCCACGGCCAGCTCACTGACCCCGAGCGCGTCGCCCAGATAGCCCTCACGCAGAAGGCGCCACGGCGTCGTTCCCGACGCGTCGGCGGCGGTCACCGGAACCATCAGCCACGCCAGAACGGCCCAGCCCAGGGCGAGCCGACGAAGTCCGAGATGCGCACGGTAGACGGAGACGTCGATGATGCCGTGGCCGTCGGGCCGGGCGTTGGTGAGGATGAACACCAGACCGCCGATGACCAGCGCGGCCCCGACCAGGCCGAGGAAGTAGCCCACCACGTCTGCGGTGGCGGTGACGGTGCCGGGGAACGGGTCTCCGCTCTCCACGTGCCGGGACGTGCCCGCGGCCAGGGCGTAGATCAGCACCGCGACGAGCGACACGGCGAACGACGCGACCAGCAGTCGTGTCGCCGGAAATCGGCTGCCGCCGGTGGCCGGTGCGGGGGCTGCGGTGTCCGGGCCCTCGGCCGTCTGCGCCTTGGCGCCGCCACCATGGGTGCCGGTACTGTCAGCGGCGGTCATCACATCCTCCTCGCCCGCCGGTTGCACGACGTCCCAGCCAGTCTACGACCCGATGTCGGAGAGGCTTCGGCGGCCGACCTGCACCACTTCACGCCCGCCGGTGATCAGGCAGCGGCCAGCACATCCCCGATGCGGCAGGCGAGCATCATCATGGTGGCGTGGGGACCACTGCGGCCCGCGGTCGGCAGGATCGACCCGTCCACGATCCGCAGTCCGCGCATCCCGTACACACCGCCGAGCCAGTCGGTGCGCCGGCCCATTGCCGCCGACCCCCACGCATGTTGTGACGTGCGGATCACCGGATCGACGTGAACCGAACCCTCGACAACCAGATCCGCGAACTCGGGCGAACCCAGCATCGACTCCACGTCGGCCGCCGCGGCCGCCATCCGCCGCTGTGTGTCGGTGTCCACCGGGTCGAGGTCGAGTCGTATACGCCCGTCGGCCAGGCGCACCTCGCCCGTACCCCCGGGGCGCATGGCGCAGATCCCGATCGCCTGCCCCTGCGGCGGCAAACCGGTCACATAGCTCGCGAAATCGTCGTTATAGCAACGGATTTCCAGATCATCGGAGGTGTGCACCACCGACGGCAGCAGGGGCCCGGCCGGTGTTCGATCGCGCCGGCGATAGCCGACGAGGAGTTCCCGGTGTTCGTACACCCGTATCCGCGGGTCGGCGGCCATCGCCTCGAGACCCGATCGCAGCAGCAGTCCGGCGGTGCCGAGCGTGCCGGCGCACAGGATCACCTCGTCGCAGCGCACGGTGGTTCCGGCCACCGCCACACCCACGATGTCGCGCCCGCTGGTGATGATCTGCTCTACCGGGGCCTGCGCGCACACGGTGAGGGAGGACCGGCGCACCGCGGGGCGCAGGTAGGCCTCGGCGGCCGTTCGGCGTCGACTCCCCGTACCGTTGGACCGACCTCCGGTGCTGTTGGAGAGCACCCGGTTGACCCCGACGATCGGCCATCGGTCAGCCGGCGGCCGAACCGGAAGGCGCTCGGCCCAGTACCTCTCGAAAGCGATCGCCGTGTCGGCGAGCTCGGAGTCGGCGAACGGCCGCACCCTCATGGTGCCGTCGGGGTCGTCGAGCTCCCGATAGGCCGCGTCCACATCCGTGAGGTCCCAACCGGTGAGCCAGCCGGCGAAATCGTCGGCGTGCCAGCGCAGGAAGTACCCGCCGTTCACCACCGACGATCCGCCGAGTCCGCGCCCGCGGACCACCGTCACCGACGGGTCGGCGAGGTGGTGGGTGACGTAGGGTTCGCCCTCCCCGATCGGCAGCCGACGGAGATCGAGCACGTCGTCGCCGGGCCAGGTCACCGGGCCCTGCTCGAGCAGCAGCACCGAGCGTGCCGCGTCGCGGGACAGCTTGTCGGCCAACACACATCCGGCGCTGCCGGCCCCGACGATCACCACGTCGGCGGTGGCCGGAATCGCGTCACCGGACCGGACGAAATCGCTCATCGCCGTCGCCCGGCGTCAGGGTGTGATGACCGGACGCAACGCGGTCAGATCACGGTGGGTGATGACGCCCTGCCAGAGTCCGGCGCCGTAGGCCAGATCGTCGAGGCGACGCACCCACAGATAGGTGAGCGGCCCCAGTTCCGGCGCGACACCGGGATTGGCGGCCACCGTCCGCACCCATTGCACCAGACCCTCCGTGACGGCCAGTTCGATCAACAACCGCCGAAACCTCGCGGACACCAGTGCGACCAGCACGGCCACCGGCCAGTAGTGGCGACAGATCGCTCCGGCCGCCTGCAGCAGCCCGAAGAACGTTGCCCGGGCGGTCATCTGCGCCGACACGAGCGGTGCGTGGGGAAGTTCCCCGAGGCGGCCACGCAATTTGAGCATGACCCGCCCGAGCACGATCACCGCGATCGCCAGCCCGATACGGGTGCGGGTGAGCAGTGCGGCGACTGCGGCCGCCATCGAGATCGACATCACCATCGGTGCCGCCTGCGTCCCGTGCCGGTCCGCCAGAAACGACGCGCCCGTTCCGTAAAAGCGCCGTCGGTCGAGGACTGTCCGCATCCCGGTGCGGTGATCGTGGGCCACCGTGGCCACCGGGTCGTAACGGACACGCCACCCCGCCGCGTGCATCCGCCAGCACAGATCGACGTCCTCAGCCACCCGCAGCGACTCGTCGAAACCATCGAATGCGCTGCACCGCAACACCATTGCGGCACTGGGTACGTATGACACGGGAGTCGAGGGCACCACTGCCGCCTCTGCCGGCCCCATGTCGAGGGACGAGTAGCCGTTCTCGTACCGCTCGGCCAGCGACAGCCGGCGGTGCCGGCCGTCGCCGGTTCGTCGGCCGCTCAGACCCGTGATCCGCGGCGCGACGAGGCCCACCATCGGGTCGGAGAAGTGCGGCAGCAACATCACCAGCCAATCCGGATCCGGCACCACATCGGAATCGAGGAAGGCGACGAATTGGGTGGTCGCGGCCGTCGCCCCGACGTTGCGCGCCACGGCAGGCCCCCGATTCTCCTCGAGGCGGATCACGGTCACCTTCTCACCGCTGACGACGATGGGCACCGCAGAGCCGTCGTCCACCACGATCACGCGCAGTCCGGCCACCGCACGCAGGAGCCGATCGACTCCGGATTGGTTGTCGCGCACCGGAACAACCACGGTCACATCGTTCGTGGACGGCCCCGACATCGGACGGGGATTCGCGATGCCCGCTTCCAGCAGGGTGCGGGCGAGAACCCGCGTGGGCTCGTTGCAGACCTGGATGCGCCCGTCGGCCGATGTCATGCCCAGTGCCGCGTCCGACATCCGCAGCATCCGCGCCGGAGATCCGCCCACCAGGTAGCGCAGGTCGCCGTTTCGGGCACAGCGCAGATCGATCTGCACCTGGAATCCGTCGGGCAGGCCGCCTTCTGCGGCGGTGACATCGCGCACCTTCGACGCGGAGATCACGAGAGACGTCCGTCGTCGGAGACGGCCCACCGGGTCACGGCGTCGGCCAGTCCTGCGGTCAGGCCCTCGACAAGTGCGTCGCCGTCGGCGGCTGAGGCACCTCGCGGGTCACCGAGCACGCCGGACTCGCTCACCGCCGCCACACCGCCGGCACGCATCGTCGGCAGTAGCGTGGCAATCGGCGCCACATTGCCCGCCGCGGCCCGCTCCAGATTCACCAATTCCGGCGAAAGGTGAAGCAGCACTGACGTTTCGGTGTGGCCGGCGTGCGCGTCGGCGGCGACGTCGGAGGAAGCGAAGGCACACGGGAACCACGCCACGTCGCGGCCCTCGTAGCGCAACAGCGACACGGCAGCAGCAGCCGTGGCGGCATTGCCGCCGTGACCGTTGACGAAGACGATGCGATCGGCCCACCGGCACGCGCTGCGCCCGAACTCGACGAGCACGCTGCGCAATGCCTCGTGCCCGATCGAGATGGTCCCGGGGAATCCCTCATGCTCGCCGCTGGCGCCGTAGTTGAGTTCGGGTGCCAGCAGCACCGACGGATCGGCCATCCGTGCACACGCACCGGCCGCGACCGCCGTGGCGATACGGGTGTCGGTGTCGAGTGGCAGGTGAGGTCCGTGCTGTTCGAGGGAGCCGAGAGCGACGAGCAGGGTGACCGGGGAGTCCGCTATTTCCGGCCACGTGTGCCGACCCAATACCGGACCCGTCATCCGTCCAACTGTAGCGAGGCAGACGGCCGGAAGTAACCGCACTGGACCGTTTTCTCGCACGACCACACGACCCGACCTTCCCACCGAGCGAACGATCGGCCTGTGTCATGCTGGTGCGGTCGACGTGACAGGCGACACACCTCGGGCCACGGATGGAGCACTCTCACATGACCGCACCGGAACAGGCAGGCACGGGCGGACCGCTGCACGGCATACGGATTGTCGAGTTCGCCGGGATCGGTCCCGGACCCCACGCCGCGATGATGCTCGCCGACCTCGGCGCCGACGTCATCCGGGTCCAGCGCCCGGGTTCGCTGCCGAAGCCCGGACGCGACGCCGACGCGCTGCTGCGCGGACGCCGGGTGGTGGAGGCGAATCTCAAGGACCCCGCCGACCGCGAGACCATTCTGGGACTGCTCGGCCGGGCCGACGTGCTCATCGAGGGGTTCCGGCCCGGCGTGATGGAACGCCTCGGTTTCGGTCCCGACGACGTCGAGTCCGTCAACCCACGACTCGTCTACGGTCGCATGACGGGGTGGGGTCAGGACGGCCCCCGCGCGCACGTCGCGGGTCACGACATCAACTACATCTCGCTCACCGGAATGTTGCATGCCATCGGCAGACGCGACGACCGACCGGTTCCTCCGCTGAATCTCGTCGGTGACTTCGGTGGCGGGTCGATGTTCCTCGTGATGGGTGTGCTCGCGGCGCTCGTCGAGCGCGGATCGTCGGGGCGCGGCCAGGTGATCGACGCCGCCATGGTCGACGGCGCTTCGGTACTGGGACAGATGATCTGGGCATTCCGCGGCACCGGGTTGTGGAGCGATCAGCGCGGTTCCAACATGCTCGACACCGGTGCGCCGTACTACGAGGTCTACGAAACCTCCGACGGCGGTTACATGGCCGTCGGCGCCCTCGAACCGCAGTTCTACGCCCAAATGCTCGAAGGGTTGGGACTCGCCGACGCCGACCTGCCGGCGCAGGACGACGTGGCGGGGTGGCCACGGCTGCGGGAGGCGTTCACCGAGGCGTTCGCGTCCCGCACCCGTGACGAATGGACCAAGGTCTTCGACGGTACCGACGCCTGCGTCTCCCCCGTCCTGGCCTTCAACGAGGCGCCCGACGACCCGCACATGTCGGCGCGGGCCAACCTCGTCGAGATCGACGGCGTGATGCAGGCGCAGGTGGCGCCGAGGTTCTCGCGCACGTCGCCGTCCACCCCGCACGGACCGGTCCGCGAAGCCACCGATCCGTCGACCATCTGGACCGACTGACGTCGAACGGTTGAGCACTTCCCCGCTCGGGTGGTTTCGACAGGCTCAACCAGCGAAACACCCGCTGGTTGAGCACTTCCCCCGCTGGTTGAGCTTGTCGAAACCACCCCACCGGACACGCTCGACCCGCCGCCCCCGCTGGTTGAGCTTGTCGAAACCACCCACCGGGCACGCTCAACGCAGATCCGGGCACGCTCGACGCAGATCCGGGCACGCTCGACCCGCCGCCCCCGCTGGTTGAGCACTTCCCCCGCTGGTTGAGCTTGTCGAAACCACCCCACCGGGCACGCTCGACGCGGATGTGGGCACGCTCGACGCGGATGTGGGCACGCTCGACCCGCCGTGTCGCTCAACTAGAACGTGTTACAGTTCTGCGCATGGGACAGTACGACGGCCAGGTGGTTTACATCACCGGGATCGCCCGCGGACAGGGCCGCAATCACGCCATCCGATATGCACGCGAAGGCGCGGCGGTCATCGGTCTCGACATCGCCGCCCCGGTCACCGACCACGCCACCTACCCGCCCACCACAGCGGCCGATCTGGCCGAGACGGTACGCCTGGTGGAAGAGTCCGGCGGCAAAATTCTTGCCCGCCAAGGCGATATCCGCGACCTCGCCGTCCAGGAACAACTCGTCGCCGACGGTGTTGCCCAGTTCGGCCGCCTCGACCACGTGGTGGCCAACGCGGGCATCCTGACGTGGGGACTCAGCTGGGAACTGTCGGAGAACCAGTTCACCGATGTCATCGACGTCAACGTCAACGGCACCTGGAAGACGTTGCGGGCCACCATCCCCGCCCTCCTCGACGGCGACACCACGGGACGGTCGATCGTGGTGGTCAGCTCGGTGGCCGGCCTCAAGGCCATGCCGGTGCAGGCGTCGTACTCCGCGTCGAAGTTCGCGCTGACCGGCCTGGCCCAGACCGTGGCCAAGGAGCTCGCCCCGAGACGAATCCGGGTCAACTCGATCCACCCCTACGCCGTCGACACACCCATGGGTGTGGCCGACTCGTCGGCCCTCAAGATCTTCGAGATGAGTGAATACACAAGGTATTTCATCTCGATGATGGACCACTTCCCGGTGGCCTCGCTCGACGACATCTCCGACGCGGTCCTGTTCCTGACCTCGCCGCACGCCCGCGCGATCACCGGCACCCAGTTCGAGATCGACATGGGCAACTCGAAGGTCTGACCCCGCCTCAGAGCTGCCCGCCGACCCCGCCCGTCTCAGTCCCCGTACGACCGCTCGAATCCCTCGGGAATGATCAGATCGTCGCGGGAGAGTTCGTGAATGCTCTTGCGGCCCAGCCCCATCAGCACTCCGTCCAGGCCCATGCGCATGAGGTCGAGGACGTTCTCCACGCCGGCCTGCCCGTTGGCGGCCAGACCCCACAGATAGGCCCGGCCGATCATCACTGCGCGGGCACCGAGCGCCAATGCCTTGGCGACGTCGCTGCCGCGGCGAATACCGCCGTCCAGCAACACGTCGACCTCGGTGCCGACGGCGTCGGCGATGGGTCCGAGCACGCGGATCGTGGCCGGGGTGCCGTCGAGGTTGTTACCCCCGTGATTGGACACCGAGATGGCCGATGCGCCGATGTCGACCGCCCGCCGGGCGTCGTCGAGACGAGTGATGCCCTTCACCATGAACGGACCACCCCACTGCTCGCGCAGCCAGGCCAGATCCTCCCACGTGGGCGGCGGAGTGTTCATCCACTCGTAGTAGGCGCCGAAGAACGTGGGTCCGGGGGTGCCGGCCTCGGCGGGCAGGTTGGGTGCGGTGAGATCCGGGATGATCACCTTGCCACCGCGAATCCAGTCGAGAGCGTAGCGCGGCTTGACCGCGATCTCCGGCGCCAGCTTCAGCAGCGCCGCGAAGTCGACCTTCTCCGGGATCTCCGGGCTCCCCCAGTCGCGACCGGTGTTGAACACCCAGTCGGTGGTGACGATCAGCCCCTTGGCCCCCGCCGCCTTCGCGCGTTCCACCCGGGCCAGGATGTCGTCGCGGGAACCGAGCCAATAGATCTGGAAGAAGATCTTGTCGTTGACCGCGGTCACCTCCTCGATCGGGTGCGAGGCGAAGCTCGACAACCCCATCGCCGTTCCGCGGGCCGCCGCGGCGCGCGCCACCGCCACCTCGCCATCCGGATCCACGGCCTGCACGCCGGTCGGCGAGATCATCACCGGGAACGAGAGTTCTTGTCCCATCACGGTGGTGGTCATCTCGCGGTCGGGCTGCACACCCACCACGTGGGGCGCGAAGCCGAGTTCGGCGAAGGCATCGACGTTGTCGTTCACCGTGACGCCTGCCTGGGTGCCGGCGATCAGCGACGAGTAGACGGACTTCGGCAGCCGCTTACGCGCCCGACGCTGCGCCTCGGTGACGCTTTCGAACCAGGGATTGCGCGCCCAGGGATTGGTGACCATTACTCTTCCTACTTTCTCGATGCTCCAAGCCTTCTAGATGCCCTGGGGCGCGAAGCCCGCCAAGGGATTCTCGTCGCAGCTCTTCGACGGCGGACGGGTCATCAGCGTCAGCGGCACGCCTCGCGAATGATCCTTGTTCGCAGTGGGTTTCGTGCGTTCACCGGCGAGTAGCGCTTCGCCGTACCCCTGCACGCATTCCGGGTCCGGGCCGGCCAGCGGCAGCCCGGTGAAGAACTTCGCCGCCATACACCCGCCGCGACAGGCATCGAAATGCGCGCACTTGGTGCAGGCGCCGGCGTTCTGGGGCTCGCGTAGTTCGGCGAACAACTCGGAGTTCTGCCACACTCCCCGAAATCCGCCGTCCGACAGGATGTTTCCGGCAAGGAAGTTCTCGTGGATCGCGAACGGACACGCGTAGACGTCGCCGACCGGGTCGATGAGACAGACCACCCGACCGGCGCCGCAGAGGTTCAGGCCGGGAAGCCCGCCGCCGGCACCGCCGAAGGCCGAGAGATGGAAGAACGAATCCCCGGTGAGCACGTTCTCACCGTTGGCCACCAGCCACTCGTACAGGTCGCGTTGCTGTTCGGGCAACGGATGCAAGTCATCCCACACATCGGCGCCGCGACCCGAGGGGCGCAGACGGGTGATGCGCAGGGTTGCACCGTAACGATCGGCGAGGGCCTTGAACTCGTCGAGCTGGGCCACGTTCTGCCGGGTCATCACCACGCTGATCTTCGCGTCGGCGAAACCGGCCTCGGCCAGGTTCTCGAGCGCCCGGACCGCCATGTCGAACGAACCGGGACCGCGCACCGCGTCGTTGACCTCCGCGGTGGCGCCGTCCAGCGAGATCTGGACGTCGACATAGTCGGAGGCGGCCAGCCTCGCCGCAACCTTCTTGTCGATCCGCAAACCGTTGGTGGAGAACTTGACTCCTACCTGATGGTCCGTCGCGTAGTCCACCAGTTCCCAGAAATCGGGACGCACGGTGGGCTCGCCCCCGCCGATGTTCACGTAGAACACCTGCATGCGCTGCAACTCGTCGATGATCGCCTTGCACTGGTCGGTGGACAGTTCGCGCGGATCACGCTTTCCCGACGACGACAGGCAGTGCACACATGCCAGATTGCACGCGTAGGTGAGTTCCCAGGTGAGGCAGATCGGGGCGTCGAGACCGCGCTCGAACTGGTCGACGAGCCGACCCACCGCCGGTGGCGCGGCCGGCACTGCGGCGGCGAGTCCGGTTGCGCTGGACGGTAACTCAAGTGTGGTCATGGGCTGTGACTCCTTGGACTCGGGGAGTGCGTTCGACCGACGGACACGCACGAACACGCGGCGTCGGAAATGGACGGGGGCCAGACGAATCGACAGTCGGGCGCCAGACGGTCAGGCGGTGCGGGGCGTGATCATGCCGGAAGCGGCAAGCGCGCTGAGCGCCTGGAGGTAGAGCGCACGTTCGGGGGGCGCACTCACGCCGGCAGCAACGAGCGCATCCTGCGCGCTGTCGTGATCGGCGAGGGACGCCACGATGCCGACCACCGTCAGGTTCTTCAGGAACGAGAGCTTGCGGGTGCCGAAATGGTAGAGCAGCGCACCGAAGGGTTCGGGCCGCAGCGCCACCTTCGGATTGAGCCGCCACGCGGCGGTGACGTCGAACCCTGCGACATCAGGCGAATCGACGGGCCGGCGGCCGGCGACAGTGCTGCCACCGGCCGTCGGGTTCGATGTCGGTGCGGACATCAGTAGACCCCGCACATCCCGTCGATCGAGACCTCTTCGACCAGCGACTCGGTGACGAGTTCCGCGTCGACGTCGGCTGGGACCGTCGCGTCCTGCGCCGGCGTGGTTGTGTGATCTGCCATGATCTGGACCTCCTGTTGATCATCAAGTGAAGTGGATCACTGCACACTATAATGGCACCCGGTGCATAAAACAGTCCCCAGTCGAGAACTATCCGGGTGGACAGGTAACCCATGAGCCCGCCGGAGTCCGCCACGACCGCCCCTGCCACGTACGCACGGGCGGCGCCCGGGCGACGGCCGATCACGACGCGGGCCCAGATCAGCGCCGTCGCAATCGACCTGTTCACGCAGCGCGGATTCGACGAGACCAGTGTCGACGACATCGCCGACGCGGTGGGCATCGCGCGCCGCACGCTGTTCCGGTACCACCCGTCGAAGAACGCCATTCCCTGGGGCGATTTCGATGCCCACCTCGACGACATGCGCGCGCTGCTGACCGCCATCCCGGCCGACCTTCCGATAGCCGACGCCCTCACCGAGGCGTTGGTGAGCTTCAATCGGGTTCCGGCCGAACAGGCGGGAAGTCATCGCCGCCGGATGTCGTTGCTGCTGGGAGTTCCGGCACTGCAGGCACATTCGATGCTGATGTACGCGGAGTGGCGTCAAGTGGTGGCAGAGTTCTGCGCCGCGCGACTCGGCCTGGCAGAAAGTCACCACATCCCGCAGACGATCGGCTGGCTCTGCCTCGGCACCGCACTTGCGGCCTACGAACAATGGCTCGCCGACGCCGACGCCGACCTGACCGCGTTGATCGTCGACGGCTGCACCACGCTGTCCGACGGCCTGCGGGCGCTGCACTGAGCCAACCGTGACCGACTACCCTGATCCGGTGACGGCCCGATCTCCCGCACGCAGGACTCGGGAGGAATTGGCATTACAAGTAGAACGTGTTCTAGTTTTGAGGTGTGGAGTGTTTGTGACATGGCCGAACTGACCCCTCACGGCTCGCGGAGCGTGATCCTGACGGTGGCGCGCGTGATCGACGAGACCGCCGACGCGCGTTCGATCGTGTTCGAGATCCCCGACACCGCGAAAGACGCGTTCACCGAGTACAAACCGGGCCAGTTCCTCACGCTGCGCATTCCGAGCGACAAGACCGGCTCGGTGGCGCGCTGCTACTCGTTGGCGTCGGCCCCGTCGGTCGACGACCTCCCCAAGGTCACCGTCAAGCGCACCGTCGACGGCTACGGCTCGAATTGGGTGTGTGACAACCTCGCTGCCGGGGACACCGTCGAGGTCCTCCCCCCGTCGGGGGTGTTCACCCCACGCAGGCTCAACGAACCCCTGCTGCTCATCGCCGCGGGCAGCGGCGTCACCCCGGTGATGTCGATCCTGAAATCCGCACTCGCCTCCGGCGATGCGCCGGTCGTGTTCTTCTACGCCAATCGTGGGCCCGACGATGTGATCTTCGCCGAGGAACTGCGTGGACTCCAGCAGACCCACGCCGACCGCCTGACCGTCGTCCATTGGCTGGAGACGCTGCAGGGTCTACCCACCGAGCGACTCCTGACGACGGTGTTCCGACCATTCACCGCTTACGCGGCCTACATGTGCGGGCCCGGCCCATTCATGCATGCCGTCCACGCGGCGCTCGATGCCGCGGGCTTCGCCCACCACGACGTGCACTCCGAGGTGTACAACTCGCTTTCGGGCGACCCGTTCGCCGACGTGGACCTCGGCGAGGTGTCCGAGACCGAGCAGGCGCAGGCCGCCACAGTGGTCGTCGAGCTCGACGGCGCGTCCCACGAGCTGCGCTGGCCGCGCAGCAGATCGCTCATCGACATCATGCTCGCCGCGGGACTCGACGCCCCGTACTCCTGCCAGGAGGGCGAATGTGGTTCGTGCGCATGCACATTGACCGAGGGCAGCGTCGAGATGGACAATCCCGGTGCGCTCGACCCCGAAGACATCGAGGACGGTTACATCCTCGGCTGTCAGGCACATCCCACCTCCGAACGACTTCACGTGGAGTTCTGAATGCTTTCCAACGTTTCCCCGCAGCGCCTCGCACAGGTGATGTCGGCGTTTCTGCTGACCACCGGAACCCTGCACTTCGTGACGCCCACACCGTTCGACTCGATCGTCCCGCGCGAGATCACCGATGCCACCGGCACGTCCGCACGCAGCCTCACCTATGCCTCGGGTGCGGCCGAGGTCGCCATCGGTGCCGGATTACTCGGCTCGCGCACTCGCCGCCTCTCCGGTGCCGCGGCGGCCGCACTGTTCGTCGCGGTGTTTCCCGCGAACGTCAACATGGCGCGGATGTGGCAGCGCAAGCCCGCGCCCTATCGTGCGATCGCCATCGGTCGTCTGCCACTCCAGATCCCGATGATCGCCGCGGCCATCCGGATATGGCGCGGCTGATGGCCGATCGTGGGTGCCTTTCCGGATCCACGCTGTGACATCACCGGATTCCGAGGGGACATCACCGGATTCCGAGGGGACGCAGGAGACCGACCTCACGAGGCACCGGAGTCTGCATCGCCCCGACTCGGAGAGCCTCGACGCGCGCTCGCTGATCTGGCTGACCCTGATCGCTGCGGCGGCCGGTGCCGTCGCGGGCTTCGTCGGCGGCGCGTTTCGCTGGATGCTGATGCGTGCCGACGAGTGGCGCGGCGACATCGTGGACTGGTCGGTGCATCATCAGCCCTGGGGGTTGGCGGTTCCGGTTCTCATCTCGGCGGCCGCGGCAGCGGCCGCGACACAAATCGTGGTGTGGGTACCCCGCGCCGGGGGCAGCGGCATCCAGCACGTCGAGGCGGTGGAGCGAGGTGAGGCCGAGCCGCCCGACCTGTGGGTGATACCCGCGCGCTTCGTCGGCGGCCTGCTGTCGGTCGGCGTCGCCGGCCTGGTACTCGGCCGGGAGGGACCCACCGTCCACATGGCGGCCGCGATCGGCACGGCCGCTGGACGCCTCGCACGCGCCGGAAACACCGAAGTACGTCACCTGCAGACAGTCCTGGCGGGCACGGGTCTCGGGGTCGCCTTCAACGCACCCATCGGTGCCGCGTTCTTCGTGTTCGAGGAGATCGCCAAGGAGGTTCGTGTCCGCACCATCGTGTGGACGCTGGCCGCGGTGGCCATCGGGGTGGGCTGCAGCAGGCTGATCCTGGGCGATCATCCCGATTTCGGTGTGCAATCGGTGGCCACCCCCTCGCTCTGGTTGGTGCCACTGTTCGTGGTCTTCGGTGCGATCCTGGGGCTGATGGGTGTCGCGTACAACTGGCTCGTCATGAGGTGTTTGGCGTGGTTCGACGCGATCACCCGAGTCTCGGCGCCGGTCAAGTCGGCCGGCATCGGCGCGCTGATCGGCGCGGTGCTGCTATTCGCTCCCGAGATGACCGGCGGCGGCGACTCGGTGTCGCAGCGCGCGCTCGACGGATACCACTACGCGTTCTTCGCCATCGTGGTGCTGTTGGCGGTGCGCTTCATCGCCGGTCCACTGTCCTATTCGGCAGGCACACCGGGCGGCCTGTTCGCGCCGCTGCTGGCACTCGGCGCGCTCACCGGCCTGCTTGCCGGCCGCATCATGGAATTCGCGTCGCCGAGTTTCGGCCGCGAGCTCATGATCCCGCTCGTTCTGGTCGGCATGTCCAGCCTCTTTGCGGCCGCGGTCCGGGCACCCTTCACCGGTGTGGTGCTGGTGATCGAGATGACGACGGTCACCGAGGTCACCATTCCGATGCTGGTTGCCGGCGCGGCGGCGGTGATCGTGGCCACCCTGATGCGTTCGGCGCCGATCTACGACAGCCTGCGCGAACGCATGCTGCGGTCGGATCAACTCGCCTGACCGCCCCTGCCCCACCCGCGCCCCTCCCGGACGGATCAGCGTAGGGACCGAAAATGCTTGCGCTGCTCCGGGTCCAATCGCTCGACGGCGTACCCCAGTGCGGTACGGCCCATCTGCGCTGCGTGGTCGTCGAGGTAGCCGGTGAGCAGTGCGCCGTCGACGCGTTTGCCCATCTCCCGCAACATCCAGCCGAACGCCTTCTGGATCAGTGGCCGGTGGTCGGCGATCACCAGCGGCGCCACCGACAGCAGCGCGTCGGCATCACCGTGTTTGATGAACGCGAACGTGCCGATCACCCCAACCCGGCGATGCCACAGCGCGGGCGTCTTCGCGAACTCCCGCAGCGGCCCCACATCGGCGCGACGGTACTGCCACTCACCGAGGATCGGATCGGCCGACGAGTCGACGAGGTCCCAGTTGTTCACCTGCCCGGCGTGGACGGCGGCCACATAGTCACCGACCCAGGCCTGCGCAGCGGCTTCATCGGCGCGGTCGAACTCGGCGCGCATGAGAAACAGTGCCGTCAGCCGGATCTCGTGGAAACGCGAACCCAGCAGCTCGGTCACGGCATCCCGGCCGATACCGCGGAAACCCTTGGCCGCGGCCCGCAACCGGGGCACCGTGACGCCCAGGAACTCGTCACCCTCGCCATAACCGCCGGGGAAGGCCTGGAAGAAGCGTGCCGAGCCGGCGGCACGATCGGGATCGGCGAGCAGTTCGATGGCAGCGCTCACGTCGTGCGCCGACGGACGCCGGGCCACTGCCGCTACACCAGGTCGGAGATCGGGGTCCGTGCCTGCACTTTGGCGCGCGACTTCATCACCGCGCCGGCCTTGCCCGCACCGATCACCGCGGTGAGCACACCGTCGCGGCTGTAGTAGGCGAGGAATTTGGTGCCGTCGTCGTCCACGATGTGCACGTCGTCGTCGGGACGCGGATCGCCGATCAGCTGGATCTTCAGATCGAACTGGTCGCTCCAGAAGTAGGGCACCGCCGCGGTGACCGCGTCGGCGCCGGTGATCTGGCCGGCCACGATCGCGGCCTGCTCGACGGTGTGGTTCCAGTGTTCGACGCGACGCGGCGTCCCCTCTGCGCCCGCCTCTTCCGCACCCCTCCAGTTCGCGACGTCACCGAGCGCGTACACGTCGTCGGCGCTGGTGTGTCCGGTTGGGTCGCAGGCGATGCCGCCGCCCACCTCGCGCGCGGCGAGCTCGACACCCGAGCCGTCGAGGTAGTCCACCACAGGCGCCGAGCCGATCCCCACGACGACGAGGTCGGCGGGCAGATCGGTGCCGTCGTCGAGCCGCACGCCGGACACCGCGCCGTCGTCGCCGACACGGATGTCGCTGACACCGACTCCGGTACGCACGTGCACGCCATGCGCTTCATGCATGCGCCTGACCAGTGCCCCGATCCCGGTGCCCAACGCGGCGGCCAGCGGGGTGGGTGCGGGTTCGACCAGGGTGACGTCGAGTCCACGGGAGCGCAGGCTCGCCGCCACCTCACACCCGATGAATCCCGCGCCGATGACCACCGCGGTCCGCGCCGCGTCGATCTCTGCGCGCACGGCAACAGCATCGTCGTAGGTACGCAGGACGTGCACCCCGGTGGTGCCGGCCGGCAGATTCGGCAGCTGCCGCGGTCGCAGTCCGGTGGCGAGCACGAGATGGTCGTACGCGACGGTCTCGACCCGCGACGGGTCGTCGGTGTGTTCGACGGTGACGGTCTTGTGTCCGGGCGACACCGCGACCACGCGCTGCCCGAGGCGCAGGGTGATCGTCGCGGAGGTATAGAAGTCGTCGGGCTTGAGGTCGACGCGTTCGTCCTTGCCGAGCAACACCGACTTCGACAGCGGCGGACGGTCATACGGAGGATGCGCTTCGGCACCGATCACGGTGATCGGCCCGGCGTATCCACGCGTGCGTAGCGTCTCGGCGAGCCGGGCGGCGCCCAGTCCGGCGCCCACCACCACCACGCCTGCCGATGATTCGGTCATCTGTCCCCCTCATGCGTCGACGGGTCGCTCAGCGACCCGGGGCAACCGGTGTGACGTCGGCCACCAACCATGTTCCGTCGACATTACGCATCGAAACCCGGCGCGCGACAGGGGCCCGATCAACGACATCGCTTGCCCCCGGCTCATCGGCGCGCGTCGCCGATTCCGGTGCGGACGTACCGTTCGGCGCGCTGACCCGCTGGTCGATGAACATGAGCACGCGCGCGGTGTCCGGCGAATACCGCTCCACCCCGGACGCGAGCACCCGCACCGACATCGACACCTGCGATCCGACGGACCCGGGGAGCACGGCGTCGTTGCCCTCCGCGGCGTAGCGAACACTCAGCGGGTCGGTGAGATGCGCGCTCACCCGCTCCCGGTGCGCGGCGGTGTCGGCCGGACCGAAGGTCATCAGCGCCGCGATCCCGGCGTCGGCGGCGCGCAGCACCGCCGCCCGGGTGGCGTCGTCGGGAGCGGGCCGTGCGGCACGCGCGCCCGCCCATGCGCCGACCGCCACCAGCGCCGCAACGCCGATCACGGTGAGCAGGGCGGCGATCCTGCGCCGGTCGGCGCGGGTGAACCGGTGATGGGTCACCAGCGGCCGCGCCGGCGGGGTGGGGCACCACACCGCACGCACCCGGGCGCACACCGTCGACCATCGACTCATAGCCCGTTGACCTCGGCGATCTTCCAGGCGCCGCCGGTACGGGTCATCTCCAGTGACAGCGTGATGCGGTTGGCTGCCGGGTCGCCCCCGACGAGTTGCGGGTCAGAAGCCTGCGCCACGAGCAGCACCCGGGCGTGTGCCCCCTCGCCGTCACCGGTGGGGTCGGCGATCAGTCCCGCCGACATCACTTGTCCGGTAGTGGCAGCCGGTTCGGCGGCGACTGCGGCAATCAGCGCGTCGCGTGACCGTTCGAGCTTGCGGTGCTGGTCACCGGTGGTCACCGCGAGCACCCGGTCGGGGTAGCGCTGCGCGTCGGCGGGCGACGAGGTGAGCATCGTGGTCACCGCGGCCCGTGCCGAGGTGAGGACGTCGTCGTCGGTGCGCGCCCGGCGATCCTGCCGGGCATCGACCACCGCGAGGACCACAAGCGTGATGACGGCGAAAGCTGCGATCAGTGCAAGGCACCCGAGCATCCAGCGGAAGATCCGCGACCGACGTCGACCGCGGGCGCGCAGGTCGGCGGCCGCCTCGATCCGGGCGAGCCTGGCGTGACGAGTGGCCTCGTCCACCCGCGCCTGTGTCTGCCGCACATCGGTGTCGGTCACTCGAGCACCTCGGCCGCGGCCAGACGCCACCGGCCGCCACTCTCGACGTACGCGGTGCGCAACGTCCGGTCCTCCTCGGTGGCCGAGCCCGCCTTCGGCGTGGTGGCGATCCGGGCGCGGACCAGCGCGGTGGCATCGCTGACGCCCACACCGATCAGCGCCACCTCCTCGACATGCCAAGTGACCGAAGCGATTCCGTCGGACGGTGGCTGTTGTAGCTGCGCGGCGTGCACGTCGGCGAAATCACCGGTGACCAGTTGCCGCGCGTGCCGGCGGTCGGCTTGCCAGCGGGAGCCGTCGACGCTGAACACCGCCTGCACGATCACACCGGCCTGTGCGCGCAGTTCGGCGCGGTTGCCCTCGATTGCACTGTTCCCGGCGACCGTGCGCCCGAGCACCCCCACACCCGTCAACAGCAGTACGACGACAAGGACGGACACCGCACCGAGCACGACGCCCCGGCGCGGTTCGATGATCGCGCCACCGCCGGTGTGGACACCTCCCCCCTCGCTCGATGTCGTCATGGCAGGTATTGCACCGCCGCCACCTTGAGCCGGCCGTCCTCCGGCGTGACCAGTACCCGCAATCGGAAATCCCGTGACGGCGACACCTGACCCGCCGATGATGGGCGATAGATGACCGTGGCCGCGACGAGCACGGTCGCCGCGTCGCCCGATCGGGCCGCCACGCCGGTCCCGGTGACCGTGGCATGTGCGACGGTGCCGGTGCGCTCGACGAATTCGGTGTAGGACTGCGCGGATTGGGCGAACTCGTCGTGAAAGGTGCCGGTGGCACCGTCGAGAATGCGCTGCACCTGGCCGGGATCGGTGCTGTCGGGCCCCAACAGCAGCGACATCTCCGTCGCGACCGCGCGCTTGTAGTCGGCGTCGGAATGGGCCCCGGTCACCGACACCCACGACACGATCCCCGCGACGGCCACCACGAGCGCCGCGAGTGCACCGAGCACCAGCACCGCCCACCAGGCGGCGGGCACTCGCCGGCCGAGTCCGGCGCGGCCCCGCGCGTCGGTCAGATCGTCCACGGCCCGCCGCAACGCTCGGCGCGCGTCACGGTCGCGCACGATCGGGTCAGACTCTCGCGACGTCGTCGTCGGCATCGCCCTCCTTGGTGAGGATGTGCAATTTGCGTTTCGTGGTGCGCGCGGTGGGTGGTGTGTGCACAATTTACTCATCGTTCTCTAAGGAGGCCCTCGATGACAGAGAGTCGGCAAGCCCAGTCGCTGAGCACGACCTTCTTCCGGCGCAAACCCGTCGAGGGTGAGGGCGCTCCGGGAACCGGCGAGGGCGAGGAGCACCTCAAACGGAGTATCGGCACCTTCCAGCTCACCCTGTTCGGCGTCGGCGCCACGGTGGGCACCGGTATCTTCTTCGTTCTCCCCGAAGCCGTCCCCGACGCCGGACCGGCCGTCATCATCTCCTTTCTCCTCGCGGGCTTCGCGGCCGGCCTGGCCGCGATCTGCTACGCCGAGATGGCGTCGTCGGTCCCCGTGTCGGGGTCGAGCTACTCGTATTCCTATGCGACGCTGGGTGAGATCATCGCGGTGGCGGTCGGCGCCTGTCTGCTCCTCGAATACGGTGTGTCGGCGGCGGCCACCGCCGTCGGGTGGAGTGGCTATCTGAACAAACTGCTCGACAATCTCTTCGGCTTCCAGTTCCCCACCGCGCTCTCCCAGTCACCGTGGCCCGACGGCGACGTGCCCGCGGGCGTGTTCAACCTTCCCGCCGCCATCCTGGTGACCCTCTGCTGCCTGCTGCTGGTGCGTGGGGCCAGCGAGTCGGCGCGCACCAACACGATCATGGTGTGCATCAAGCTGTTCGTGCTGGTCCTTTTCTCCGCGATCGGCTTCACCGCCTTCCAGGCCGACCATTTCGCCAACTTCGCCCCCTTCGGTGCCGCCGGCATCACCGCCGCAGCCGGTGCGATCTTCTTCTCCTTCATCGGCCTCGACGCGGTGTCCACTGCGGGCGACGAGGTGCGCAATCCACAGAAGGCGATGCCGCGAGCCATCATCGGCGCACTGATCGTGGTGATCACCGTGTACCTGCTGGTGGCGGTCTCGGGTATCGGCGCGCAGGCCTGGCCGAAGTTCGCCAGTCCCGAACAGGCCGACGCCGGACTGGCGGTGATCGTGGAGAACGTGACCGGATCCACCTGGCCGGGCACCGTGCTCGCGGCGGGCGCGGTGATCTCGATCTTCTCGGTGACCCTGGTGGTGATCTACGGCCAAACCCGCATCCTGTTCGCCATGGGTCGGGATGGATTGCTGCCCAAGCAGTTCTCACACGTCAATCCCAAGACGATGACTCCGGTGTGGAACACCGTGGTCGTGTCCGTGGTCGTCGGAGTCCTGGCGGGGTTGCTCCCCATCGGCAAGCTCATCGACATGGTGTCGATCGGCACCCTCGTGGCATTCAGTGTGGTGTCGGCCGGTGTGCTCATCCTGCGCAACAAGCTGCCCGATCTGCCCCGCAGCTTCAAGGTGCCCGGTTATCCGATCACTCCGCTGCTCTCGATCGCGGCCTGCCTGTGGATCCTGTCCGGTCTTCATCTGGTGACGTATCTGGCCTTCGCACTGTGGGTCCTGGTATTCGTTGCGTTCTATCTCCTCTGGGGGCGCAAACACAGTCGCCTCAACGAGCTGAGTGCCGAGGAACTCGTCGCCGGCGGGGGCCAACCACTCAGCCAGCGGTTCAAGACATGGACCGGCATCGTCGTGGTGATCGGCGTGGTCGGGTTCGTGTTCGCGGCAATCTACAACCATCAGGATCACACCGCCGCCAGCGCACCCCTCAAGGACGGCAGTGCGCTGCTCACCGACTACATCAAGTCGGTCAACGACAAGGATTGGGGCACTGCCGAAGATCTGTCGTGCGCGGGCAGCCCGGCGCGGCAGAACGTCGACGCGCTCAAGGCCGGCAGCGGCACCTTCCTCGATGGGGTCACCTACGACCCGGAGAGCGTCGGCCTCGAGGATCTGCCGAAGGCGACCGGTGGCGACAACTACTCGGCGAGGTTCAGCCTCCAGGAGGACCTCGGTGACTCGAAGACATCGCCGACGCAAACGCCGATGACCGCCGAGATTCACCTCGGGGACGAGCAGTGCGTCATCTCCATCGCGAAGAAGTAGGGGTGATCCGGTGAGTATCGTCGTCGGGTACGTGCAGGGCGAGGGGGGCCTCGGCGGTGTGCAACTCGGCGCGATGCTCGCCGAGGCCATGAAGACCGAACTCATCGTCGCGACCGTGGTGCCCAAGCCGTGGGTCACGCCGTCGCCGGCGAAGGTCGACGCCGAGTTCGTCCAATGGACCGATCAGGTGGTGGAGCGCGCCCGCACCGAGGTCACCGAGTACATGGAGATCTATCCGCCGGACCTCCAGTGGAGGTTTCAGCGACTCGATCACCGCACCGCGTCGTCGGCGTTGATGGCCTTCGCCGACGAGGTGAACGCCGCTGCGCTGGTGATCAGTTCGACCGGTGACAGCCAGTTGGGGCAGATCCAGCCGGGCGCGACGGCCGACTCACTGCTGCATCGATCGAAGGTCCCCGTCGGCATCAGCCCCCGCGGCTACCGCTCCCCCAAGGACGGTCAGCTCAAACGGGTCACCGTCGCCCTGGCCGACGGCGGACCCGACGCCATCGCCGTGGTGGCCCGCGCCCGCGAACTGGCCGACCGGATGAGTGTGCCGCTGCGGGTGATCACCTTTGCGGTGCGCGGCGGCGCGATGTATCCGCCGCTCGTGGGGCTGTCGAGCGAGGACGTCGTGCTGGCGCAATGGCAGGACCAGTCCGGACAGGCACAGCAGCGGCTACGGGACGAGGGAGTGATCGACCCCGACACACCATGCCTGGTGGCCTCGGGGCGCGGATGGCGTGAGGCGTTCGATTCGGCCGAGTGGATCGAGGGCGAGGTGCTGTTCCTCGGAAGTACGCGCGAAGGCCTGATCGCGCAGGTGTTCATCGGGTCGCGCGCCAGCAAGATCGTCCGGCATTCGCCCGTACCGGTGGTGGTCCTACCCCGCTGACGCCAACAGCCGGTGGCAGCGAATCAGTCGCTCGCGCCACCAGAGTTCCCGATCGGGATTCACCCGCGGCGTCGATGATGCGACCTGGTCGTCGGAGCCGAACCATCGCGGGACCACGTCTCCGGATTCGGGAACGAACCCCGCGCCCACATCGACGGTGAACAGCGTTCCCGTGCCCAGCCCGCAGGCGTGGTCGAGAGTCGGTAGCGCCGCGGCGGCGGCGACTCCGGCAGCCATGCCGACCGCACTGTCGAGCGCACTGGAGATCACCACCGGAAGCCCGATCTGTTCGGCCAGCCGCGCCACCGACCGCATGCCACCGAGGGGCGCCACCTTGAGCACGGCGACGTCGGCGGCGTCGGCGGCCACCACCCGCATCGGGTCGGCGGCCTTGCGGATCGACTCGTCCGCAGCAATCGGCACGTCCACCGCGCGACGCACTGCGGCGAGCTCTTCGACTGTGGCACAGGGCTGTTCGACGTACTCCACGTCGCCGATCGCGCGGATCGCGGCGATGGCCTCGGGCACCGACCAGTGCCCGTTGGCGTCGACGCGCACCCGGTCGACCACCGCGCGCGCGGCGGCAACCCGTGCGACGTCGTCGTCGAGATCCTGCCCGGGTTCGGCGACCTTGACCTTCGCGGTACTCGCGCCCGGGTATCGCGCCAGGATCGCGGCCACCTCACCGGCGGGGACGGCCGGGACGGTGGCATTCACCGGAACCCGGTCACGCACCGCCGCGGGTGGCCCGAGGTAGGCGGCTTCGATACCGGCGGCCAGCCATGCCACCGACTCGGCGTCGTCGTACTCGGTGAACGGCGCGAATTCGCCCCAGCCGGCCGGGCCGCGAAACACCATCACCTCACGAATCAGGATGCCGCGGAAGCGGTTCCGCAGCGGTAGTGCCACCACAGCGGCGGATTCGAGCAGTTCGGCCACCGGCGGTGGCGTGCGGGTCACCGCCTCACCCGGCCAGGAAGTCGCCGACAACCGACTCGAACTGCTGCCGACGATCGCGGTGCACCGAATGCCCGGCGTCGATGATCTCGAAACCGGCCCGCGGGATCGACTCACTGAGGCGGCGCAGATGCTGCGGAGGCAGGAAGCTGCGGGGTCCGCCCGAGATCACCAGGGTGCGGCCGTTCACCACCGAGAGCTGTTCCCACCAGTGCGGCTCCGCCCGCCGGAACTGTGCGCCCACCTGATCGGCGACACCGCGGTCGAAGCGCAACACCGGGCGCGGATCGGCCACCAATGCACGCAGACCGCGCAGTCGTTCACCGAAGCCCGCGCCGGTGGTGATCTCCTCGTCGAGGTCTTGCTGGTCCCGGGGCATCGGGGGCACCTCCTCGAGGACGAGGTTGCGCACCCGTTCGGGTTCTGCCATCGCCACCCGCAGGGCGGTGTGGGCGCCCAGGGAATGTCCCACCACGTCGACGTGATCGAGCCGTGCCTCGTCGAGCACGAATCGCACGTCGTCGCGGAAGTCGTCGAGGTCGTAACGGTCGGCGTGCGCGCTGCCGCCGTGGCCGCGCAGATCCAGCGAGATCACCGACCGCCCCGCGCTGCGCAGAGCCCGGGCGAATCGCCGCCAGGTGCTGTGGTCACCGGCCATGCCGTGCACCAACAACACCGGCACCCCCGTATCCGACGCCACCGCGTCGGTAAGCCTGGGACCCGTGGGCCCCGCGTCGGTGGGCCCCGACATCCGGACGGCCAAGGCGAGATCGCCGGAACCGGAGACGGGACGGTGCAGGATGCGCATTGGCTCAACGATAGTCAAACACTGGTCGTACACCGTCGATGTCACGCCCGCGGCCGCGCTGGCGACAGGCAACCGCTTCCCATCCTCGGTCACGGGCGTGACATCGGCGTCGACCGGCCTGGTGCCGGTCTCGATTCCGCGCGTCGCATCCCCAACAACGCGCGCATCGGCGTCAGTGGTCGTGGAACCACCTGCTGTTCTTCGCGCGCCACACCATGTCTTCCCAGTACCCCCACGTGTGGGTGCCGACATTCGGGAAGTCGGTGGTGATCGGAATGCCCTGCAGGGCGGCGGCAACCTCGAACGATCGCGTCTGCGCGAGTGCCGCGACCTCCAGGGGTGTGCCCTTGACCGAGTCCACCGCATTCGTGTTGTAGCGGCCCCAGGTGGCCGACCCGGACCCAACCCTGATCTTCATTCCCCGCATCCGCGGCAACTGCACCAGGGCGTCGTTGCCTTCCCACCGTTTACTCCACGGTGGCCCCCACATCGCGTCGGCACTGAACGGACCCACCCCGGCCTCGACGCCGGCGTCGATCAGCGCGAGCCGGATCGCCTCACGCATGGTGGGGGCGGAGAGATTCAGGTACCCCGACATGGAGAACACGTGCGAGATGCGGTTGCGGTGATAGGCCCCGTAGATCATGGCGGCGTTGCCGCCCATGGAGATTCCCATCATCGCGTACTTGTGCCGGGGGCCCACGGCCAGTCCGCGGGCATCGAGTTCGGAGATGATGCGGTCCAGCCGGCACGTCCAGCGGTAGCGGTAGGTGATCTTGTTGCCCGGGCTCGCGGTGTTCCAGTCGGAGTAGAAGCTGGCCAGACCACCCACGGGTTCGACGACGTTGACGCCCGAATCGGCCATGCGCTGGATGCGGGTCTCGTGTCGCCACCCGCTCATGTCGCTCGTCGCGCGCAGACCGTCGAGCGCGATCACGGTCTTGTAGTTGTCCGCGCGGGTCCACATGTCGACGGGGGTGGCGGGCATTCCGCAGCCGCCGACGTAGAACCGGCCGAACCAGGCGGCATGCGCGCTACCCGCATTGATCCAGCCCGCCGCCAGGACGGTGCTCAGCAGCACCACGAGGACAACGGTTCGACGGGCGCGGATCGGACGCGCGGACACCCGCGGCCCCGGGAGACAGGAAGGCACGGACGAACATTAAGGGCCGCTCACACCGTCGATCCAGGCCTCGTGACCACAGGTCTCCGACATTGAGACCCGTCAGTTACCAAAGTGGCAGATGTGAAAGTTGTTAATTAGAGTTACTTGGCCGTCATTGCTCCGCGAACTCCGTGGGAACGAAAACAGACAATGTCGCCGTTCCCAACCCGGCCGTGTGTGGCGGTGGCACACTCTCGCATCAGAGGCGCACGTCACCGGCGCTCCGAGGCGAAAGGCCCGGCATGAATCACATCGGTCATCAGAGTCGAAACGCCCGCCGCAGCAGGTTCGCCGCACTCGTCCTCGGCGCCGGCATCGCCATCACAACCCTGTTGGGCGGGGGCGTCCCCGGCGTCGCGTCGGCTGCACCGCCCGATGCCTGCGGTCACTACAGCGACAAGACCACCGGCCGCGGATACCTGTGGGGACAGGTCAAGGGCACCAAACCATGGGCTCCGGGCAGCAACCTGGCGGTAGTGCAACCGGGACCGCAGTACCAGCCGAACCCGTTGGACCCCAAGTACTACGCGATCCGCAAGGGTGGCGACAGCAAAGGCTTCAAGGACGACTTCCTGCTGCTACCCACCAACCGCATCAAGGGCATCGAGTGCCCGTATCTGGAGAACGGCTCCCAGCTCAACCTGTGGAGCGCCGCATGGTTCCAGATCCCCAACTACGTCGCGGTGAACCCGGCCAAACCCTTCGCGCTCGGCGTGAACTCCGCCGACACACGCGGTCAGGACCAACTGCACATCCATCTGGCGCAGGTGTATCCCGACACCCTCGCCGACTTGCGGGCCATCCCGAACATGCCGACGAACCTCAACAACTGGATGTCGACGAACTACAAGCTGCGCATCAACCCTCATTTCAGCGGCGGCACCCGACAGTTCCGCGTGGTGAAGTACCGCGGCACGATGCCCAACCTGTTCGCGCAACTCGACCAGGTGTTGCCCGGCAAGGAGGTCATGGACTACCAGTCGATCGGTGTCGTCTACGCCGGTCAGCCCAACACCTGGTATCTGCTCAACAGCACCCGCAATCTCCCCGGCCGCGGGACCGGCCTGATGGACATGATCTACGGGTGGCGGTACAAGTAGTCGCGGCCTGACTCGAGTCCGAGCCGTTCCCGCGGATCCATTTCCTTCCCGCGTCGGGGATTACATGCGCGGCAAGGAAATGGGTGCGCGGGAAGCCACGCCAACACAAAGGCGCCCGGCCACTGTCGTGACCGGGCGCCTTTGCTGTTCGTTCAGTGCGTCACTTGATGATCTTCGTGACTCGACCCGCACCCACGGTGCGGCCACCCTCACGGATGGCGAAACGCAGGCCCTCGTCCATGGCGACCGGCTGGATCAGCTTGACGCTCATCTCGGTGTTGTCGCCCGGCATGACCATTTCGGTGCCCTCGGGGAGGGTCACGACGCCGGTCACGTCGGTGGTACGGAAGTAGAACTGCGGACGGTAGTTGTTGAAGAACGGGGTGTGACGGCCGCCCTCGTCCTTGGACAGGATGTAGGCCTGGCCCTCGAACTCGGTGTGCGGGGTCGTGGTGCCCGGCTTCACGATGACCTGGCCGCGCTCGACGTCCTCACGCTTGAGGCCGCGGAGCAGCAGACCGGCGTTGTCGCCGGCCTGAGCCGAATCGAGGAGCTTGTGGAACATCTCGATACCGGTGACGGTGGTCTTCTGCGACTTCTCGCGAATGCCGACGATCTCGACTTCCTCGTTCACGTTGACCTCGCCGCGCTCCACACGACCGGTGACCACGGTGCCGCGGCCGGTGATGGTGAAGACGTCCTCGACGGGCATCAGGAACGGCTTGTCGGTCTCGCGGACCGGGTCCGGGATCGACTCGTCGACAGCGTCCATGAGCTCCTCGACGGACTTGACCCACTCGGGGTCGCCCTCGAGGGCCTTGAGCGCCGACACCTTGACGACCGGGGCCTCCTCGTCGAACTCCTGGGCGGCCAGCAGTTCGCGGACCTCCATCTCGACGAGCTCGATGATCTCTTCGTCGTCGACCATGTCGGCCTTGTTCAGGGCGACCAGGATGTAGGGCACGCCCACCTGGCGGGCCAGCAGCACGTGCTCGCGGGTCTGCGGCATCGGGCCGTCGGTGGCGGCGACCACGAGGATCGCGCCGTCCATCTGGGCAGCACCGGTGATCATGTTCTTGATGTAGTCGGCGTGACCGGGGGCGTCGACGTGTGCGTAGTGACGCTTCTCGGTCTCGTACTCCACGTGCGAGATGTTGATCGTGATACCACGAGCCTTCTCTTCGGGAGCCTTGTCGATCTCATCGAACGCCGAGGCCTTGTTCAGCTCCGGGTACTTGTCGTGCAGCACCTTGGTGATCGCCGCGGTCAGGGTGGTCTTGCCGTGGTCGACGTGACCGATGGTGCCGATGTTCACGTGCGGCTTGGTCCGCTCGAACTTCGCCTTCGCCACTTGTTTGTCCTCCTGGACTGTGTTGCTCTACTGGGCGGATCCCAGCAGGGGTTTTCTTTCTTACGTTGTTGCCGCGCCGTGCGGCGCGTCGTGAAAGCTCGCGTGCGAGTGGATTACTCGCCGGTCGCCTTCGCGATGATTTCCTTCGACACGTTCGCCGGAACCTCGGCGTACGAGTCGAACACCATGGAGTAGTTTGCCCGGCCCTGGGTCCGCGACCGCAGGTCGCCGATGTAGCCGAACATCTCCGACAGCGGAACCTGCGCCTTGACGACACGGGCACCGCTGCGCTCCTCCATGGCCTGGATCTGGCCACGGCGGGAGTTCAGGTCGCCGATCACGTCACCCATGTAGTCCTCCGGAGTCGTGACCTCGACGGCCATGATCGGCTCCAGGATGACCGGGTTCGCCATCTTCGCAGCCTCCTTGAGGGCCTGCGCTCCAGCGATCTTGAAGGCCATTTCCGACGAGTCGACGTCGTGGTACTGACCGTCGAGCAGGGTGACCTTCAGATTGACCAGCGGGTAACCGGCGAGCACACCGTACTGCATCGCGTCCTGCGCACCGGCATCCACCGAGGGGATGTACTCACGCGGCACGCGACCACCGGTCACGGCGTTCTCGAATTCGTAGGTGGCGCCGTCCTCGGCGTCCACCAGCGGCTCGAGCTTGACGATGACCTTCGCGAACTGACCCGAGCCACCCGTCTGCTTCTTGTGGGTGTACTCGTGCTTGTCGACGGTGCGACGAATCGTCTCGCGGTAGGCCACCTGCGGCTTGCCGACGTTGGCCTCGACCTTGAACTCGCGACGCATACGGTCGACGAGGATGTCGAGGTGCAGCTCGCCCATACCGCCGATGACGGTCTGGCCGGTCTCGTCGTCGAGGTGCACCGAGAAGGTGGGGTCCTCTTCGGCGAGCTTCTGGATCGCGGTGCCGAGCTTCTCCTGGTCGGACTTGGTCTTCGGCTCGATGGAGACGTTGATGACCGGGTCGGGGAAGCTCATCGACTCGAGCACGATCGGCGCGTTCGGGTCGCACAGGGTGTCACCGGTGGTGGTGTCCTTGAGGCCGATCATCGCGTAGATGTGGCCGGCGCGGGCATCCTCGACCGGGTTCTCCTTGTTGGCGTGCATCTGGAAGAGCTTGCCGATGCGCTCCTTCTTGCCCTTGGTGGCGTTGAGCACCTGGGTACCGGCGGTGATGTGGCCGGAGTACACACGCACGAAGGTCAGCTTGCCGAAGAACGGGTGCGCGGCGATCTTGAACGCGAGAGCCGAGAACGGCTCGTCGGCACTGGGCTTGCGGGAGAGGATCTCCTCCTCGTTGCCCACCGCGTGACCCTCGACGCTCGGCACGTCCAGCGGGGACGGGAGGTAGTCGATGATCGCGTCCAGCATCGGCTGCACGCCCTTGTTCTTGAAGGCCGAGCCGCAGATCACCGGGTAGTACTCGCGGGCGATCGTCAGCTTGCGGATCGCGCCCTTGATCTCGTCGGTGGAGAGCTCCTCGCCGCCGAAGTACTTCTCCAGCAGCGCCTCGTCGCTCTCGGCAACGGTCTCGAGCAGCTTTTCGCGGTACTCGGCGGCCTGGTCGGCGAGGTCGGCGGGAATCTCCTCGATGGTCGGTTCGGCACCGATCTCGACGGTGCCCCGCCAGGTGATGGCCCGCTGTTCGATCAGGTCGACGACGCCGTCGAAGTCGTCCTCGGCGCCGATCGGCAGCTGCAGCACCAGCGGCTTGGCCCCGAGGCGCTCCTCGATGGTGCGCACGGTGAAGAAGAAGTCCGCACCGAGCTTGTCCATCTTGTTGACGAAGCAGATACGCGGCACGTCGTACTTCTCGGCCTGACGCCACACCTGCTCGGACTGCGGCTCGACGCCTTCCTTGCCGTCGAACACCGCGACCGCGCCGTCGAGCACACGCAGGCTGCGCTCCACCTCGACGGTGAAGTCGACGTGGCCGGGGGTGTCGATGATGTTGATCTGGTTCTTGTTCCAGAAGCAGGTCACCGCAGCGGAGGTGATGGTGATACCCCGCTCCTTCTCCTGCTCCATCCAGTCGGTGGTCGAGGCACCGTCGTGGGTTTCACCGATCTTGTAGTTGACACCGGTGTAGTAGAGGATTCGCTCGGTCGCGGTGGTCTTGCCGGCATCGATGTGCGCCATGATGCCGATGTTGCGGACCTTGTTCAGGTCGCTGAGCACTTCCTGTGCCACGTGGTTTCCCTTCGGGAATAGCTGTTGAACGGGGCTGGGGTGAACGGGGCTTGGGGTGAACGGGCTGGGGTCAACACTGCGTGGTCAACACGGCCGGGGCCGACACCGCTGGGGCCGCGCGTGAGGCACGATGCCTCACGCGCGGCACGTTCTCACCAGCGGTAGTGCGCGAACGCCCGGTTGGCCTCGGCCATCTTGTGGGTGTCCTCGCGTCGCTTGACCGACGCGCCGAGACCGTTGGATGCGTCGAGCAGCTCGTTGGCCAGACGCTCGACCATGGTCTTCTCACGACGCTGACGGCTGAAGGTCACCAGCCAGCGCAGCGCGAGAGTGTTCGCACGGCCGGGCTTGACCTCGACGGGCACCTGGTAGGTGGCACCGCCGACGCGGCGGCTCTTGACCTCGAGGGTGGGCTTGACGTTGTCGAGCGCACGCTTGAGGGTGATCACCGGGTCGGTGCCGGTCTTCTCGCGGGCCTGTTCGAGGGCCTGGTAGACGATGCGCTCGGCGGTCGACTTCTTGCCGTCGAGCAGGATCTTGTTCACCAGCTGGGTGACCAGGGTCGAACCGTAGACCGGATCGTTGACGAGGGGGCGCTTGGGTGCGGGTCCTTTACGTGGCATGACTTATCAGTTCCCCTTCTTGGCGCCGTAGCGGCTGCGGGCCTGCTTGCGGTCCTTGACACCCTGGGTGTCGAGCGAGCCGCGGATGATGCGGTAACGAACGCCGGGAAGGTCCTTCACACGACCACCGCGCACGAGCACCATCGAGTGCTCCTGCAGGTTGTGGCCCTCACCCGGGATGTAAGCGGTGACCTCGACGGCGCTGGTCAGGCGCACACGGGCGACCTTCCGGAGCGCGGAGTTCGGCTTCTTCGGGGTGGTGGTGTACACGCGGGTGCACACGCCGCGACGCTGCGGGCTTCCCTTGAGGGCGGCCGTCTTCTTCTTCGCGGCCTTGTCGTGGCGGCCCTTGCGGACCAGCTGATTGATTGTTGGCACTGGTGAGTTTCTTTCCTCTTGTTGTCGTCGTGTCGTGGTTTGTGCTCCGGGCAAGCGCGCAGTTCAGCGATTTCGCCGAAATCTGGTTGCTTCCACAACTCGCCCCACCGGCACATACGTGCTGGTCAGTGTAATTATTGCTACCCCGAGGTCGGGCGTGTCATCGTTCCGACGGCGGATTCGCGTGGCAGTCTGTATGCCTACTCCCCCGGTTGAGGGACGACCAGTCGGTGTTCTCCGACCCGTCGAGGGCATGCGGACTCCGCCCGACTGTGCCGGGCACCGACGATCTACTCTACCGATCCGGTTTCTAGAGGTCAAAAAACGGAACCACCTGCTCACCGATGGTCCACGAGACGGTGAACGCGCGGTGACCAATACGTCGTGTGGAACGCCCCGCGAATCACGTTTCTTCCCGACATCAGGCCGGCCGCGGCGCAGATCACCACCCGTGCGGCGCGCTGCAGAGGCCGTCAGTGACCGAAGACCACCTTCAGGGCCACCACGGCGGCGGCGAGTACCGCGACGACGAGGCCGCCGACGATCAATCCGAGGCCCACCGGATTGCCGCGCACCCGTTCGGTCACGATCGGCGCCGACGCGATGCGCACGACGACCACTGCGGCGGCCAGCGTTTGGGCCCACGCGGTGGGCAGCACGTCCCACCATCCGAGTGCCAGTGCGAGCGCGGGCAACGTCGCGGACGACACGATGGGCACTGCGTCGCGCAATTCGCCGAGAACGTGGTCACGGTCGGCGTTGGTGGGTGCGGAGTCGTGCGATCCGCCGTGCGCCTCGGGAATGCTGCCCTGTGCGACGAGGTCGGCGAAGACGTGGGCGACGTAGGTCGTTGCTCCGGTGCCGATCACGATCCAGAACGCGTGCCCACTCTCGAGGTCGTGGGGAGAGACGGCGACGACGGCCGCGAGCACCAGGATGTTGCCGTACACGTAGGCCGAGAGCCGCGATGCGGCGCGGCGTGGCGGCAGCGGACCACCCCGACGTTCGGTCAGAATGCCGCGCCACCCGGCGATGGCGCCCGTGTCCCGGCGACCGGATGGCATGCGATTTGTCACCCTCGAATGCTGACACAACTGTGGGCCGGGTCCGTTGCTCGAAACCGGACCCGGCCCACAGGTGGAAGACGGCCGCATTGGATGCGTGCGCGGCGATATCCGTGCGCTAGGGCGTGTTCCACCACGCCACGACGGCGGGCCACGCCTTCGGGTTGGTGGTCTGGTACCCGACGTAGGCGCCGATCGCGGCACCCACTGCGGCTCCGATCCAGCCGAACACGATGAATCCGATGAGACCACCGATCAGGGTGGAGATCGGGGTGAAGTCCTTCCAGCCCTTCTGCAGCTCCTTCATCATGATGTCGTAGCGCTGCTGCTTGGTGAGTCGCTTGGGCTTGGGAGCAGGCTTGGCCGGCTTCTTCTCGGCGACGTCCGTGGCGACGGCGAGGATGTCGGTGCGCCGCTGCTCGGTCAGCTCCGGCGTGATCGTCACGCTCGACCCGCCACCGCCGAGGGTGTAGCGCACCGGTACCTGCACACCGTTGATCTCCCCGACCAGGGGCAGGGCGTCGAGCACCCGGCCGCCGCGGTCGACCACCTGCAGTTCGGTGTTCGCCGCGTTCGGACGGAAGACACCGTCACGAAGGGACGCCGACACACTCGTGCCGCCCGGGGCGAACGCGGCAGACAAGTACGGCGCGGGCGGTGCCGCATTGGCAGATCCGTTGGTGAGCGGAATGATCAGCAGCGCTGCGGTGAGCGCGGCGATCGCGCATACGACGCGGTGAAGGTTTCTCATGGTTCCCCGATCTTGTTCGACAACAGACAACGCCTCGGATCGAAGCCGACGGCCCGAACCTGAGAGGCAGCTGAATGCTAGCGGCGGGGACCGACAGCGGGCAGCGCGAAACCCCGTCGGGTGCGCCGGATTCGTCCGATCAGGTGAACGTCGACGGCCCCGCCGACCGCGATCAGGCGGTCGACGGGGCCGATCAGCGAAGCGGCTCGGCGCTACGGGGTGTTGATCCAGTCGAGCACCGACTGGCCGGCCTTCGGGTCGCCGGCGTTGATGCCGACCGCGGCACCGATCGCGGCACCGATGGGCGTGGTGATGAGCCAGCCGCCGATCAGCAAGAACCCGACGGCGAAGCCGATGAGAGCACCGACGGCGGTGGTCACCGCGGCGTTACCGCGGTTCCAGCCGTTGTTGAGGTGCCACATCATGTTCATGTAGGCCTTGTCCTTCTTCCCCGACACCGGGTGCGCGCTCTGCCGGATGCTCGCCAGCATGGCGTCGGAGAGCAATGGGGTGAAGGTTGCGGTCGAGCGGTCGGCACCCACCGAGACCCGCAGCGGCACCGCGACCCCGTTCAGTTCGGTCACGAGAGCGACCTGCTCGAGTACGCCGCCGGCGCGGTCCAGGATGGCGACCTGGCCACCGACCGGGGTCGGAGCGAACCTGGCTCCGGTGAGGTGCGCGGTGACCACGGACCCACCGGGCGCGAGCTGCGCGACGTAGGTGGGCGTCGCGTACGCCGGAGTGGCGCGCGCGGGTGAATAGGTGAATCCGGCGACCAGTGCGGCCACGGTGATCGCGGCGATCAGCACCAGGAGCCGGGACATGTGCTTCATGATCCCTGCCTTTCGAGACAACAGGATTCGACGGTCACACGATGTGATCGGGGGTCTCCAGACAACCTGAGAGACACCTTTGATTTTAGTCGTCCGTGCTATTTCTGCTGTGGTAGAACGACCCTTGCGCCACCTCTGCGAGCCGGATTCGACGGCGGCGGCACCATCGGCCCGATGTCCCCGTCGGGTGCGGAGTCGAGGTCGACGACGACCGGCGCGTGGTCGCTGGGTTTGGTGCCCTTGCGCGCGGCGCGATCCACCCATGCCGCCCGCACACGCGGGGCCACATCAGCCCCGGCGAGGATCAGATCAATGCGCATTCCCAGATCCTTGTGGAACATTCCGGCACGGTAGTCCCAGTAGCTGAACACGCGTTCGTCCGGCCAGCGATCACGAACCACGTCGCGCAGGCCGAGTCCCTCGATGTCCTCGAGTGCGCCGCGTTCGGCAACCGTGACGTGGGTGTGACCGATGTAGGCCGCGGGATCGAACACGTCGGCGTCGGCCGGCGCGATGTTGATGTCGCCGCACAGCATGCTGGTCGGCGCTTCCGGTGCCACCGCGTCGCGCAGCCGGTCGAGCCAGTCGAGTTTGTAGCGGTAGTGATCGGAGTCGGGCTCGCGGCCATTGGGGACATACAGCGAATAGACGCGCACCCCGCCACACACCGCCGACACCGCACGCGCCTCCGGTTCCGACGCCGGATCGGGATAGCCGGGGGCGTCGTCGAATCCGCGTCGCACATCGGCGAGACCCACGCGCGAGAGGATCGCCACCCCGTTCCACTGTCCCTGGCCGACGTGCGCGAACTCATAACCGCGGTCGGCGAATTCGGGTCCGAGCACGGTGTAGAACGCGTCGTCGGAGAGCTTGGTCTCCTGCAGGCACACCACATCGGGGGCGCGCTCGTCGAGCCACGGCAGCAGACGCGGAATCCGCTGCTTCACCGAGTTCACATTCCAGGTGGCCACGCGCATGTGTTTCACCGTAGTCGTCGCAGGAGCGGACCTGCGGGCCCGGCGGCCCTGCAGTCCGGTGCGGCACATGGTTCGTTCGAATGACGACCCCTGGCGGCCCCCGGCGCCGGTGTGTCATGGTTGCGCCACGACGCCGCCATCACCGATCACAGGGGCGTGGCCATGACACTGCAACCCGGCTCCTCATTCGCCGGATACACCGTCATCGGCACTCTCGGTGCCGGCGGAATGGGCCAGGTCTACCTCGTCGAGCACCCGCATCTCCTGCGCAGGCAGGCCCTCAAGGTGATCTCGGTTGCCGGCGTGGGCAATGCCGAGTTCGCCCGACGGTTCACCAACGAGGCCAGAACGACGGCCACCCTCGAGCACCCCGGGATCATCACCATCCACGATTTCGGTATGGCCGAGGACACCCCGTGGTTCACCATGAGCTACATCGACGGCGAAGATCTCACCGCCGCTCGCCTCGCGCCGCACGAGGTGTTCGACGTGGTCGCACGAGTCGCCGACGCCCTCGACTACGCACACTCCCACGACGTCATCCATCGTGACGTCAAGCCGGCCAACATCATGGTCACCCGCGCCGACGGCGGTTCGGTCGATCGCGTCGTGGTTCTCGACTTCGGCATCGCGAAACTGGCCAACGCACCGGGCACGTCACTGACCGCGTCCAACGCCCTGGTCGGGACCCTGTCGTACTGCGCACCCGAGATCATCGAGGGCGCACCGGCCGGAGCACGATCCGACCAGTACTCACTGGCCTGCACGGCATATCAACTTCTCACCGGCGCACCACCATTCACGGCTGACGCCATTCCGGCGCTCATGCTGGCCCATTTGCGTCGGCCGGCGCCGCGGATCAGCCGGTCGCGCCCCGAACTCGCCGCGCTCGACCCGGTTTTCGCTGTCGCGCTCGCCAAGGACCCGGGTCACCGCTATCCCGATTGCCGCTCGCTCGCGTACGAGTTGGCGGTTCGTGGCCGTCAGTCGGTGAATCCGCGCCGAGACGAACCGGCCACCGTGTCCCACCCGGTTGCCACCACGCCGCTCTATGTGTCGGGACCGTCGCGCACACACCCGGTCACCGGTCCCCAGAACTCCGGCACCCACGGCCAACCCGGTTCGTTTCCGGTCACCGAGCATGCGGCGCCGCAGGCCTACAGCGCGCCGGCACCGGGTTCCGCCGACATGACACCCGCGACGGCCGACATCGGACCGGACCCGTCGACTCGGGCCGCGGGGCCGCCTACCGGCGATGAGCCTGCCCGAAGAACACGATCACGCACCGGCGCGGCGGTTCTCATGTGTGCGGCGATCGTGGCGCTCGCGGGTATCGCAATGGTCGTGGGCAGCTCGATCGAGTGGGCCCGGGTGGCTTTCACCGACGACGTGGGGCTTCGAACATACTCGGTGACCGGTCTGGGATCGGTGTCGCTGAAGGACAGCGCCGCTCCCGGTGACACGCTGGCCGACGCCGATTACTCCTCACCGGGAGCGTTCACACTGATCGGCGGAGTACTTCTCGTCGTCGCCGGGGCGCTCATGGCCATCCGCTCGGTGTGGGTGGTGGGAACGATCATCGCCCTCGCCGGCGGCGCGGTGGGGGCGGTGCTCGCCGCGCGCGCGATCCACGATCCGTGGGCGGCCGTTGCCGCCGCGGACCCCGACCTCGCGCCGTTCTCGGAGTGGTTGCCGGCCAGCGCCGTCGGCCCCGGTCTGTGGGTCATCATCGGGGCAGCCGGTGCCGCGGTCCTCGCCGCTCTCGCGTCGATACCTGCGCGGCGTGCGGCACCCAACTGAGCAACCCCGACCGCTGAGCAACCCCGACCGCTGAGCAACCCCGACCGGTCGATGCCTGGCCGATCTGAACCGCCCCGGGTCTGTCGGAGGCTCTCGAACCTGTGAAGGATGGAGAGCATGGCAGCACCACGCAAGTACAGTGAGGAACTCAAGGACCGGG
>NZ_JBSFQF010000016.1:0-87482 GCF_053588575.1 Gordonia sp. NPDC003429
CCGCTCACGGGTCTCCTGGTCGAACTTCCGTGGTGCTCCCATATCCGTATTCTCCTGGTGAGATCACGGTCTCCACCAGACCCAGGACGGTTCACCTCGACGATCGTGCAGTGGCACCGTGAGGGTTGGGTCCTGATGCGCCGGTGATGTACTGGTGCAGTGCTTCCGGGATGTCCGATCCGCTATGCTGGAACCGGCGTCTTCCACGGTCCATGGTTTAGGTAGAAAGCAAACACTGAGTCTTCTATATAGAGCTTGTCGTCTTTGAATGACAGTGCCGGGTCGCTATCGCCTTTGCTTGCTTGAGCAATTTTATCTAGTCCACGCAGCACGCTGGTTATACGTCCACGTTTTACAGTTTCGCTCGTGTATTGGTTGACTTGATTCTGGATGTCACGAACGGAGTGTTGCATCGGAGGTGTCAATTCTTGCAGCGCCTTCATCACGACGCCGTAGACATCAGTCGGCTCATCCATGCCATGCAGATGAACCGCTTTTCTGTCCTTTCCTCGCGTCGGCAGTCCCTCAAGAAGTTTCTCGAAGAATGGGGGTTCGGACGCAGTCGCAGCCGTCCGGAGAAGGGCGTGAAGATTGTCCGGTATGTTGATGGAGCGGGTAGGTTTGACTGTCTCGATAAGTCCGAAACCTTCACGCAGGACTGTGTAGCAGAGTTCCTGCATGATGTGAGGGGAACCAAAGCTGTACCGAGCCAACTCGCTGGCTAGGGCGCCGCCCTGGTCATCCACATTCAAGAGTGAGAATCCCTGTTGCGCAATTAGCGACAGTTCGTCGACCTGCCACTCCGGAACTGGAAGTGCTTTGATCCGACCGTTGAGATCCTGCTCGTTCCGTACGGGATCGAAAGCCTGAGAAGGTATTGCAATGAGAACCACGCACGTGTGCCTGATGAGTGCTTTGATTGAACGTGCGATTCTCTTACGAATACCGGTCCCGACATGATGAAAATCGTCGATAATGATGGGGATTGGTGTCCTAGCTAACAGCGCCTTTGCCTGAGCCTCGGGTCGCAGCTGGTAGGTTGCGGAGGTCGAATTTGATTCACCGGAGGAATCCTCCGACTGTAGTCCGCCCTTGACGAAAGGTATGGACACCTCTCCAGACACAGAATCTGTTTTGTCGGTCTGACTCGTGGTTTCGCTCGTGACCTCTGCAGCAATTTGGAGCTGTTCGGCGATGAGCGCCCAGAAGTCGTCGATCGTCTCGACGTCGCTGCCCTGTATCCAGCAGCCAGCGTCGACAGGAACCACGCGCTCGACCAGCGATGTCTTTCCGCTCTTACTCGGCCCGAACACGGTCACGGCATTCGACGCCGTACGAAGGTGGCCCCGCAGCGCGGCCTCTAGTCCGACTCCAAGACGCGCGTTGTAGGTCGCGTCGGGCGTCTTCCCTGTCGAGAACACGCTTTCGATGGCCCATACGACAATGTCTTCGTCGTCCGTGATGTCGCCGTCGTAAGTCACGCACAGATGATGCCAGACAAACCCGACATCAACAGTGAACGACACAGGTGCGGCCCCTGCGCGGCCCCGAATCATCTGAACGAACCACGAAAGCCCCGGTCAAAACGCTCTGACCAGGGCTTTCGTCGGAGCCGATGACGGGAATCGAACCCGCGTATTCAGCTTGGGAAGCTGATGTTCTGCCATTGAACTACATCGGCGTGCGAGCCATGCTCGCGAACGACAGAGTAGCAAACCCAGCCCGCGGCACGGGTGAGTAGCCCTCGGCGGGTGCTGTCGACGGAAGAAACCAACCAGCCGGTTTGTATAAACCGACCGGCCGGTATATTGTTGGCGGCGTGAGTCCGACACATCCACCCACCGCCAAGGGTGCCGCCACGCGCGGTCACCTCCTGCAGGTGGCTGCACGGGTGTTCGCCGAGAAGGGCTACGAGGCCACACGGTTCAGTGAACTCATCGCCGAGTCCGGTCTCACCAAGGGCGCCTTCTACTTCTACTTTCCGTCGAAGGCGGCGCTGGCCGAGGCGGTCATCGACGATCAGGAGGAGCGGTGGGTACAGCACGTGCAGGGCCGCGTCCTCGCACTCGCGACCCCCACCGAGCAACTCGCCGACCTGATCCCGGCGATGCTCGACCTGCTCGACACCGACCCGGGAGCGTGGAGCGTCGTCCGGCTCGTACGTGAGCTGGCCGGATCGTCGACGACCGGTGAGGCATACGAGAAGCCGATGGCCGAGTGGATCGGCATGGTCGCCGACATTCTCCGCGCCGGTCAACAAGCCGGCGAGGTGCGCGCCGACATCGACGCGACTTCGGTCGCCACCGTCCTGGTGGGATCGTTCGACGGCATCAAGGGAATCGTCGACTCGATTCCGGCCGCCGAGCGGACAGCAGCGTTGCACCACTACGCCGGGATTCTCCAGCGGCTCGCACTTGATGGACTCGGAATCACGCACGCAGACAACATGACTCAACCCAAGGAGTGACATGGACTACCAGAACCGCACGGCACTGATCACCGGGGCCAGCGGGGGCATCGGCGAGGAGTTCGCCAAAGCCCTCGCCGCGCGAGGTGCGCAGCTGATCCTCGTGGCCCGTAGCGAGGACAAGCTCACCACGCTCGCCGAGACCCTGCACGCTGAACATGGGGTGCGCACCGAGGTCGTCGTCGCCGACCTGTCGCTGCCGGCCGCCGCCGACAAGGTGATCGCCGACGTCGAGGCACGCGGACTCACCGTCGACATCCTCATCAACAACGCCGGTTTCGGTACCCACGGATTCCTCGCCGAGGACGATCCCGCCCGCATTCGCGACGAGGTGGCACTCAACGTGGGTGCCCTCACCGACTTCACCACCGCATACCTCGCCCAGATGGCCGAGCGTGGCGCCGGAGTCATCATCAACGTCGCGAGTACCGCTGCCTTCCAACCGGTTCCGCGGATGGCCGTGTACGCGGCCACCAAGGCCTACGTGCTCTCGTTGAGTGAGGCGCTGTGGTGGGAGGGCAAGCAGAGCGGCGTGCGTGTGCTCGCATTGTGCCCGGGCGCCACCGACACCGGGTTCTTCGATGTTGTCGGTACCGACAATGCCGCGGCGGGTGCCAAGCGTTCCACCACGCAGGTGGTCGACACCGCGCTGCGCGCCCTCGATGCCGGCAAACCGAGCGTGGTGGACGGGCTGCAGAGCCGGATCGGCGCGGTGATGGGCCGTTTCGTGCCGACGCGTCTGATCCTCCGGATCTCCGAACGCGTGGTGCGTTAGGCGCGAGAGGCGGGCGGCGTCACCCCCGGCGCACCCCTACCAGCGCACCGTCGACACCGCGGTGCCCGGCTTGGCGGGCTTGCGGTCCTCGCTCAAACACATCGAGCGAAGAACGTTGTGGTACACCACGAGTCCGTACAGGTTGGGTGCCCCCAGAATGCCTGTGCCGTGCGGGATCATGTCCGACGTGATGCCGAGACCAGGGAACAGATCGTTGAGTAGCGACGCCGCGGGATCGGTTCCGCCGTTCTCCCACGCCAACTCGATCACGTGAGTGGTGAGCGCGTACGCGTAGTACGCCGCGGTCAGCGTCTTGGTGACCGACAGATCCCACAGCGGTTGCGTCGCCGCGAAGTCGGCGCCCTGATTCTTGTTGTGGTTCAACCCGATCACCACGTCCAGCGGTGCGCCGCCGACGTAGGGGATCAGCACGCCGACCTGCGAGATCACGTACTCCGGTGTGTTGAAGTCGGCCGGGTCGGCCGGAATCAGGTTCTGGTTGACTCGGGTGGTCTTCATGAACTGCTGCACCTGGCCGGTGATCTGCCGGATCTGACGGTCGGTGACCGGGTTTCGGTTGATCGCCTGCAGGTAGTTCGACGTCCGGGTCACGATGCGGGACAACGGCAGCGTGCCGATGGCCGGGCAGGTTTGCGGGTCGGCCATGGAGACCTGGTTGGCGATGTCGCGGACGATGCCGGGAACCGCCCACGCGAAGCGCAGATCCTTGACCGGCTTTCCGGCGCGATCCTTCTGCTCCTTGGTGACCGAGACGATGCACGCGTTCACCAGGCCCTTGCTCAACGCCGAGAACAGCTGATTGGTGGCGAACACGCCCAGGAGAATCGGAAGGGTCAGCAGGGTTCCAACCGTGATGGGGCCGGCGACCGTGGCGATCGAGGGGATGGTGCGCCGCACGATGGTCAGCGGAACCAGCACCGTCACATACAGATAGAGGTAGACGGTCTCCACCGCTTGGGCCACCGTGAGGTTCTCCACGGTCATCGCGTCGGCGGTCTTGCCGTTGCGAACATTGATGAGCTGAGTGACGATCC
This sequence comes from Gordonia sp. NPDC003429, assembly GCF_053588575.1. Taxonomy (NCBI): domain Bacteria; kingdom Bacillati; phylum Actinomycetota; class Actinomycetes; order Mycobacteriales; family Gordoniaceae; genus Gordonia; species Gordonia sp. NPDC003429. The sequence goes on from NZ_JBSFQF010000016.1 coordinate 4,298, forward strand.
ACTGCGAAATGGGTTCGCGGTAGGTCATGATCGGCGACTTCTCGTTGGCTCCCATGTCATAGGGATGATTCGAGATCGCGAGCGTGGAGATCCGCATCCCGTCCATGTCGCGGTGCGCCGCCGCCTTGATCTGCGTCGAACTGTCCCGCACGTTCTGCGGCAGCACCGGAAGCAGCGAGTCGAAGATCGCGTCGTAGATCGCGCCGAAGGTGGCGAACCGTGATCCGACGCACTCCTTGGGAGTCGAGCCCGGCGTCGGCGGCTCGGGCCGTGGTTGCCCCGGTGTGGGGGCGGGCCCGGAATGTGGTGCCGCCGCTGCGATACCGGCCACACCCTTCTCGCCACCGAACGACACCACCAGACTCAATATCACCCCGATCACCACCAGCCCCAGGCGTTTCCGCCGATGTGCCGACGCCGATGAATGACCCGAATGAGCGCCCATATTCTCTTTCCCCGACAAGCTATGTGACCGGTTGGAAGCGCCGCGTGACCGGCGCCGGGCACGACGATAGGTCATCTGACCTGAATCGGCGACCCCTGGAACCCGACTGACCTCAAGTACCCAGCACGCGACTCCGACCGTTCATCTGCCCGTTGGCCCCGCGTCGCCGAGCCCGTCCCGCCGCCGCGGGCGACCCGGTCCGATACGCTCGCAGACGTGTTGCTCTCCGACCGCGATATCCGTGCCGAGGTCTCCGCCGGACGCCTGTCGATCGACCCCTTCGACCCGGCTCTCGTCCAGCCGTCGAGTGTCGACGTCCGGCTCGACAGCCTCTTCAGGGTTTTCAACAACACCCGCTACACCCACATCGACCCGGCGCAACGCCAGGACGAGCTCACCACGCTGGTCGAACCGGCCACCGGCGAGCCGTTCGTGCTGCATCCCGGCGAGTTCGTCCTCGGCTCCACCCTCGAGGTGTGTTCGCTGCCCGACTACCTCGCGGGCCGGCTCGAGGGCAAGTCGTCGCTCGGGCGCCTCGGGTTGCTGACGCATTCGACGGCAGGTTTCATCGACCCCGGCTTCTCCGGACACATCACCCTCGAGCTGTCCAACGTGGCCAACCTGCCCATCACGCTGTGGCCCGGGATGAAGATCGGCCAGCTGTGCCTGTTCCGGCTGAGCAGTCCGGCCGAGAATCCCTACGGCAGCGCCGCCGTCGGATCGAAGTATCAGGGCCAGCGCGGCCCCACCCCGTCCAAGGCCTACCTCAACTTCATCCGCGACGACGGCTGAGTTGGCCCTCTGTTCACCGTTCCCGTAACGGAGTTCACCGACCGGCCCGCGACAGGCCACGCCTGCTTTGGTTGCCGGAAGATCCTCCCGCGTAGTCACTTCAGATATGAAGCTCACTGTGATCGGGTGCGGATACCTCGGAGCTACCCATGCCGCATGTATGGCAGAACTCGGGCACGACGTCGTCGGAGTGGATGTCGACCCCGGCAAGGTGGAGTTCCTCGCCGCCGGCGAGGTGCCGTTCTTCGAACCGGGCCTCGCCGACATCCTGCGACGCAACATCGACGCAGGCCGTCTGCGTTTCACCACCGATCACCGGATCGCCGCGGCCCACGGCAACGTGCACTTCATCGGCGTGGGAACCCCGCAACGCGCACGCGGGTACGCCGCGGACACCTCGTATGTCGACGCCGCGGTCGATGCGCTCGTGCCGCATCTGCGCGGGCCGCACCTGATCATCGGCAAATCGACGGTCCCGGTGGGAACCGCGGCCGGTCTGGCGCAGCGTATCGCCCTGCGCGCCGCGGCGGACACCACCATCGAACTCGCGTGGAGTCCGGAGTTTCTGCGCGAGGGATTCGCGGTGGAGGACACCTTGACCCCCGACCGCATGGTGATCGGCACCGATCCACTGGATACCGACACGTCCGCGGTGGCGGTGATCAGCGAGATCTATCGGGAGATCCTCGATTCCGGCACACCATTGATCCACACCGACTGGGCAACAGCAGAATTGGTAAAGACCTCGGCGAATGCGTTTCTGGCCACCAAGATCTCGTTCATCAACGCCATCAGTGAGCTGTGTGAGATCGCCGGGGCCGACGTCTCCACACTCGCCGACGCGATCGGCTACGACCAGCGCATCGGACGGCGATTCCTCAACGCAGGACTCGGTTTCGGCGGTGGATGCCTCCCCAAGGACATCCGCGCCTTCGTCGCCCGCGCCGAGGAACTCGGTGCGCATGGGGCGCTGCGGTTCCTGCACGAGGTGGATGCCATCAACATGCGCAGGCGTACCGCCATGGTCGACCTCGTCACGCAGGTGTGCCCGCGTGATCTGCTGGGCGCCAACGTGGCCGTGCTGGGCGCCGCGTTCAAACCCGAGAGCGACGACGTCCGCGACTCCCCGGCGCTGAGCGTGGCCGGTCAACTGGCGCTGCGCGGTGCCGCGGTCACCGTTTTCGATCCCAAGGCCAACGCCAACTCCCGCCGGATGTATCCGCTCCTCGGTTATGCCGAATCGGCCACCGACGCCGTCCGCGACGCCGACGTCGTGGTGATCGCCACCGAGTGGGCCGAGTTCGTGCACATGACGCCCGACGAACTCGAACCCATGGTGCGCGCACGCGTCATCGTCGACGGCAGGCGTTGCCTCGACCCGCAGACCTGGCGTCACGCCGGGTGGACCTATCACGCCCTGGGCGGCACCACCGGCGCACCGTCGCAGACCCCGAGAAGTGCTGCTCAAGCCCCGTTTCGACGATCAGCCGACGCCGCCTCACCGGTGGTGCACCACTAGCGCATGCTAGGTTGAGCAGTCGAGGGCCGGGGACGCTCGGCCCATGGGGGATCACAGAGTCGAATGGGTGATGACACGACCGCGATGACACGCGTCCTCGACGCGTCCGTGGTCGAGCGTGCGCGTAACCTTCTGCGCCGCCGCGGCACCGATCTGCACACCTCGTTTGCGCTGGTCGTCGTCACCGATGCCGGAGTCGACGTCGCCGTCGTCGATGCCGCCGACGGAGTGGTGATCGACGAACGGCGCGTCCCGGGCACCGCGGCCGCTGAACTCGACGAACTCGTGGCCGAGCACCTGGTGCAGGTGGGGCGCGTGCAGACGCCGGAGAACGACGAGTGGTGGTCGGAGTTGCGATCGCTTGCCGAACGCGGGCGTGCACGTCTGGTGGAGTCCGATGGCACCTTCATCATGGGGCAGCAGCATGTCCGGCTCTTTCGGGTGACGCGCCGTGACCTCGCCGACGCCACCCGCGATGTGGCCGAAGGGCTGCCGTCGTTTGCCGAGCAGATGGCGCACGATCACGGCAGAGATCTCGACGCGCTCGTGCTGGCCGAAAGCCACCCGTGCTGGCCGGGGTTGCCCGCCGTGCTCGCCCCGGTCACCGCGGTACCGATCGTCGTGCTCGACGGCGTGATCCCCATCGACGTTTCGCCTGAGCCTGAGCCTGTGCCCGTGGCTGCCGACGACGTGCCACCCGTCGAAGTAGCCCCCGACGAATCACTTCTCGACGAATCACTTGACTGCGACGTGGCCCCCGCCGGGCCGCCGTCCGCCGACCTCGAGATCGCGCCGGACCGCCCCGACGAGAACGCCCTCGAGGTGACCGACCGGATCGAGCCGGTGGCGGTGCCCACCCTGGCTTACTCAGCGGTGCCCGCGACACCTGCTGGGCCCCAACAGGTGTCGTCGCCGCGCGGGTCGCGGATTCGCACCAAGGTGCTCGTCGGAGTGATCGGTGCGGGTGTGCTGGCTGCCGGGGCCACGGCCACCGCGGTGGCCGTCACCGGGCATTCCGCGTCACCGACGGTGATGGCCAGTCCGTCTCAGAAGCCTTCCACCACAACGCTGTATGCCGATCTCGCCGACCTCGCAGAGGCGGGTCGTCCCGCCGCGACCTACGTGCCTCCGCCCCCACCACCGCCGCCCCCACCGGCGGCGACATCGGACCGTCGCCCGGCACCCCCCGCTCCGGCTCCTCGACCGCGTCCACGTCCGCGTGTGGTCATTCCGATTCCGGGCCTGCCCCCGATTGTGGTTCCGTAGCAACATTCTCGTCGCCATGGGCGCGACCGAGATAATCGTCGAGCTGCCGGGCCATGTCGCGGTCGAGGGCCCGGTCGAGCGCGTTGTGCGCCGAAATCGAGCCGGCGCGTTTGAGTTCGGCGAGAAGGTCGGTCGCCCATTCGGATTCGGCTGTGGTCTGGGGGAGCCAACCGTCCGAACGACCTTCGGTGATGGCTCGACGGCCGGCGGAGATCACCGTGGCCGCAACCGCATCCATGTCACGGTCGAGCGCTTCGTGCACGTCGAGGATGTACCTGAGCGACAGTCCTCGTTTGATCAGTCTGCTGTACGCGGTCACGGTCTCCTCGTCGAGGAGAATGTAGCCGGCCGGCGGGCTCGCGGAGTCGTCGGGACGGATCAGCCCGAAGTCGTTGAGCCGCTGCAGATATGCGGGATTGCTGGTGTTCAGCATCTCGGCGAGTTCCGCGGTGGACACCGAACGACGCGACGTGCTGGCCCAGGGTGTGGCCACCACCTCACGCAGACCGAGCACATCTGCGAGGTCGTCGCCACGCTGCACCCCGGACAGGAAGTCGCCGATGTGGCGGATGGTGAAGCCGCGCCGGAGCAGATCGTTGATCACCTTGAGCCGGGCCAGGTGCGCGTCGGTGTAGATCGCGATGCGGCCGCGACGATGCGGGCGCGGCAGCAACCCGCGGTCCTGGTAGCCGCGGACATTGCGGGTGGTGGTCCCCGCAGCCCGGGCCAGGTCGTCGATGCGGTATTCGACCGTCGGTTCCGGCTCCGGCATCAGGGCCGCACCCCCCGGGCGATCAGTCCGAGCACCTGCTCGTAGTTGGCCACCGCATCGACGGTGGGCGGATGGCTGGCGGCCAGTTCCAGTGATACCGCCCCGTGTACGCAACTCCAGATCTGCATGGCCAGCGCGGCCGCGTCGCCGCCCACGATCACCCCGCCCGCCTGCCCGTAGCGCACGATCTCGGTGAGCGCGGCGAAGGCATTCCCCGCCGACTCATCGTCGGGATGACAGTCCGAGGAGAACATCAGCGCGTAGACCACGGGGTAGGTGGTGGCGAACTCGCGGTATGCCCTCCCGCTGTGCGCCAGGCGCACCCGCGGATCGTCGTCGGTGACCGCGATGAGCCTGGCGAACTCGTCGAACGCGTCGGAGACGAGAGCGTCGAGCAGACCCTCCTTGCCGTCGAAGTGGTTGTAGACGCCCATCGGGGCGACACCCGCGTCGGTCGCGACCGCCCGGATGGTGAGGCCGGCAACGCCGTCACGTTCCAGAATTCGGCGCCCGGAGGCGACGAGATTGCTCCTGACCTCGATGGCTGGGGTTCGGCGAGTACTGCGGGTGGCGGCCATATTGACAATCTACTGGAACTGTGTGCTACTAGAAAAGAACAACGTTCTATAACAATGGATCGCCACTCTACTAACGGAGGTTTCAGATGCGAACTCGGTGGTGGGCGCTGGGCGCCCTGTGCTTTGCCGAACTGCTCGTGATGATCGACAACACGATCGTCAACGTCGCGTTGCCCACAATGGCCCGTGATTTGGGGGCGGGAATCTCGGGTCTGCAATGGATCGTCGACGCATACACGCTCGTCTTCGCCGGACTGCTCCTGACCGGCGGATACCTCGGCGACCGCTTCGGTCATCGACGGATGCTGCTGACCGGCATCGTCGGCTTCATGGCCGTGTCGGCGCTGGCGGCGGAGTCCTCGACGCTCCGCGAGCTCATCGTCGCCCGCGGCGGACTCGGTGCGTTCGCGGCCCTGGTGTTCCCGGCGACGCTCGCGTTGATCGTCACCGTCTTCACCGACCGCGCGCAGCGTGCGGCGGCGGTGGGCATCTGGGCGGCCACGTCCGGAGTCGCGGTGGCGATCGGGCCGGTGCTGGGCGGCTGGCTCTTGGAGCACTTCAGCTGGTCATCGGTGTTCTGGGTGAACGTGCCAATCGGGGCGCTGGCCGTGGCCGCCATCATCGCGGTGGTTCCCGGCACCCGGCCCCACGCGGTCTCGCGGTTCGATCTGCCCGGGTTGCTGCTCTCGATCGCCGGGCTGGGACTACTGACCTATTCGGTGATCGAGGGACCGCACTTCGGGTGGACCGACCCGCGCACCATCGGCGGGCTCGCCGGCGCGGCGATCGCGCTCGCACTGTTCGCCGGGCGTGAACTGCGGGTGCCCCACCCGATCCTGGATCTCCGGTTGTTCGCCAACCGCCACTTCGCCACGGCCGCGGGCATGATCAGCGTCGCGTTCTTCGCGCTGTTCGGATTCATCTTCCTCATCACCCAGTTCTTCCAGGCGGTCAAGGGCTACGGGCCGCTCGAAGCGGGTCTGCGCACGCTGCCCTTCGCCGTGGTGATGGCGGTGTTCTCGCCGGTTGCCATGATGCTGGCACATCGGTTCGGTCCCCGGTTCGTGGCGGTCGCCGGATCGTTGCTCATGGCGGCGGGATTCGCACTGGTCGAATTGTCCTCTGCCGCATCGGGGTACTGGGAACTGATCGTCTGGTCGATGGCACTGATGGCTGCCGGTCTGGCCTTCATCTCCGGCCCCTGCACGCAGGTGATCATGGATTCGCTGCGCCCCGAGCAGGCCGGGGCGGGCTCGGCCGTCAACGACACCACGCGCGAGATCGGCGGCACCCTCGGGGTGGCGGTGCTGGGATCGGTACTGACATCGGTGTACGCGTCGGGTGTCGGGGAACGTCTTGCCGCACTAGGGCTTCCGCACGCGGTGTCGGCGATGGCGCAGGATTCGGTGATGGCCGGAGTGCAGGTGGCCCAGCAGGCGCCCGCAACCATGGCCGCCGGCATCCGGTCGGCGGTGCAGGACGTGTTCGTCGACGGGCTGCACAGCGCGGTGTGGGTGGCGGTGGCGGTCACCGTCGCCGCCGCGGTGGCCGCAGCGGTGTTGCTGCGCGGCGCGCCGAACCGGGACGATGCCGAGAGCAACTTGCCCACAAAAGATTCAGAGATCGAGGGTGAGGTGATCGCCGGCCGCGCGTGACACGCAGGTGAGGATGGTTCCGCCGGCGCGTTCGGGCTCGGTGAGGATGTTGTCGCGGTGGTCGATCGCACCAGACAGCGTCCTCACCTTGCAGGTGCCACAGAAGCCCTGCCGACACGAATACGGCACGGACGGCATCTCGCGTCGCAGTGCGGCGAGCAGCGGCTCGTCGGCGGCGACGGTGATCTGCCGGCCGGTGGATGCGATGGTGGCGGTGAATTCGCGACCGTCCTCCACCGGCGGCGGACTGAATCGCTCGTAGTGCAGCTCGATGTCGGGATGATCCCCGAGGTGACGTCGCAACGCTTCCAACATGGCGACCGGCCCGCAGCAGTACACGGCGAGATTCGATGGTGTGCGGCCGGTTTCGGGATCGGCCGGCCCGAGCAGCTCGTCCATGGTGGGCAGTCCGTGCTCGTCGTCGGTGCGGATGGTGACCTTCTCGTCGAATGCCGAGACCTCGTCGATGAACGGAATCGAGTCGCGGCTTCGCCCGGAGTAGATCATCGACCAGTCCAGGCCGAAGCGTTGCGCGGCCCGGATCATCGGCAGGATCGGCGTGATACCGATCCCGGCCGCGATGAAACGCAACGACGTGGCGGGCGAGCCGTGCCCGGGCAGGGCAATAGGAAACGCATTGCGTGGACCCTTGATTCGGATGGTGTCACCGACGTGGAGGTCGTCGTGCACCTCCACCGAGCCACCGCCCCCGTCCGGGATGCGACGGACGGCGATGCGATACGTGTACCGATCGGCCGGGTCGCCGCACAACGAGTACTCCCGCATCCTGCCGGATGGCAGTAGAAGGTCGACGTGCGCGCCGGCATGCCACCGATCGAGCAGCTGACCGTCGAGGCCCGCGAACGTCAGCGCGACGACGTTCTCGTCCTGCGCCACCACCTGCCGTCCGACGATGCGCAGCGTGGTCACGCCGTCGTTTTCGACAGTCGGATGGAGTGGCGAGAAGGGGCGCCAGAACGGTATCCAGGTCTTGGACAGCACGGTGCCGAATGTCATCAGTGGATCGTGTCGCCACCGCCCATAAAGATGTGGTGGCGGCGAGGTCATCTCGGTGGTGTGCGGGTGTGCACGTTGATTCACGATCGCCTCCGGTCGGCGGTCACGGGGCGTTACGAGCCGCGGGTGAGGCCGCCAGATAGGCGACAGCCTGTGCAGTGGAACCGATTTCGCTCGGGTGAAAGCCGGGACGAAAGTAACTCAAGGTCGCCAGCAGTACGCTGCGGATCGGCGGCAGAACGCCCGCGCGAACTCCGCGCGCGTAATGGTACTGCCGATAGAAGTAGTTGTTGTGCCGGATTGCCGGGTCCTGGTGGGTGATGAACCGGAAGCCCCGGAAAAGAAGAATGAGCAGCGTCGGAAGCGCGATGAGCATGGCCCGTCCGCGTCGGAGGTAGCTGTCACCGAAGTAGACCGCGACGTCGTGTGCGACCGCTCGGTGTTCGACCTCCTCGGCTCCATGCCAGGTGAACAAATCCGTCATCGTCGGGTCGGCGCCGACTTCGGTCCAGGTGTTGTTCAGGGCGAAGTCACCGAGGATCGCGGTGTAGTGCTCGATGGCGGCGATGAGCCAGAGTCGCTCGACGAGATGCTTCTGCCGAGCCTGGGCGCTACCGGTCTCCGGTGGGCCGAGTACCTTTCGGAACATCCACTCCATCTGTCGGCAGTACGGCCGGGGGTCGATACCGTGGTGGTCGAGAAACTCCCACAGGACGTGATCGTGGGCCTCGGCGTGCATGGCTTCCTGGCCGACGAAACCGCGCATTGTCGCGGCGAGTTCCTCGTCGTGCACGAGCCCAAGCGCCTCGTTGTAGGTTTGGACGAACCACCGTTCTCCTTCGGGGAGAAGCAGATTGAGCACGCTGATGAAGTCAGACGCCACCGGGTGTCCGGGAATCCAGTGCAGTGGGACGTCGGACCAGTCGAACGCCACATTCCGCGCGTGTAGTTCGACCTCGCCCGGATCGGTTTCATCGGTATCCGGCACGTATGTTGATGTGACGGCGCGGTTTTCGGTGTGTGCGTGCATGGCTCCTCGCGCTCGTAGCTATCGGACCGATGTGTTGGCGTCGGGTGCCGACTCGTTGGACCGACGAGAGTCGTTGCGGTGTACGAAGTCGCGGACCATGTCGGCGACGTGGGCGGGGTGCGTTGTCGGAACCCAGTGGGGCGTCGGTGATTCATGACGGGCGAGGTCGGTGGCGTAGCGGCCTGTGTTACGCAGCAGGTGGGTGCGCACGGCGAAGTCGCGTGTGTTGACCAGTGGGCTGTCACTGCTGCCTTGCCCACGAGTGTCGTACGCGACAACCCGCGCGTCGTCGGCGAGGAGTCGGGCAACCCGGGTCCACACGTGATGGGCGTCCGGCCAACCATGCACCAACAGGACGGTCGGGCGGTCGTCGTCGGCCGGCTGACGGTCGAACTCGAAGACGGCCAGCCGCACTCCGTCGACGTCGACATACCCTTCGGCCCAATCGGTCATTCGTCACCCCTTCGGCACTGCAATGGGGTTAACGTAACCAAACGTCACAGATATGTCCAGGAATTGTGACAACGAAGAGTGTCACATGACGCCCCTCGTCGACGTCCGGTCAGGAGGACAGCGGGGCGGCCTCTTTGACGCGCAGCGAGTATCGCTCCGGCCGCAGCGTTCTACGCTCATACATGCCGGGTAACGGTTGGAAGAATCGGTTCGGTTACTGACGCAACGCTTTGGACTCCCACTCGACGCGGGAAGCTACTGCCGGTACGACGACAGGAAGTTGCCGATCCGGTCGATCGCGTCGCCCAGGTCGCGCGCCCAGGGCAGGGTGACGATACGGAAGTGATTGCTGTCGGCCATGTTGAAGCCACTGCCCTGAACCACCAGGATCTTCTCCTGCAGCAGGAGATCCTGGACGAACTGCTCGTCGTTGTGGATCTCGTGCACCTCGGGGTCGAGGCGCGGGAACGCGTAGAGCGCGCCCATCGGCTTCACGCAGCTCACGCCGGGGATCTTGTTGAGCTTCTCCCAGGTCACGTTGCGCTGTTCGAAGAGGCGACCGCCGGGCGCAACCAGCGCCTCGATGCTCTGGTAGCCGCCCAGCGCCACCTGGATGGCGTGCTGGCCGGGCACGTTGGCACACAAGCGCGTCGATGCGAGGATGCCGAGTCCCTCGATGAAGCCCCGGGCGTGGTCCTTGGGACCGGTGATCACCACCCAGCCCGCGCGGTAACCGCACACCCGGTAGGCCTTGGACAGGCCGTTGAAGGTCAGACACAGCAGGTCGGGGGCCAGGGCGGCGATGTTGGTGTGCTCAGCGTCGTCGTAGAGGATCTTGTCGTAGATCTCGTCGGCCAGGATGAGCAGCGAATGTCGTCGTGCGACGTCGGTGAGCTGTTCGAGCACCTCGCGTGAGTACACCGCGCCGGTGGGATTGTTCGGGTTGATCACCACGATCGCCTTGGTGCGGTCGGTGATCTTCGACTCGATGTCGGCGATGTCGGGGTTCCAGCCGTTGTCCTCGTCGCATTGGTAGTAGACGGGGCGGCCACCGGACAGCGCGGTCATCGCGGTCCACAGCGGATAGTCGGGGGCGGGGATCAGCACCTCGTCGCCGTCGTTGAGCAGCGCCTGCATCGTCATCGTGATCAGCTCGGACACGCCGTTGCCGAGGATCACGTCGTCGACGTCGAAGTAGGGGAAGTCGGGGATCAGCTCGTAGCGCGTCACCACGGCGCGGCGAGCCGAGAGCACCCCCGCCGACTCCGAATACCCCTGCGAATAGGGCAGCGCGTGGATCATGTCGCGCATGATGACGTCGGGTGCCTCGAACCCGAACAGGGCCGGGTTGCCGATGTTCAGCTTCATGATCCGGTGACCCTCGGCCTCGAGCCGCGCCGCGTGCGCATGCACCGGACCCCTGATCTCGTAGCACACGTTCTGCAGCTTCAGTGACTGCTCCAGCGGCTTCAGGTTCTGATTCAGGTGGGATACGTAAGGCCTACTCACGGGTTCAATTGTCGCAGCCGTGGGCAAATCAGTTTCGGGCGTGCCCACTTCCCGGTCGAGCGTGCCCACAATTCGGTCGAGCGTGCCCACAATTCGGTCGAGCGTGCCCACAATTCGGTCGAGCGTGCCCACTTTCCGGTCGAGCGTGCCCACTTTCCGGTCGGGCGTGCCCACATCCCGGTCGAGCGTGCCTGCCGGGCGCGCAGGTCGAACTCGACCAGCGAACTGGGCGAGTCGACCTTCTAGCGGTGACCGGGGCGCTTCTTGCCCGCGGCGATACCGAAGCCCTTCGCCTTCGCTGCTCCGGTTTCGCCGATGGTGCGGTCGTCGGGAGCTGAGCCGTTTCCGCTCGGTGCATCGGTCGCAGGTGTCTCGGCAGCGGGTGTCTCGGTCGGCGTAGGCGACGGCGCGTCGTCGACCGACTCGGCAGGCTCATCGTCGACAACCTCTGCCGGCGCCTGCGTCTCGACCGCGGGGGTCGACGCGACAGGCGCGGCCGCAGCCTTGCCGATGCCGCCGGGCCGCTTCTTGCCCGCGGCCATGCCGAAGCCCTTGGCCTTGGCCGGCTTCTCCTCGGTCACCGCGGGCACGCTCGACGTGGTTTCGGGCACGCTCGACTCGGAAGTGGGCACGCTCGACTCGGAAGTGGGCACGCTCGACTCGGAAGTGGGCACGCTCGACTCGGAAGTGGGCGCGCTCGACGTGGTTTCGGGCACGCTCGACTCGGAAGTGGGCACGCTCGACGCCTTGCCGACGCTGCCGGGCCGCTTCTTGCCCGCCGCCATGCCGAAGCCCTTGGCCTTGGCCGGCTTCTCCTCGGTCGTGGTCGGGGCCGCTGCGGTGGCCGACTCGGTGTCGGCGGTTGGGACCGCCTCGGGTGCCGACTCTGTCTCGGCGACGTTGCTCTCCGCCGGAGCGGTCACACCGGCGTCCGCGGCGGCCGCGTTCGGCTTGGCCGCACCCGGACCCTTGGCGCCCGGACGCTTGGCACCCGCGCCCATGCCGAATCCCTTGGCCGCGGCCTTCTTCGGCGCAGCCGGTGCCGCCGACTCCGTGGCAGCCGACTCCACCGCGGCCGACGATTCCGTCTCGGCCGGTGCGGGTGCTGCCGACGCCGCCGGGGCCTTCGCGGCGCCCGGCTTCTTGATGCCGCCCTTCATGCCGAATCCCTTTGCGGCAGGCTTCTTCTCGGCAGCGGGAGCGGTCTCCGCAGGCGCCGAATCTGCCGGGGCCTTGGCCGCTGCGCCGGGCTTCTTGCCGCCCTTCATGCCCAGCCCGACCTTCGGCTTCGGTGCAGTCTCGGTGGCCGCACCGGTCGCCGCTGCCGCAGCCCCAGCCCCGGCCGCAGCCGGAACCTTCTCGGGCTCCGGTTCCGGCTCCGGGGCCGGCTTGGCCACCGGTCCCAGGAACCGGCCGCTGCGGGTCACCTCGGGCAGGCCGCGCTTGACCGACGACAGCAGCAGCTGCGCGACGTCGACAACCTCCACCTTGCCCTCGTTCTCGGTGCCGCTGGTGCGGGCGGTCACGCCGTCGGTGAGCATCACCCGACAGAACGGGCAACCGGTCGCCACCTTCGTCGTCCCCGACGCGATGTCGCCGCCGAGGGTGTCGAGGGCCTCGTCCACCCGGTCGATGTTGATGCGCTTGCCGATCTGCTCTTCCATCCACATGCGGGCACCGCCGGCGCCGCAGCACATGGACCGTTCGCCGTGGCGCGGCATCTCGCGCAGATCCGACCCTGCCGCGGCCATCAGCTCACGCGGGGCGTCGTAGACCTTGTTGTGACGGCCCAGGTAGCAGGGATCGTGATAGGTCACGCCCTCGCCCATCGGGGCCACCGGGATGAGCCGCTTCTCGCGCACCAGCCGGTTGAGCAGCTGGGTGTGGTGCACCACTTCGTACTTTGCGCGGTTGCCATCGGGCCCGCTCGCTCCGCTCCCGGCGCCCAGTTGCGGGTACTCGTTGCCCAGGGCGTTGAAGCAGTGGGCACAGGTCACGACGACCTTCTTGCGCTGTTGCGGCGCGGTCGAGAAGACCTCGTTCATCATCTCGATGTTCTGCTGGGCGAGCATCTGGAACAGGAACTCGTTGCCCGCGCGGCGAGCGGAGTCGCCGGTGCAGGTCTCGCCCTCGCCGAGCACGAGGAAGTTGACCGCGGCGATGTCGAGCAGTTCGGCGACGGCCTTGGTGGTCTTCTTCGCGCGGTCCTCGTAGGCACCCGCACAGCCCACCCAGAACAGGTACTCGAAGCCCTCGAACGACTCGACATCCTGCCCGAACACCGGGATCTCGATGTCCATCTCGTCGATCCAGTTGGTCCGCGCCGACGCGTTCTGACCCCAGGGATTGCCCTTGTTCTCGAGATTCTTGAACATGCCCGCCAGCTCGGTGGGGAAGTCCGACTCGATGAGCACCTGGTAGCGGCGCATGTCGATGATGTGGTCGACGTGCTCGATGTCCACCGGGCACTGCTCCACGCAGGCGCCGCAGGTGGTGCAGCTCCACAGGGTCTCTGTGTCGATCACCGCGCCGAGCGTGTCGTCGACCATGCCGGTGCCCGCGGACTCGCCCACCAGTTTGCGATCGGCCTCGGCCCGCGCCGACTCGGGGATCTTCGCCAGCTTCGCCTCGTCGACGTTGCCGTCGGCGTCGACGAGACCCACCTCGTCGCCACCCATGTCCTTGCGACCACCCGCGATCAGGTAGGGCGCCTTGGCCTGCGCGTGGTCACGCAGCGACATGATGAGCAGCTTGGGACTCAGCGGTTTGCCGGTGTTCCACGCCGGACACTGACTCTGGCAGCGACCGCACTCGGTGCAGGTGGTGAAGTCCAGCCAGCCCTTCCAGGAGAAGTCCTCCACCTTGCCCGCGCCGAAGGCGTCGACGTCGGGGTCGGCGGTCTCCATGTCGAGCACCTTGCCCTGGCTCATCATCGGCTTGGCCGCGCCGAGCGCGACGCTGCCGTCCTGCTCACGCTTGAGATAGATGTTGAAGAATGCGGCAAAGCGGTGCCAGGCCACGCCCCAGTCGATGTTGACGCCCACCACGGCCAGCCACACCATGCCGCTCATCAGCTTGATCACGGCGGCGCCGGTGACCCAGTACTCCGACGAACCGGTGAAGAGCTGCGCGAAATAGTGGGTGAAGAACGACGTCCAGATCGGTGGGTCCTCGATACCCGAGGAGATCTTGAACGTCTTCACGAAGATCATGCCCAGACCCTCGAGCAGAACGACGGCCTCCACGAAGTAGGCGGCACCGAACTTCGACCCGGAGAACCGCGACAGCCGTGCGGGCACGCGCGGGTGGTTGATCTGACGGATGATGATCAGCGCGGTGATACCGATCACCGTGCCCAGGCCGAGCACCTCGTCGGCAAAGATGTAGACGTTCCACGCGCCGATCACCGGCCAGTGGAAGTGCGGGTCGAAGATCTGTCCGTAGGCCTCGAACCAGAAGATCGCGCCGATGAGGAAGCCGAACATCACCAGCCAGTGCGCCCAGCCGACAGTGCGGAACTTCACCATGCGGGTATGGGCGACGAACTCCTTGAGCATCGTCCAGAAACGTGGGAAGAACGGCCAGAACCGACTGCGGTCGACGCGCTGTCCCTGTGCGATCGCGCGGACCATGGTCCACACGCCGCGGAGGAACAGAGCCCAGCAGAACAGGCTGATGACCGCGGCTATCGTGCCGATGGTGATCGTCGTGGCATTCACGGCGTCCCGGCCCCTCTCTGGTTGATCATCGACCACCACTCGCGCCGGGCTGACGTGCGCGGGGTCGGACGTCTGTTAGAGGTAACCGTAAATCGTTCGGGCACCTCTTCGCCGCCAAGGCTGCCCTAACCACCGAAAAAGGACACGCCAGGGCGTAGTCAGATGATACTCACCGGTAACTTACTATCCAGTCAGTTCGCTACCGATGTGACGTGCGCAACCTTCTCCATCTCCTCGAGGGCGGTGTCGAGGTGGGTCAGCAGCCGCTGCAGGCTCGGCAACTCTTTCCGGGCGCCGATCAGCCCGAAATTGACGTGCTCGGCGGTGGTGGTGACGGTGACGTTGAGGGCCAGGCCTTCGAGTACCACCGACACCGGGTACACGCCGTCGAGTCGCGCTCCGTTCCAGTACAGATGCTCACTCGGACCGGGGACATTGCTGATGATCAGGTTGAACTGCGACGGGGCGTAGGAGACGAAACCCGGGATGGCGGCGAAGGCGAGGGAGGCGAACGTCGCCGCTCCGTAAGTCAACGCCTGCAGCGGGCTGAGGCTGCGGATCACCTGCTTGGATCTGCGGGTCGACTCGACGAGGGTGTTGATGCGTCGCTCCGGATCGGGCTGGTCGGTGGCCAGGTTCGCCATGACCACCGTGATCGCGTTGCCCTCCTTCTCGTCGTCGACGTGCATCGACACCGGCAGCGCGGCCACGAGCGGCGAATCGGGTAGTTGATCACGGTCGATGAGATAGGAGCGCAAGGCGCCGGAGGCCATTCCCACGATCACGTCGTTCAGCGTGATCTGCAGTTCGTCGGCCACCGCGCGCAGACGCTCGGTGGGCCACTGCTGGGCGGCGAAGCGTCGGGCGCTGCCGATCGGGACGTCGAGAATCGTGCGCGGCGCCACCTTGAACGGAGTCGCGAACTCGGGTTCGGTCAGCCCGTTCCACGCGATACGCGCGGTGGCCGGGGCCATGCCCACGATGTCGCCGGCAACCCCGACGGCCGCCCCCACCGCACCCCGGATCGCCGACAGCCCGGGCAGCTTCAGTCCGCCGCCGGCAGGTTTCTGCTGCTTGGGCCGTGCCCGGACGAGGGAGGGGTCCCAGGGTGCGGTGCCGTTGCGGTCGTCGGGATCGGCGGTCAGGGTGCGTTCGAGCAGGCGCAGCGCCGACACACCGTCGACCAGGGAGTGATGCACCTTGGTGTAGAGCGCCACCCGGCCGTCGGCCAGACCTTCGACGATGTGCAGTTCCCACATCGGACGGTTGCGGTCGAGGAGCGCGCTGTGATGCAGCGAGACGTACCGGAACAGTTCGCGAATCCGACCGGGTCGCGGCAGCACCGCGTGCCGGACGTGGTAGTCGAAGTCGATCTCGTCGTCGTACGACCACGCCATCAGGCCGAAGACCGCGGCGGGTGAGGCGGGACGTTTGCGGAACAGCGGACGCACCTCGGTGGCCGCGGAGAACCGCTCGATCATCTCTTCGGCCAGCTCTGAGGCGGTTTGTCCTTCTCGGGGGACGAAGAGTTGAAGTCCCCCGACGTGCATCGGTTGCTCGCGCGTCTCGGCGAACAGGAACATTGACTCGGTGACCGGCATGTACGGCATGCGCATTCCTCCCATATGGTGATCTGCCTCACGAGCTGTGGGAGGCGATGTGTATCTCACAGCCCAGTATCCACTGTGCGGTCAACCGCGTGCCGGCAAATGGTGGAGTGCTTCTACGGTGAGGGACGTGAATCGCGTGCGACGTCCCCGCGCCCGCACCGTCGTGGTCGCATCGTTGCTGGTTGCGGCGGCCACCGTGCTCGTGACCGCCAACGTCTGGGTCCTCGTCGCCGCGCGCGGAAGGATCGTCGATCCGGCAGGCGTCGCGCCCGGATCCACCGCCCTCGTGCTCGGCTCGCTGGTGTCCGACGGCGAGCCCGGCGACTACGTCCGGGGCCGTCTCGACACCGCGCTGGCCCTCTACCGGTCCGGACGGGTGGTGCGCATCATCAACTCGGGAAACGGATCGGCCGACGCGGGAAACGAACCAGCGGTGATGCGCTCCTACCTCGAGGCACGCGGAGTGCCCGCAGCGGTCATCGTCGACGATCCGGCCGGCTTCGACACCGAACAGAGCTGCGACCGGGTCGACGAGGTCGTCCGCGCGAACGACGGATCGACGCCTCCGATCGTCATCGTGACCCAGGACTTCCACCTGTCCCGCGCCATCGCGTTGTGTCGTCATCACGGAGTCGACGCGGCGGGTGTTGTGGCCGAATGTGATTGCAGTTGGTGGACTTTGGCGCGTAACCAGGTTCGCGAGAGCCTGTTCGCACGGCCCCGCGCGCTCTGGTCGGTGCTCACCTGATGACAGGTGCGACGGTGTCGGCGGCGACCGGAGGACGTTAGGTTGTGGTCATGCCGCAGTTCTCCCGGATCGAATCGATCGGCGCGTACGTACCCGACACGGTGCTGTCAACCGCGGATCTGCTCGCACGGCTACCCGACGAGTTCGCTCTCGACATCGAGGCCATCACCGGTATCGGCGAACGACGGATCGCGGGTACCTCGTCGCTGGACCTCGCCGTCCGCGCCGCCCGTGACGCGCTGGCCGCCTCCGAGTACCGCGCCGCCGACCTCGATGTGGTGATCTGCTGTTCCATCACTCGGACGGTCGAGCCCGGCCTCTTCACCCTCGAACCCTCGCTCGCGGCGCGGATCTGCAGCGAGATCGGCGCGTCGGCGGCATTGTCCTTCGACGTCACCAATGCGTGCGCGGGAATGCTCACCGGCATCAAGATCCTCGACGCGATGATCCGCGCGGGTGCGGCACAGACCGGCCTGGTGGTCAGCGGCGAGGACATCACCCCGATCTCCGACACCGCGGTCGCCGAGATCGCGTTGCCCTATGACCCGCAGTTCGCGTCACTGACGGTCGGCGACGCGGGGAGCGCGGTGATCCTCGACGTGTCCACCGATCCGGCCGATCGCATCGAGTACATCGAGTTGTTCACCGCCGCCGGATTCGCGCAGGCATGCCTCGGGATGCCCAGCGATCAACGACCGGGGGTGGCGCTGTACACCGACAACCGCACCATGCACAACGAATCGCGCTATCTGCTGTGGATGAACGCGCACCGTGACTTCCTCGACAAACGCGGAAGTGATTTCGCCGCCGAGGGTTACGACGCGATGGTGCACCACCAGGTGAGCGCACCGGGCATCGCCTTCGTCCAGACGATCGCCGAGCGTGAGTTCGGTACGACGATGCCCCCGCACCTCAACGTGCTCGCCGAGTATGCCAACACCGCCTCCACCTCCCACGCGCTGGTGCTGGCCACCCATATCAGGGAGAAGGGGATCGACCCCGGAACCCGGGTGCTGTTGGTGCCTGCGGCCAGCGGCGTGGTGGGTGGGTTCTGCTCGGTGACCCTCCACGACGCCGTGCGCCGGGTGCGCGCCGCCGGTGATCAAGATGAAAACGCCGCGGCGACAACCGATGTCATGCGCTCGGCCACCGCCGACGGTCAGGGCCGCAGCACGATCGCCGGGCTGGCCGTGGCCGACCCGGGCGACGAGACGTCGGCGATCACGCTGGCCGCCCGTGCGGGGCGCGCCGCGATCGCCGACGCCGGATGCGCCGACGACGACATCGACGTCCTCATCCACGTGGGCGTCTACCGGGACGACAACATCGTCGAACCGGCGGTCGCGGCCCTGGTGCAGCAGCGCATCGGTATCGGCCTCGACTACGGACGCGGCGATCACACCATGTACTCCTTCGACCTGATCAACGGCGCGGCCGGTGTGCTCGACGCGCTCGCCGTCGCCGACTCGCTGATCGCCTGCGGCGCAGGCACGGTGCTCATCACCGCCGCCGACGCACATCCCGGCGGCGACGCCGAGGACCGGTCGCCCGCCTTCCCGTATGGTCCGACGGCGGCCGCCGTCGTGGTCGCGCGGGCGCCCGACGACGACAGCGCCGCAACGGTTTTCGACGGTCTCGTGGCGGCCGCGGGCGACACCTCGACACCCGTCGGCTACTCGCGCATTCCCGACGTCGGGAACCGCGGGCGACGCAGCATCGTGGTCGACGCCCCGACGGTCGCCGACCTCGCGCCCCTTGTTGCCGACGTCGCGTCGAGGTCGGGCATCGTCACGGCGGTGCCAGCGGCACCCGCCGCGGTCGTGACCGCCGACGGACGGTGGTTCACCGCACCCGACACCGCGCACACGGCCGCACCGATCATCGCACTGGCATCCGCCCGCGACGCGGGCACCGATGCGGCGTGCCTGGTGACCGCCGGCGGCGGAAGACTGGCCGCCGCAGTACGTTTCGCCCATCGCCAGCCCTCTCCCGCAACACCGTGACGGTGCTGGTGACCGGTGCCACCGGCTTCATCGGGGGAGCCGTCGCCACGACGTTGTGCGCGCAGGGAACCCGGGTGCGGGCGTTGGTCCGCAATCCCGGCCACCCGGCGGTGGCGCGGTTGCGGAATGCCGGAGCCGACATCGCGTTCGGTGACCTCACCGAACCACGCACGTTGGCCGACGCGGCGCGCGGAACCGATGCGGTCTTTCACGCCGCCGCCCACCTCGCCGACACCGGTCCCGCCGAGACGTTCCGGCGGGTGAACGTCGAGGGCACCCGCAGCCTGCTCGCTGCCGCGGGCGACGCCGGGGTTCGCCGGTTCGTGTTCGTGTCCTCGCCGAGTGCGCTCATGTCCCCGGACGGCGGCGATCAGATCGGCATCGACGAACGAGTCGGCTACCCAACCCGCTTCTTCAATCACTACTGCGCCACCAAGGCGCAAGCCGAACAACTCGTGCTCGACGCCGACAGCACCGGCATGACGACCACTGCGCTGCGACCGCGGGCCGTGTGGGGTCCGGGAGACAGTCGCGGGCCGATCGCCGTGGTGCTCACGCGGCTTGCGGCCGGGCGCATCCCCGATCTCGATCCCGGCCACAGCGTGTACGCATCGCTGTGCTACATCGACCACTGCGTGGCGGCCGCGTTGGCCGCGTTGACCGCGCCGGCCGACATCATCGGTGGCAGAGCCTATTTCATCGCCGACGCCCAGCCGGTCGACATCTGGCCGATGCTCCGTGACATCGCAGGCGAATTCGGTCTCGCCCCACCGCATCCGCGGTTGCCGCCGGCCGCGGTGACCGCGGCCGCGCGTGTGGCCGACGTGATCTGGCGCCTGCCCGCACTGGCACATCACCGCACACCACCGGTGTCGGCGTACACGATCGCGTTGCTCACCCGCACCGCCACCTACGACACCTCGGCGGCCCGGCGCGACCTCGGTGTCGAGCCGTGGATCTCCCGCGCCGAGGGCATCTCCCGGCTGCATACGTGGGTGGATTCGATCGGCGGCGTCGCCGCACTGGGGTCGGCGGCGTGACGGACATGACGGTGACGAGCATGGATCTGTGGGTGGTGATCCCGGCCTACAACGAGGAGCGCTGGATCAGCGGGGTGCTCGAGGGCCTTGCGGCGCAGAATGATACGGACTTCCGTGTGGTGGTGGTGGACAACGGTTCTGACGACCGCACGCGGCAGCTCGCGGAGGACTTCGCGCGGGGTCACCGGCAGATGCGCATCGAGATCATCGACGAACCGGAGAAGGGTACGGGTGCCGCCGCCGACACCGGGATGCGTCACGCCATCGACCGCGGGGCGACACATCTGGCGCGCACCGACGCCGACTGCGTGCCCAACGATGACTGGATCGCGTGTCTGCGCACCGCATTCGACGATGGAGTGCGGTTGGTGGCCGGGCAGATGATGCCCCGCCACGATGAGGGAATCCCCCGCTGGCGGGCGGGTTTCCTCCTCGTCATGGTGGAGTTCGGTGCGTTCGCGGGCAAACTCCGGCCCGGAAACCGTGGTCCGCAGTACCTCGGTCCCTATCAGATGCTGGCGGGCTGCAACATGGGGATCACCACCGAACTGTACGAGGCGGCAGGTGGTTTCCCGCGGACGAAGATCGAGGACGTCCACGAAGACAGGGCACTGGTCAACGCGGTCCGTACGCTCACCACCGACTACGCGCTGCGGCGTGACGTGCGGGTGCAGGTGTCGGCGCGACGGGCCAAGGCGTGGGGAGTGCTGCGCACACTCGGCTGGTACGCCGACCACCGCTATCGTCCGCAGGACGTGGACATCCGATGACCACGGGGTCGCTCACCGATGCGCTGCTGGAGTCCTGCGACCGGTTCGCCGATCAGCCTGCGGTGTCCCACGTCGGTGCCCGCCGACCCGGACGCGGCACCGTGCTCACCTATGGTGCAGTGGGGCAACGTATTCGGCACACCGCGGCGGCGCTGCACGACGTGGGTTTCGGTGCCGGACATCGCATGCTGTTCTCCATCCGCCCCGCACCCGACTCGATGATCCTGCTCGCGGGAGCGCTTGCCGCCGGCGGATCGATCGTGTTCGCCGACCCGGGGATGGCCCCAGACCTATTCGACGCCCGTGTCCGCGCGGCCGCCCCCACACATGCGGCAGCCGAATCGCTCATCCACGCCGCCACCTCCCGCGGTCCCATCGGCGCACTGGCCCGCGGTCGCGGACTCACCTTGCCCAGGCTCGCGGATCTGCCGGTGACACAGATCTATTCGGGCCCACGGCTACCCGGTGTCCCGCACGACGCCATCTCCTTGCGGCACCTCGGTCGCCGACGGCACCAGGAGACCCGTTGCGCCGCATCATCTCCCACCGTCGACGACGAGGCGCTGGTGGTGTTCACCTCCGGCACCACCGCGCAACCCCGCGGTGTGGTGCACACCCAGGCGACGCTGCTCGCCGGCTTCCGCGCGGCGGTGGCGGCGCTCGGTGTGGAGCGGGGATCGGTGGTGCTCTCGGATCAGGCGATGATCGGACTGCCCGCCTTGCTCGCGGGCGCCACCTGGATGATGCCCCGACTGGGCTTGAGCACGCACGCCGGACCCGCAACCCTGGGACGTATTCTGCAGCGACACAACCACATCACCCATGTCTTCGTCGTTCCCGGCGAGGTGCCCGCGATACTCGACGCGGTCGCGGCCCGCCCCGGATCGCTGCGAACACTGCTGTGCGGCGGGGCGCCGGTCACGGCCGGGCTCGTCCGGTCGGTCACCGACACCTGGCCCGGCGTCGACGTCGCATCCATCTACGGCATGACCGAGATCGTGCCGATCGCCGTCGCCTCCGGGACCGACAAGCTCGACTGGACCGGGCCGGGCGACCCTCTCGGCCGCCTCGTCGATGGTGTGCACGCCCGCATCGCAGAGGGCGAGTTGATCGTGCGCGGACCCGGATTGTGTGCGGGGCTGCTCTCACCCGTGGACGGCACCGTCACACCGTTGCATGAGGCGGCGACCGGCGATCTGGCCGTCGACGTCGACGGACGTCTGGCGCTCACCGGCCGTAGCAAGGACATGATCATCCGCGGCACCACCAACATCTATCCCGGACTTTACGAACCGGCGTTGTCGCTCCTCGACGGTGTGCGCGAGTGCGCGATCGTCGGCGTGGGAGGCGGTGACACGTCGATGCAGGCAACAGGTGACCCGGAGGTGATCCTGGCAGTGGTCGCCGACGGCCCGGCAGAAGCGGTGCGCGCACGCGTCGAGCGCGCGGCCGAGACCCTCATCGACCATGCGGCGCGACCGGACCGCATCGTGTTCGTCGACGCCATCCCGCGACGCGGACGGACGAGGAAACCGGACCGCCCGGCACTGGCTCGTGCCCTCGACGGCGCGGTCAGCGACCCGCGGTGACCGCTTCAGGTGCCGCGCTCGCGTCGACGGGCTCCTCCACCACCGGCTTGCGGCGCACCGAAATCCGTGGTCGGCCGGTCAGGTAGAGCGAACCGGGAAGTCGGCGCAGTACCTCCACCAGCATCAGCGACCCCGCGAGGGTGCCGACATAGGCCACGATGGTGGCCCACGGCTGCGGGATCGTGGCGAGCAGCCACGGCTGCCCACCGGACTGGGGCCGCAGGATCAGGAACAGCACCAGCACGTGCACCAGGAACACCGGGAACGACCGGTTCGACGCGTACTTGACCGCCCGGGCGAATCGGGGGGTGAACGCGCGCCAGTGTTCGGCCCAATGCGCGGCCGCCGCGTAGAGGCAGGTCATCGCGACGACCAGGAACGGCAGCAGAGTGGGGTAGAAGGCGGAGTTGTTGTCGTGCACCGGTTTGCCGTCGACCCACACACTCCACACGTACGCGCCCACGGCCACCGCGGCAGTGCTCATCAGCGCGGCGAACAGCCACCACGCCTTGCCCGACAACCAGCGGGTGATGGCCTCACGATGGATCGCGGCGATCGCGCCGTAGAGGATGAAGAACTGATACGGGATGAAGGTTGCGTAGTTGTGCCACCAGTAGTTGGCCACCGACGCCGGCGGATTCCAGTGCGTGATCGTGGTGGCGATGGTGAATTGCGCGACAAGGCTGCCGAGCAGCAGCTTGCCGTGGTGGCCCGCGGTCGCCCGCGCCAGCCACACCACCAGCGGGAAGATCAGATACACCTGCAACATCACGAACAGGAAGTACATCTGGAAGCCGGACAGTCCCCAGCTCAGCTTGTGCGCGAAATCACCGAGACTGGTGGGGATCTCGCTGGTGCGTCCGGCGGCCCACATGTCCTGGACCACCCAGTACACCGCCGACCAGATCACATAGGGGTAGATGACCAGCTTGATCCGGCGGCGCCAGAAGTCGAGCGCGTTGAA
The DNA here is from genome assembly GCF_053588575.1 of Gordonia sp. NPDC003429. Classification (NCBI taxonomy): domain Bacteria; kingdom Bacillati; phylum Actinomycetota; class Actinomycetes; order Mycobacteriales; family Gordoniaceae; genus Gordonia; species Gordonia sp. NPDC003429. The sequence continues at coordinate 27,777 of NZ_JBSFQF010000016.1, forward strand.
GTCGCCCTTGTCGTAGTTCTGGTACATCAGCACGAAGCCGGTGAGCGCGAAGAAGGTGTTGCGGGTGAAATGCAGCAACAGCGAGGTGATGTTCACCGGCATGCTGCTGAACTCGTCGGTGGTCTGCGTGAGGCAGTGCACAAAGATGACCAGCGAGAAGGTGGTGGCGCGGATCAGGTCGACGTGATGCAGGTAGGCACGACGGGTCGGCCGGGCGATGACCTCGGTGGCCTGCCCGGCCACGTCGGTCGCGCGCGTCACCAACGTCGTCATACCTGTGTCGCCCCTTGATCGGTGTGATCCAACCGTGTCGGCGGGACCGGCGTCCGAGCGTCTTCGCTCCCTCGTCACCCGCCGTGCCGACGGGTGAGGTGACTGCCGTGATCCAACCGTTATCTGCGAGTTAGTTTAACAGTGCAACCTGTTCGGTCCCTGAGACGACGCTGGCGATCCGTATAAAGCCTGGTCAGGAGTCTGCTCACCACCAGTGCACGGTTCGGCCGAGATCGGCGTCGACGGCAGGGATGAGGCTTCGGACGAATGTGGCCGACAGGTGGTGATAGTCGTGCCACGTCACGATGTTGCCGACCACCGCGGGGCAGTACGTCGGGGTGCACATGGCGTCGGTGTAGTCGAGGAACGACATGTTGGGGAACTGCGGCGCGATCGCCCGGGACGGATCGGTGGCAGCCATCGCCAGGCTGCGGTCGACGCCGCACACCTGCGGCTTCTTACCCTCGGCCAGGCATTCGGGCGGCTTGAGCTTTCCGTGCGCCCAGGGGTTGTCGCGGACGGCCACCACTCGCTGACCGCGGTCGCGGAACTGCGCGAAGATGTCGGTGTAATCGGTGGGCACGAAGTCGCCGGGACCATCCTCCACCGGACGGGTGCTGTTGGTGAACACCACGTCGGGTTTGTCGACGGCGAGACGGTCCATCACGCGCCGCGACCAGTCGTTGCACTGGTAGTACTTCTGCCCGAACCAGGTGAAGACGTGCGACGTGGTCAGGGCGCAGCCCACCTTGAGGTAGGTGGTCACGCGGAAGCCGCGCTGTTGCCCGATGGCGTCGAGCGCGGTGATCCACTGCTCGGCGTGCGATCCGCCGACCAGCGCGACCGTCCGTTGGGCGTTCTTGTCGCCGTACACCCCTATCTTGATCGACGGATCCTTCCAGCCACTGATCATCGAGTCGTAGGAGGTGACCGGCCAGTCCTTGTCCACCACCTCCGGACTCGGCTGCGGGTCGACGTGCGGTACCGGCGCTCCGTCGAGGAAGGCGCGGGCACCCGGGTAGAGCCGCGGATCGAGGTTCGCGGTGTTCACGGTCGCGTTGGCGGCGTTTCGTTGCCACACCACCGCGGTGGTGCCCGCCGCGATCGTGGCGACGACGATCACCGCGACCAGGGTCCGCCGATAGCCGCGGGAGAATCCCGACCGGCCGGCACGCAACGGCACCTCGACGAACTTCGTGGTCAGCCACGCCAACAGCAGCGAGACGGCGAGGATCGCGGTGCCCTCCAGCCAGGAGACGCCATCCTGATAGCGCCACGCCAGGTAGAAGATCAACAACGGCCAATGCCAGAGGTAGAGCGCATAGGCCACCGATCCCAGCCACACCAGACGCGGATGCGAGAGGATGCGGGTCACCGCACCCCGATCGGCGGATTCGGTGTCTCGCGCGGCGGCCGGCGACCCCGTCCAGATCAGCGCGAGCGTCGCCCCCACCGGTACCAGCGCCCACACGCCCGGGTACTCCGCGACGCCCTCGATCCACCAGCCGCAGCTGATGATCATCGCCAGCGCGATCAGCCCCACCACGTCGCGAGACCAGGTCGGCATGCTCAGCAATGCGGGGCGGGTGCGTTCACCGCGTGCGATGCGCGCGGCGATCACCACGGCCAGCAGTCCACCGGCGATCGGCTCCCATAGCCGCGACAGCGTGTCGTAGTAGTTGAACGGCTGATTCACCCCGTGCCGGTAGTTGGCCCAGGCGAACGACGCGGCCGCAACCAGCAACAGTGCGCCACCCACCACGCCGCGGATCACGCGAGGATCGGCGAACGCATCGAAACGCCGTGACAGTGCACGCAACAGCCCGCCGAGGGCCAGCGCGCACAGCAGGGTCAGCACAAAGAACTGTCCCTGCATCGACATCGACCACAGGTGCTGCATCGGACTGTTCGCCGAGTCCGCCGCCTGATAGTTCTGCGAGTCCAGTGCCAGGTGCCAGTTCTGGTAGTACAGCGCGCTGGCCTGGATCTCCGCGCCGAGCGGCCCCCACCGTGTTTTCGGCATGATCAGCGCGATCATCGCGGTGATGAAGACCAGCACCACCAGCAGTGCGGGCAGGAGACGACGCGCCAGCCGCCACAGCCGGGGCCACGGATCGACCGCCCGCCGCCACGACACCGATTGCGGCGCGGTCGCGATCACGTGCTTGAGCAGCGACGCGACGAAGAAGTAGCCGGACAGGGTGAGGAACACGTCGACGCCGCCGGATACCCGGCCGAACCACACGTGGAAGATCGCGACCAGCGCGATGGCGATACCGCGCAGGCCGTCGAGGTCGAGCCGATAACCCGAGGTGTTGCCGGTGGCGGCATCCTCGTTCGGGGTGGTGGACACCCCGGCGGTTGTCAGCGTGGAACTCACACGCACGGATGCTACTGCCCTGCGGCGGCCATTCGTGGGACCAGGCCACCCGCCGGAGTTTGCTCCGGTGTGCTCCTAAACCTTCACCGATCGCGGTCCATCACCGAGGCTGAGCGCCAGTCCCCACATCGAAGGAGAAGCACCATGACCGAACAATCCAGCCGGAGCGTGGCCGTTGTCGGCGCCGGGGTGACCGGCACCAGCGCGGCACTCGGATTCCTCGACGCCGGATTCGACGTGACCCTCTACAGTGACCGTGACCGGGAAGCGTTGCGCGACAAGGTACCTCCGACCGGTGTCGGTGTGCTGTTCGGGAAGTCGCGGGAGTGGGACGCCGAGATCATCGACGACCTCTATGACGTCGGCAACACCACCGGTATCAGTGTCCGGCTCTCGTCGGGGACAGGGGACGACCGCGTCGACGTTCTCGAGTTCAACCCCGACTACGGCTACGTCGCGCAGGCGGTGGATCTGCGGCTGCGCGCCGACGACCGGCTCGCACGATTCCTCGAGCGCGGCGGGCGGTTCGAGGTGGAGGCAGTCGATCCCCGCCGTCTCGACGAGATCGCCGGCGCCCACGATCTGACCCTGGTGGCCACCGGCAAGGGCGGCCTCTCGTCGCTGTTCCCCGTCGACGAGGCACGCAGCCATTACCGCGAACCGCAGCGACGCCTGCTGCAGGTGACCCTCGCCGGACTCGATCACGGTCCGGGCACCTTCGCGTACCGGGCCGCGGGCGGCGGTGCGCACTCCCTGTTCAATCTCGACAGTGAGAACGGCGAGATCTTCGTCGGCCCGTTCCTGCACAAGGACGCCGGCGCCACCTGGTCGTTCATCGTGTTCGCCAAGCCCGACGGCGCCTGGGCGCCGCTGTTCGACGACGTCACCGACGCCGCGTCGGCGCGCCGGGCGATCGTCGACATCTTCGCCGAGTGGTTCCCCGTCGATGCCCCGGCAGTCGAAACGTTGCAGGTCATCGACTCCGATCCCTATTCGTGGCTCACCGGCGCGGTGACCCCGACCGTGCGAAAGCCGGTCGGCGTCACCGAACACGAGCACGTGGTGGCCGCCATCGGCGACACCGCGATCGCCGTCGACCCGGTGGCCGGGCAGGGGGCGCAGAACGCGCTGATCCAGGTGGCCGAACTGGTGCGGGCCGCCGCGGCACGTGTGGCCGCCGACCCGGCGGCGGAGTTCACCGCGCAGTGGCTGACCGACGAGTTCGAGAAGCATTGGGAACGCCGCGGCCGTGCCGCGGTGGAGGTCACCCGCCTGTACCTGGGTGATCCCGACTACGCCACCCACCTCGAACTGGCGTTTCCGGCCGCGGCGGTCAGCACCAGCGTGGCGTCGGCGCTGTTCGGTCTGCTGTCGGACCCCAATCCGCTGCTGACCCTCGATGATCGCGACGACGTCCTCGGGTTCATCGAAACCGTTTCCGGGGAGCCCGCCGCCGAGGTGATCGGACGTTTTGAGCCTGTCGGCTCCTTCGCGTCGCGCTGATCACTCTCCGACGCTGATCACTCCCCGCGGTGCGTGTCGTGCGCGACGCGGGTGATGATCTCGATGATCTCGGTGAACGCTCTGGTCTTGGGATCGACGATCGACCCGTGGGTCTGCCCCGGCAGGATGATCGCTTCCGCGTGTCCGCCCGCGGCCTTGTCGGCGGTGACGTACTCCTGGGAGAGCACGTGGGGCACCACGCGGTCGGCCGACCCGGCGATGGCGATCACCGGGGTGTCGGGATCGATGTTCTGGATGGGGTCCACCGACGCATAGCGATCGGGTACCTGCCGCGGCGTGCCGCCGAGGACGCGCACGATCCGGGTGTCGCCCAACTGCACCGCCCGGCGCATGTCCAGCGGCCCGGCGAGCGCGATCACCGTGACCGGCCGGAAGGCCGGGTCGGCACCCACCTCGCCCTCGTCGAGCTTGTGCCGCGTGCTCGACCACACCGCCAGCTGGGCGCCCGCCGAGTGTCCCACCACCACCGCATCTCGCAGATCGATCTGCGGATACCGTTGGGCCACTTGGGGCATCGCGTCCATCGCGGCGGCGACGTCGTCGAATGTGGTGGGCCAGCCACCGCCGTTCCCGACGCGCCGGTATTCGATGTTGACCACGGCGAGGTCACGTTCGGCCAGCCGCCGCGCGAATGTGGCGAAGCTGTTCGCACCGATCTTCGCCTGCCACGAACCCCCGTGGATGAGGATCACCAGCGGCAAGGTGCCGTTCTGCTGTGGGGTGTCGCTCTGGTGGTTGTCCCCGTGTTCGGTGTCCTTCCGGTGGGGGAGGTAGACATCCATCCAGTTCTGCCGCGGATCGGGGTGACCGCCCTGTACCGCATAGAAGTAGCGGTGCAGACTGATGCCCTCGACGGACCCCACGTTCGCCATGTCCTTGGCGGCGGGTCCCTGCGCGTCCCCGGGTATGAGACTCACCGTCGACGAGTGCGCCGCGGAGGTCGCCGGGGAGGTCTCGCCGGACGCCGCGCATGCCGCCGCCAAAAGGCAGATCGCGGTGAGCACGGGGACCGTGATGCGGGCAGCACGAATGCCACCCGTTCTGGTGTTCACGGCTCCTCATACCCCCACACGCTCGATCGTCCTGGCTCACTTCATTGTGCCCGGCTCGCCCGTCGGCTTCCTGATGGGCGTGTGTGAGATCGTGTGAACAGCCGACGAAAGGTGGGGTGTGGTGGCGAAACCGGGATGGTCGGTGTCCGATGCGCCCGATCTGTCCGGTCGGACCGCGGTGGTGACGGGTGCCAACTCCGGGATCGGGTTGCCCACCGCCGGATATCTCGCCGCACTCGGTGCGCACGTCGTACTCGCGTGCCGCAACCCGGGGGCCGCGGCCGCCGCCCGTGACGAGATCCTCACCCGTACCCCCGCCGCGTCGGTACAGCTCGTGCAGATCGACCTCGGCGACCTCGCCTCGGTGCGCCGCGCGGCCGACGAACTGCGGAACCGGCACCGCGCCATCGACATCCTCGTCAACAACGCCGGCGTGATGCGGGCACGGCGAGAACTCACCGTCGACGGTTTCGAAATGGACTTCGGCACAAACTTCCTGGGGCACTTCGCGTTCACCGGGCTACTGCTCGAACGCCTGCGCGCCGCGCGCGGCGCCAGGGTGGTCACCGTCTGCTCCAACCTGTCGAGAGTCGGCACGATCGATTTCGACGACGTGACCCTCGAGTCCGGGTATCACCCGGCGACCGCGTACGCCCGCTCCAAGATGGCGCTGGCGGTGTACGGAATCCAGTTGCAGCGCAGACTGTCCCGACTCGACGGTGATGCGCCGTCGTCGTTGCTCGCCCACCCGGGTGCCACCCACACCGGGGTCATGCGCGATCAGCGGGCGCTTCGGTGGCTGTTCACCACGCCGTCGCTGAGACGTCTGCGCCGCACTTTCATCATGGATCCGCCCGAGGGTGCGTTGCCCTCGTTGCGTGCCGCCACCGATCCCGCCGCACTGGGCGGTCAGTACTACGGTCCCAACGGGTTCTTACAGTTCAGCGGAACGCCAGTGCTGGTTCCGCTTCCTCGTCAGACCACCGATCTGGCTCTGGCGCAACAACTCTGGGAGTTCGCGGAGAAGTCGACGGGGGTTGTCTACGACCTGCCGGGCGAACCTGTCCGTTGACGTTGCATCGCGCTCGACTCCTCGGATCACACCTTGTGGGCCCACACCTCGAAGCTCGCCAAGGTGTTTGGGCCGAAAGTGTTGCTCAGTGGCACATCGGCCGCGTCACGTCCGCGGGCGATGAGTACCCGGCCGATCCGCGGAATGTTGTGCCTCGCGTCAAAGGCGTACCACCGACCCCCGAGGAAGACCTCGAACCAGGCGGAGAAATCCATCGGACCGGGAATCGGCGCGATACCGATGTCGCCCAGATAACCGGTGCAGTACCGCGCCGGGATGTTCAGACAACGGCACAGGGTGACTGCGAGATGGGCGAAGTCGCGGCAGACCCCGACGCCGTCATGCAGGGCGCCCGCGGCGGTTCGCGTGTTGTCGGCGAGCATGTAGTCGAACCTGATGTGGTTGTGCACAAAATCGCAGATCGCTTGGACGCGACCCCAACCCTCGGGTCCCGTGCCGAAGGTGTCCCACGCGAATTGCGACAACCGGTCGACTTCGCAGTAGCGACTGCTCAGGAGGAACAGCAGCGTGTCCTCGGGTAGATCCTCCACCGGCACCTGGCCCGCATCGGGCACGACGACGTCGGGCAGGCCGCTGTCGTTGACCACGTTGTCCGACCGCAGTCTGGTGATGCCGGGCGGTGCCACCACGCGGGTGCACCAGTTGCCGTAGGTATCGCGGTAGGCCGACATCGGCACCGATGGGGTGATCAGCAACTCATCGGGGTGCAGGAGGTCGGAGATCCTCGAGTAGTGGACATTCAGCGAGAAGATGATCGGGGTGGGCGCGGGGCACTGGAAGGCCATGTCGAAGCCGATGCGAATCTGCACATCCAAGGTTCCCACCGTCGCAGCAGGATTGCGCGGCGAGCGGCATCGGTCAGGACCACACGCTGCGCAACGATTCGATCAACCCGCTGCGCACCGCCGACCAACGATCCGCGCCCTCGACCACCATGGCCTGGTTGACCTCCAGCTCGATCCCGACGTACTCCGAGGCTGCGAAGCGGCGGCGCATCCATGTCGTCAACCCGTCGCCGTCTCCCGCGTACGGATAGTTGCGGCGCACCCGAAGCCCGGGAATCGCCTGTGCCAGCGCAGCCTTCCACCGTGCGGAGATCTCGACTTCCCCCGGCCGCCGCGGGTCGTAGAGCAGGCCGACGTCGGCAGTCCGGGTGACGCCGTCGAGTTCGGGCGTGAAGCTGTGCGAAGCGATGTGTATCAGGCGATCCCCGGTGGCCACTGCAGACTCGATGCGTCCCGCCACTTCGTCCCAGTGCGGCCGATGGTGGCGCTCGGCGATCTGCGCGCGCACCGCCGGGGGCCGATCGCGGCTCACCTCGGAGAAGCTCTGTCGGTGCCCCAGCGACCGATTCAGGTCGATCAGCAGGCGCGTTGTGGTGGACGCCACCAGCGGCGCCGAGAACTCGCGCGCAAGCTGTTCGGCCATCACCAACGCTCCCGCGTCGTACCCACGATGGGAGCCGAGCAGATCCCGGTGTCCGGCGAACCATGGTTGGTACTCGGCAGGCACGTCATTGCCACCGTGTTCGCAGGTGACCAAGAAGGTGTCCATCGAGCAACACCTTAGGTGGGTGGACGGGTGTCAGCCGGCGAACCGCCCGGCGAACGCGCGCAGCGGAAGATCGTTGCTGGTGATGATGCCGGGACGGGCGGCCACCACCGAGCGGATCGAGTTGAGCGCGGGCAGGCCGGTCACCGTCATCCCGATCGACGCGAAGTTCTCCGGCTTGGACAGGTCGAAACCGGGTTTGGGGAAGATCATGTGCTTGCTGTAGATGCTCGGATCGCCGGTGATCTGGGTGATATAGCAGGACTTGATGTCCCACGCCGGATCGGTGTGCGGCGTCATCTGCCACTCCAGGTGCGTTTCGACGCGAGGCACGCCGTCGACCATGCCCTGATACTTGATGTAGTTGGCGCCCAGCGAGCCCTTCGGCAGGAAGTACCACCCCAGGTCGACGTCCTTGGTGCACGCGCCGAGTTCGTAGGAGTACTTCACCTCGTCGAGTGCGAGTCCGAAGGCGTCGGCCATGAGGTACACCGAATCGGCGAACACCGCGGTGTACTTGTGCAGCGACTCGGGGATCGTCGGGTCGTCGACCGGCCGTCCGTATCCGACGGCTTTCCAGGTGTCGACGGAGTGATGGCACGACACGTCGACCGACTCGGTGACCGTCACGTTCTCGATGTCGGCGACGTCGGCCGAATGCACGATGCCGAGGATCTGGCAGAGCCCGGGATTCATGCCCGTTCCGTAGAAGGTGGCGCCACCCCGTTCGCACGCTGCCGCGATCACCTCGCTCACCTTGCGGCCGGACGGATGCTGCCAGTTCTGGTCTCGATGGAAGCCGGTGATCCAGTCCGCGGTGGTCACCACATTGATCCCGGCCTCGAGCACCTTCTCGTAGAGCGCCTCGTCGGGGAACACACCGTGAAAGGTCAGCACATCGGGCTTCGCCGCGATGATCTCGTCGACGGTTCCGGTGGCCCGTACCCCGATGGGGCCGATGCCGACGATGTCGCCGGCGTCGCGACCGATCTTGTCGGCGGTATAGCAGTGCAGGCCAATCAGTTCCAGGTCGGGATGATTGCCGATGCGGCCGATCATCTCGGTGCCGAGATTGCCGGTGGCGACCTGGAAGACGCGGATCTTGTCGGGGGTACTCACTGTTCTTGCCTCTCTGGGTGGACGTACTCAGGCGCTGGTGGCGACTGCGGAAGGATGTAGTGGCACGATCGCGCCACTCTCCGGGCGGCGCGGGTCACGGCCGACGGCCGAGTTGCCCGGATAGAACTGGACCGCCCACTCCCGCAAGGCGGTGAAGCCCTTCAACTCCCGTCGCGAGAGCGCCGGTGGGTCGGAATAGCGCTGGTGCGACCAGATCTCGACATCGTGCTCGAACTGCTCGATGATCAGATCGGCCATGGTCTTGCCGTAGCCGGTGAGTTCGGTGGCGTCCTGTTCGCCGGGCTTCTTGCCGACCCACCCCGTGAAACGCACGTCGCAGGTGTGGTCGTCGACGGGAGTCACCGCGGGCATGGTGCGGTTCTCCACCATGCCCCACGATTTGGTGACCGAACACCCGAGTCCGGCATTGACCGATTGCACACCGCTGGTGGCATTCTCGAGGGTTGCACCTTCTTCGAAGGCGATCGTGAAGTCGACGTAGGAGACGGGCCCGGCGAAGTCGTGACGGGTGAACTCGGGCATGAACGGTGTCTGGTGGACAAAGGTGAAGTGGGCGAAGTCGACGCCGTTCTCCATGATGTATTGGGGATGCAGTTCCAGGCGCGAATGAAACAGAGTGGCGCCGGGGACCGGAGGATAGTAGTTGTCGGCGTCGCCGGGATCGTCCCCGAATGCGGCGAACATGTCGGGTACCTCGAAATACGGTCGCGCACCGTCGATGTCGAACCATATCCAGACGGCGTGATTGCGTTCGACGACGGGATAGCTGCGGATGCGCCTGCCCTTGTTGGGATGGTTTTCGTAGGGGATGCAGACGTTGCGTCCCTCGCGGTTCCATTCCCAACCGTGGAACGGACACACCAGGTTCTCGCCGTCCACCCGGCCGCCGTACCCGAGGTGCGCGCCGAGGTGTTCGCAATAGGCGTCGAAGACCGCCACCGTGCCCGACGCCGACCGCCAGGCGACCATCTCGCGTCCGAAGTACGTCATCTTGTGCACCGCGCCGGTCTCGATCTCGGTCGACCACGCGACCTGATACCAGCCCGTCGGCTCCATGGACAGGGGCGGTTTGGCCATCACAGGATCCTCTCGGCGTTCGCGTGGCTGTCGCGATCTGCGTCACATCAGAAGATAGAGACCTCTGTGAAAAAGTACAAGAGCCCTCTGTGAAAACTCGGCGGGACGCGTACAGTCCTGGCCATGACCAATGTCGACACACGACGGCCCAACCGGCGTGGACAGGCCACCCGGGAGAGCATGCTCGACGCCGCCCTGCGGTCGCTGGCCTCGGGCGACCCCGCCTCGGTGTCGGGCAACCGCATCGCCAAGGACATCGGCGCCACCTGGGGGGCCATCAAGTATCAGTTCGGCGACATCGACGGTCTGTGGGCCGCCGTGCTGGCGCGCACCGCACAGCGGCGCGGGCGGTTGCCGGTCACCACCCCCGCACCGGGCACCTCGATCGCCGACCGGGTGACCTCGATCGTGGAACTGATGTACGAGGGACTCACGGAGTCGGATTCGCGCGCGATCGAGACGCTGCGCGCCGCCCTCCCCCGTGACCCGGATGAACTCACCCGCCTGTATCCCCGTACCGCAGCGGAACTCTCGTCGTGGGCGCCGGTGTGGGTACAGGCCTGCCAGCATGCCTTCGCCGATCTCGACGTCGACCGCGACCGGGTGCGGGAGGTGGCCGCGTTCCTGCCGGGCGCCATGCGCGGACTGGTGTCGGAGAAGCAACTGGGCAGTTTCGTCGACCTCGACGTGGCCCGACGAGGACTGGCGAACGCGATCGTGGCCTATCTCGACGGCTGAGCGGTGCGGTGTCGCTGCTTCGTCAGCCGGTCGGCCCCCAGTCCTGATGCGTGAGTTGTGCAGCGTCGCACCGGGCCCGGCGGTGTGGCGGCCAGCGCGCTCGAGATGGCTTTCGTGCCGGGGAATCTACCCGGTGGCTCCGTTGTGGCGAGACTGTCGCCGCCATTGCGACGGAGTGGTACCGAAGCGGTTGCGGAACGCTCTGGAGAAGTGCGCGTGATCGTGAAAACCGCAGCGGTAGGCGATCATTGATACGGTCATCGAGTCGTTACGGGAGTCCTCGAGCAACCGCAGCGCAGACTCCAGGCGCTGGCTACGGATGAGTTCGCCGAGATCGATCCCCCGGCGGGCAAGGATTTTGTAGACGTACCGCTCCGAGATCGAGAATGCTTCCGCCACGGATTTCGCGGACAGATCGGGATCGCTCGACCTCGAAAGCACGTATTCCTCGACTCGCGTCGCCAGTGACATCGTCGCAGCGCGCCTCCCGCAGGAGGTGTCGGCAACCACACGGGTGAGTTGCAGGCGAATCAGATCGATGATCGGACGCTCCAACGACGACTTGTCTGCTTCGGACGCATCGGGCGCCGTTCGTGCGGTGGTCCGTAGGAATGCCGATACCGACGCCGTGATTGCCCGATCGGCGATCATCGGCGTTTCGAGCGGTCTCCGTATCAGGTCAACGGGCAGGTCGAGTCCGTCCAGTGGGATCTGGTAGGTGTGACGATGCGTGCCGTCGGTGAATCGGAGCCGATAGGGTTCATTTGTCAGGCATATTCCCATGTCGCCCGCTCGCAACGTCATCGCGTGGTCGTGCCGCACGACGAGCGATGTGCCGCTTTCCACCACTGTCACCAGCAGGGCCGGGGGTGCGGTGTCGTTTCGGATCAAGCTCTCGGTCCTCACCACGTCCGCGCCGTAGGCCTTCGTCGAGAGCAGATGAACCCGACCCAAATCGGCCACTCGAGAGTGCGCGATCACGTCGGCGCCGTCGTGTGGGTCGAGCGCGAGCGGTACCGGTGCGCACGCCATCCGCTCCCGCAGGAATTCGATCTTGTCGGTTACCGGCAGATTCTCGAGGTCCAGAAAGGCCACCATCGGTGCTTCCTTCCGTCGATCTCAGCGTGGGTGCAGGACGGTTCAGTCTCAGCACAGGTTAGTACGCCCAGAGTCAAGACGCCCGTCGATCGCCCGACGATGATGAAGTCGTCCACCACCGTTTTTCGAGAGGCCAAAAGGCTGTGATACGTCACCGCAAGACCAAGTATGTTCTTGTCTCCCTGATTCTTTCGCTGCTCGTGATCATCGTGGTGCCCTCGTGGACCGCGGCACGGGCGAGTACCACGCCCACGATCGTGTTGGTGCACGGTGCGTTCGCCGATAGAACAAGTTGGGACGGCGTCGCCGCGCGGCTGCGCGCTAAGGGCGATCCTGTGGTGACCGTCGACAACCCGCTCCGCGGACCGGCTCACGACGCGGCGGCCGTCGAGGAATCCCTGCGGTACATCCGTGGCCCGATCGTGCTGGTCGGGCATTCCTACGGGGGCGCAGTGATCACGCAGATCCACGACCCGCGAGTCATCAAGCTCGTCTACATCGCGGCATTCGCGCCTGCTCAGGGCGAACCCATCTCGCTCGCACTGAACCCGCTGCAGTTCCCCGGCAGCCGACTCGTGCCGCCCGCGCTGCAGTTCAAACTCGTCGCCGATCCGACCGTACCCGGCGGGCATGGGATCGATGGGTACATCGCCCCTGACCGATTCAAAGAGGTCTTCGCCCAGGACGTCGATGACGCCACGATCGCCGTGATGCTTGCCCACCAGCAGTCCATCGCCGCAACCACGAACATCGAGCCGAGTGGTCCACCCGCCTGGGCCACCACACCGAGCTGGTACCTCGTGTCGCAGAACGATCGCGTGATCCCGCCCGCGGCAGAACGCTACATGGCCCACCGGATGGGAGCGCACACACAGGAGATCGTGTCATCGCACGCCTCGCTCGTCGGCCACCCCGACGCGGTGGCCGACTTCATCCAGACCGCAGTCAACAGCCACTGATCCGAAAGGGAGACGTCGACATGAGCCTGAGCGAATCAGAACTTGCAGATATCGATGCTGCGAACGCGTCCGGTAAGCAGCCCGTGGTGTTTGTCCATGGACTGTGGCTGCTGTCAAGTAGTTGGCAACGCTGGCGTGAGCGCTTCGCTGAGCGCGGGTACGCGACCTTGGCACCCGCCTGGCCGGACGATCCGGAGACGGTTGCAGAGGCACGGTCAGATCCAGACGTGTTCGCGCACAAGATGATCGGTGTGGTCACCGATCACTATCTCGAGGCGTGCAGTCGGCTGGCGAAGAAGCCGGCGCTGATCGGTCACTCGTTCGGTGGGCTGATCGTGCAGAAACTTGCTGGTGAGGGCGCCGCGGTGGCGACTGTGGCGATCGACCCGGCGCCCTATCGCGGGGTGTTGCCACTGCCCTGGTCGGCGCTCAAGTCGGGTTCGCCGGTACTCGGCAATCCGGCGAACGCCGGGCGGGCGGTCGCGCTGACGTTCGAGCAGTTCTCCTACGCGTGGGCCAACAATCTCACCGAGGAGGAGGCGCACGAACTCTACGACGAGTTCCATGTCGCGGCGGCGGGCGCCCCGCTGTTCCAGGCGGCGACGGCAAACTTCAATCCGTGGACCGAGGCACAGGTCGACTCACGCACCCCTGACCGCGGTCCCTTGCTGATCATCGCCGGGCAGGCCGACAACACGATTCCGTTGGCGATCACCCACGCGATGTTCAAGTTGCAGCACAAGAATCCGGGAGTGACCGAGATCGTCGAGGTCGCCGACCGCGGTCACTCCCTCACGATCGACCACGGGTGGGCAGAAGTCGCCGACATCGCTTTGGACTTCCTCGGCCGTGTCGTCACTTCCACCGCCAGCGCCTGAGAACGGAGAGATCAGACCATGGGCACCGTTTCCACTACTGACGGAGTCGAAATCTTCTACAAGGACTGGGGGTCGGGGCAACCGATCGTCTTCAGTCACGGCTGGCCGCTCTCGGCCGACGACTGGGACACCCAGATGTTGTTCTTCCTGCAACACGGTTACCGCGTCATCGCACACGACCGGCGCGGACATGGCCGTTCCACCCAGACCGGCGACGGCCACGACATGGACCACTACGCCGCCGATCTGGCGGCGCTCACCGAGGCACTCGACCTCCGAGACGCGATCCACGTCGGGCATTCGACGGGCGGCGGAGAAGTTGCGCATTACATCGCACAGTTCGGCGAATCACGGGTAGCGGCAGCCGTCTTGATCAGCTCGGTGCCGCCTATCATGGTCCGGACCGAGCGCAACCCGGGCGGACTGCCCAAGAGCGTGTTCGACGACCTGCAGGCACAGCTGGCCGCGAACCGGTCGGTCTTCTATCGCGGGCTCGCCGCGGGGCCGTTCTACGGCTTCAACCGGCCCGGCGTCGAAACATCCGAAGCGATCGTCGAGAACTGGTGGCGTCAGGGAATGATGGGCGGTGCGAAGGCACATTACGACGGCATCGTGGCGTTCTCGCAAACCGACTTCACCGAAGACCTCGAGAAGATCTCCGTGCCCGTGCTGGTTATGCACGGGGAGGACGACCAGATCGTGCCCTTCGAGGACTCCGGTGCACTGAGCGTGACACTTGTCCAGAACGGCACACTGAAGTCGTATCCGGGCTTCCCGCACGGGATGCCCACAACCCAGGCCGACACCATCAACGCCGATTTGCTGTCCTGGCTACAAGCCTTATGAGTGTCGTCGAGCTGCCTTCCACCACCGACACGGTCCGTTCCGGCTTCCTCGATCCCACCGCGCCGGCCGCCGTTCGGATCACGTCGGGTGACACCGTCCGCTACATCGACACGTGGACGCACTGGGGCAACGAGGCGGTGTACGGCATGTCGTTCGCAGACCGCGAGCCGCTTCGGCACCGCTATCCCAAAGGTCCGTACTCGATGGTGGGGCCGGTCGACGTCGAGGGCGCGGCGCCCGGCGACGTCGTCGAGTGCGAACTCCTCGATGTGCGCACCATCGGCTGGGGCTGGAACTCGTTTCCCCTGGGTGTCGGCGCGCTGCCGCACGATTTCGCCGAACCGTACGTGCACTACTTCCGATTCAACGCCGAGCGCACTGCCACCGAGTTCGTCCACGGGATAGAGCTGCCCTTGCGGCCACTCGTAGGCGTCCTCGGCGTCGAGCCGGGCACCGCGGAGGTCAGTGCCATCACCGCGGGACCGTGGGGCGGCAATCTCGTTCTCCCCGAGTTCACCGTCGGCGCATCGCTGTTTCTTCCCGTGCAGCGGCCGGGTGCTCGGATCTGGCTCGGCGACATCCATGCCCGCCAGGCCGAGGGCGTCGTCGATCAGACCGGAATCGAAACCGCTGCCGAGCGCATCGACCTTCGAGTCGATGTCCGTGCCGCAGTTCCGCTGGACGGGCCTCTCGTGGAGACCCCCACGCACTGGATTCGGTTCGGTTTCGCCGACTCCCTCGACGATGCCCTCGTCGACTGTCTCCGCGGCACGATCTCATGGTTGGCCGAGACAAGCACCCTGACCGCCAGCGAGGCCTACGCGTTGTGCAGCCTGTGTGTCGATTTCCGCATCACTCAATACGCGAATCAGACTGCTTCCGCGTACAGTTTCGCGCCACCCAAGACCGTGCATGCGATGGTGCCCAAGGCTGTTTTCGATCCGGACACCGCCGCTGGGATCAGCGGATGGTTGCGCGGGAAGGGCTGAGATGCGACTCACCCCAGAGGAACGTCTGGACATCGCCGCGCTCGTCGTTGCCGCCGACGATTGTGCCTCCGATCGCGACGATCGCGGCTATCTCGCCCTCTTCGACGTCGACGCCAGCTTCGCCGGCGCCAAGGGCGATGTGACCGGACGCGACGCCATCCGTGCTCTGATCGACGAGGTGTGGGGGTCCGAACCTGAGGGCACGCTTCATCTGACAACCTCTGTCGCGGTCTCTCCCGAGCTCGAGTCCGGTGCGGCAGTAGCTGTTTCAGGACTCCTCCTCGTGCGTCCCGACACGAATGCGGTGATCGCCGCCCAACGCATCACACACCGACTCGAGCGTGCGCCGGATGGGGGCTGGCTGTTCACGGAACGGCGAATCCGCTGACGCCCCGATGTTCTGTGGACGGAAATATTCGTTGGTGCTGGTTGTTTCGGACCGGCATCAGCGCGCTCGCCGCCCAGATCAAGGAGATCCGGTGTGCATGGCTACGCGGTAAAGTTGGACGAACTTGCCTCGGACACGCCCCATGGCGGTCCCGATCCACGACGTCGACGGTGCAGTCCGGGCGCGGTGATGCGGTGATCACCGGGCGACTCGCCGCGCTGTTCTCCCGGTCTACGGGCTGACCGTCGATTCCGGGTCGGCCGAGGCGAGAGCGGCCTCGCCCGCCGACGTGTCCTTGAGCGCCACCCCGGAAGCACCGAGCTCCCGCGCGCCGGAGACCAGCGCTCCCACGATCCGAGCGGCCTGCGTGTAGGTGAGACCGTCGGGCGGATGGATGTTGGAGATGCAGTTGCGCTGCGAATCCCGACGCCCCGGCTGCGGTTCGTAGGTGAGGTAGATGCCCAGGCTGTCGGCCACCGACAAGCCAGGGCGCTCACCGATGATCATCAGCAGGATCTGCACGCCGAGCGCCTCACCGATGTGATCGCCGAGCGCCACCCGCGCCTGCGTGGCGATCACCGGAGGTGCGATCGTGTATCGCGGCGACAACTCGTCGACCAGTGCGCCCACCAGCGCCGCGGCGTGCACGTCCACCGCGGTCGCCGACAACCCGTCGCCCACCACGATGCCGATGTCAGCGTTCGTCGCCGTGATCGCCGACAGGTCATCGGGCACGCGTCCGAGGTCGGGGCGTCGTAGATACTCCGCGCGCGACTGTGCCCGGCTGCGCACCGTCACCGGGGTGCCGACGCCGAGTCCTTCCAGCGCGGCGCCGACGGCGTCGGTGTCCAGCGGCGTGTGGACGGCGTCGCGTGCCGCGGCGTGGTCGGTCTGGAACTGGAGCAGGTCGTCCGACGAAACGGTGTTTCCGGTGCGGCGCAACCCGATCCGGGCCTGCGTCAGCTGCCGCATCGAACCCCAGGGATCGAGCTCATCGCTGCTGTCGGCGCCCTCGCTGCCCACCGCTCGCACGTCGCCGGTCACGACGCCGCCAGTCCGCGCAGCGGTGAGGACGCCGGGTCCACCGGCAGCACACGGCCGCCCGCGTCGGCCATCCCGATGCGTTGCATCCACTCCTCGAATTCCGGTGCAGCGCGCAGATTCATCACGTCGCGCAGATACAACACGTCGTGGAAGGAGAGACTCTGGTAGCCGAGCATGATGTCGTCGGCGCCGGGCACGGTGATCACGAAGGCGACACCGGCCAGACCGAGCAGGCTCAGCAGGGTGTCCATGTCGTTCTGGTCGGCCTCGGCATGATTGGTGTAGCAGACGTCCACGCCCATCGGCAGGCCGAGGAGTTTCCCGCAGAAGTGATCTTCGAGTCCGGCGCGGATGATCTGTTTGCCGTCGTAGAGGTATTCCGGCCCGATGAAACCGACGACGGTGTTCACCAGCAGGGGTTGCAGGTCGCGGGCCACCGCGTAGGCGCGCGCCTCCAGCGTCTGCTGATCCACCGGCAGGCCGCCGGTGCCGATGTGCGCGCCGGCCGACAGTGCCGACCCCTGCCCGGTCTCCAGGTACATCACGTTGTCGCCGACGGTCCCGCGGTGCAGCGACCGCCCGGCCTCGTTGCCCTCCCGCAGCAGCGCGAGATTCACGCCGAACCCGCTGTTGGCGTCCTCGGTCCCGGCCACGGACTGGAACACCAGATCGACCGGGGTGCCCCGCTCGATCAGGTCGATCGTGGTGGTCACGTGGGACAGGACGCACGACTGCATGGGGATCTCGAAGCGCATCCGCACCTCGTCGAGGAGTTCGAGCAGGGTGGAGGTGGCCTGCGGCGAGTCGGTCGCCGGGTTGATGCCCACCACGGCGTCGCCGCAACCGAGCAACAGTCCGTCGAGCATTCCGGCGGCGATGCCGCGGGGATCGTCGGTGGGGTGATTCGGCTGCAACCGGGTGGCCAGCCGTCCGGGCAGGCCGATGGTGGTGCGGAATCCGGCGCGCACCTCGACGCGTCGGGCCACCGCGATCAGATCCTGGTTGCGCATGATCTTGCTGACCGCGGCCACCATCTCGGGGGTCAGGCCGGGCGCCACCGCGGATAGCCGTTCGGCGCCACCGGGAGCCACCACCTGCTCGAGCAGCCAGTCGCGGAACCCCCCGACGGTCAGATGCGAGATCGGGGCGAAGGCCGCGCGGTTGTGGCCGTCGATGATCAGGCGCGTCACCTCATCGGATTCGTACGGCACCACCACCTGTTCGAGGAACACGGTCAACGGTAGATCTGCGAGAACCCAAGCGGCGGCGGCACGTTCGGCGTCCGACTCGGCAGCGCACCCCGCCAGCTCGTCTCCCGATCGCGCGGGGGTGGCCTTGGCCATCACGTCCACCAGGTTCGCGAACTGATAGGTGTGGCCGCGAACGGTGTGGGCATAGGTCATGGCAGGTCCTTCATTCGCTCCGGGGCGGTGACCGCGAGCAGCGGTGCCCGGTGATTCTTCGGCGGCGCCGGCGAAGACAGGTGCCCATTGACCTTACCGCCCGCTTTCTGCGGGCACCGACGACGGCCCGACCTGAACTTACTGCGACGCTGCGCCGAGACGGCTAGTGTCGGAACGGGGCGCTGAAACAGCCCCGGCGCCCCCGATCCCGACAGTCCACACGGATCGAGGCCGTTGGAGGCGACATGTCCGAGAAAAACGAGTTCTACACCACGCGCGACTCGGGGGCCCCTGCCGGCAGTGACGAGCATTCACTGACCGTCGGCGCGGGCGGCCCCATCGTGCTGCACGATCACTACCTGATCGAGCAGATGGCCCAGTTCAATCGTGAACGCATTCCCGAACGTCAGCCGCACGCCAAGGGCAGTGGCGCGTTCGGCACATTCGAGACCACCGCAGACGTGTCGTCGTACACCTGCGCGAACATCTTTCAACCGGGCGTGAAGACCGAGATGGTCGCACGGTTCTCCACCGTTGCGGGGGAGCGTGGCAGCCCCGACACGTGGCGCGATCCGCGTGGATTCGCGCTGAAGTTCTACACCGACGAGGGCATCTACGACATGGTCGGCAACAACACGCCGGTCTTCTTCATCAAGGACCCGTTGAAGTTCCAGCATTTCATCCGGTCCCAGAAACGTCGCGCCGACAACAACCTTCGCGATCACGACATGCAGTGGGACTTCTGGACGCTGTCGCCGGAGTCGGCGCATCAGGTGACCTGGCTGATGGGCGACAGGGGCATTCCCAAGACGTGGCGGCACATGAACGGCTACAGCTCGCACACCTATATGTGGGTGAACGCCGAGGGCGTCAAGCATTGGGTGAAGTACCACTTCATCTCCGACCAGGGGGTCGAGTTCTTCACCCAGGACGAAGCCGACCAGATGGCATCGGCCGACACCGACTTCCACACCCGCGACCTCTTCGAATCGATTGCGGCGGGCGATCATCCGAGCTGGACGCTCAAGGTCCAGGTGATGCCCTACGACGATGCGGTGTCCTACAAACACAACCCGTTCGACCTCACCAAGGTATGGCCGCACGCCGACTATCCCCTACAGGAGGTCGGCAAGATGACCCTGCACACCAATCCCACCGACAATCACGCACAGATCGAGCAGGCCGCTTTCGAGCCGAACAACGTGGTTCCGGGTATCGGGTTCAGCCCCGACCGCATGTTGCTGGGACGGGTGTTCGCCTACGCCGACGCCCACCGCGCGCGGCTCGGAACGAACTACAAGCAGATCCCGGTCAACGCACCCCGCAACGAGGTGCACAGTTACTCCAAGGACGGTGCGATGCGGATCAATCCGGTGTCCGATCCGGTTTACGCACCCAACTCCAAGGGCGGACCCACCGCGGCCGCATTCTCCGGACAGGCCGAGCCGCAGTGGGCCGCCGACGGCGACATCGTCCGCAGCGCCTACGTGGATCATCCCGCCGACGACGACTGGAGTCAGCCGGGTGCGCTGGTGCGTGACGTGATGGATGATGCGGCCCGGGACCGGTTGGTGGACAACGTCGTCGGTCACCTGCTCAACGGGGTGAGTGAACCGGTGTTGGCCCGTGCGTTCGAATACTGGAGCCGGATCGATCCCGACGTGGGTGCCAAGATCAAGGCCGGTGTGACGGAGAAGGCGGACGAGCTCGATCCGAAGGCGGACAAGCAGGGCAATCCCGCGCGGACCTCCATGCAGAAGAAGGCCTGATCGGATCACCCGGACGGCGGTGGCAGCACCCGGTCCAGAAACGCCAGCAGGTGACGCAACCCGGCACCCTCGCGTACGTCGTCGTGGCCGGCGTTGACGGTGCGGAACTCGTACGCGGTGCCGGCGGCACGCAATCCTCTGACGAAGCGCAGCGTCAGGGGTAGCGGGACGCGGGTGTCCTTCCAGCCGTGCACGATCAGTATCGGTGCGTGGTAGCCGCCGTGCGGCAAAGCCATGTAATTCGCGAGTGCGGCGCGAAAGGCTTTGTCGCCGAGCGGTTTCGACACCACCGCACCGGCGGACACGCCGCGCACCAGATCCGGCCATGTCGCACTGCAGGTGGCCGCGATCTCGTCGGCGAGGTTGCGGCCGAACGGGGTGAGGTACTCGCGCACCGTGACGGGCTGTGGCGTCGCCGACATTCCGGCCAGCACGGCGAGCAGACTGCCCACCGGAAAGCCGGGCACCACCGGCATTCCCGGACGTGCGCGGGCAAAGACGTGCTCGATGTTCGACGCCGGCGCCAGTGCCGCGCAGCCGCACAACGTCAACTCCGGGGCACGCCCGGCCTCGTGCGCGGCGGCCAGAGCGGCATGGCCGCCCTGTGACTGCCCCGCCACTGCCCACAGGTTCGAGAGGTCGGGCGATTCGGCACACGCGGCGCGAACGGCATCGATGGTCGCGGACGCCTCGGTGGCCGTGTGCAGGTACGGATGAGTTCCGGTGCTCAGAGGCCCCAGGCCGAGGTAGTCGGGGGCCACCACCGCGTACCCGGCACGGTTGAGTCGTGCGATCGTCGGTGCCGTACCCGCCTCGAGATCGGGCGATCCGATCAGGCCGCACGAGCTGCTCATTCCCGAAGTGCCGTGCGTCCAGGCCACCACCGGCCACCCTCCGGACGGTGCGGTTCCCGCCGGAACGCGCACCAGCGCGGTCGCCGGAACCGAAGCGCCGTACCCGTCGGGGGTCTCGTAGGCGAGTTGGCTGACCCCGGTCAGGCCACCCCAGGTGGCGATGGGTTCCATCCGAGGCAATCTACAGTGCAGAGGTGGACATCGACGACGTGATGCGCACGACCTTCGCCGCCCGGCACTACACCGACGATCCGTTGCCCGATGACGTGCTCTTCGACATCCTCGACGCCGCGCGTTTCGCGCCGAGCGGGGGGAACCGGCAGGGGGCTCACGTGGTGGTGGTCCGCGACGACACACTCAAACGCGAGATCGCGGAGCTGAGCAAGCCCGGCGCGCGACGCTACCTGGCGCAGCGCGCCAGGGGTGAGAACCCGTGGAATCCGTTGTATCCCAGCATGATCACCGACGCCGACATCGATCAGGCCGCGGCGGGCGCGGACGCCTTCGTGGGGCCGCTGATCGCGGCGCCGGTGGTGCTGGTGGTCTCGGTGGACCTGGGCGTGGTGGCGGCCACCGATCAGGATCTCGATCGCATCGGCATCGTCGGGGGAGCGTCGGTCTATCCGCTGGTGTGGAACATCTTGTTGCAGGCGCGGGCGCACGGATACGGCGGCACCATCACCTCCATGGCCGCGGCGCAGGAGCCGGAGGTGCGCGCGCTGTTCGGTCTGCCGGACACCCACGCGGTGGCCGCGGTGCTGCCGCTCGGCAAGCCGGTCAAGCAGCTTCGCAAACTGACCCGGCAGCCTGTTGCCGGGTTCGTCACCCGCGAACGTTTCGACGGGCCGCGGTTCCCCTGACTCAGACCGCAGCGACCGGGCGTCGCGCCACCACCCACACCCGCGCCGCGCCGAGCAGGCCGAGCACCAGGAACACCGCGGTCACCCAGATCGACGCGCGGGTGGCGTCGGCAAAGCCCTGCGCGAGGGCGTCCACCACGTGCCCGGTCTCCACCGCACCCGGTCCGTGCGCGGATTCGCGCATCCCCTCGATGGCGGTGCCCGCGCTCTCACGAGTCGCCTGCGCCAACGAGTCCGCCTCGGGACCGTGGACCCCGGCGCCGGCGAGCGCCGACGGCACGGTGTGCGCGAGCGCCAGCGACAAGGCCGTCCCCGCGAACGCGGTTCCCAAGGCCGATCCGATCTGCCGCACGGTGCTCTGCGCGGCCGACCCCTCACCGGACTCGCTGGTCGGCACATCACGCAGGACGGTCCCGGTCAGCTGTGCCGACGCCAGACCCATGCCGAGTCCGTAGACGATCAGTGGCAGCGCGATCACCCAGCCGGGGGTGGTGGCCGTGATCACCAGTGCGATCACCACCGCTCCGACGAGTTCGAGGGCCAAGCCCACGAGAACCGTTCCGGGCGAGCCGATCGCGGCGGCGAGATGCCGCGCCATCGCACCGGAGAAGAACGCGCCGACCGCCATGGCCGCCAGAATCCAGCCCGCGGTCATCACGTCCAGACCCAGCGCGTTCACCAGGTACAGCGGCAAGACGAAGAGGATGGCGAACTCGCCGACCGCGACCGCTGCGGCGGTGAGGTTTCCCCACGAGAAGGTCTGCAGGTGAAAAAGGTTGACGTCGAGGATCGCCGAGCGGCGTTCGGCCAGACGTCGTCGCTCCCAGAACCAGAACGTCACCAGACTCACCGCCGAGATCACCAGCATCACCGGTACCACGGAGATCGGCCAGCTCGCTTTCCAGGTGAGCCCGAGAATGCGCAGGTCGGCCAGAGGCTTCCACCAGCCGAGGGTGGGGCCTTCGATGACCGCGAACACCAGTGAACCGAAGCCGATGGCGCTGAGCAGCGCGCCGTCGACGTCGTGACCGCTGCCGACGACCTCGCCGCGCGTCTCACGCATCACGAACAGCGCCGCGATCAGCAGGGCCACGCCGATGGGGATGTTCACCAGGAAGATCCACCGCCACGACGCGTACTGGGTGAGTGCGCCACCGGCCAGCGGGCCGACCGCTGCGGCGCCCGAGATCACCGCACCCCATACACCGAAGGCCGCCGCGCGGTACTTTCCGCGGAAGATCGCGTTCACCGTCGACAGCGTCGACGGCATGATGGCGGCGGCGCCGAGCGCCTGCACCGCCCGCGCGCAGATCAGAGATGTCGCATCCCACGCCGCCGAGGCGAAGATGCTGCCGGCCACGAAGATCACCAGACCCGTGACGAAGAGCAGACGCCGGCCCCACGCGTCGGCGAGGCGCCCGGTGACCAGCAGGATGGCTGCCAGGATCACCGCGTAGAGACTGTTCACCCACTGCGCGTCGGTCAGATCGAGGTGCAGATCGCCGATGATCACCGGCAGCGAGACACCGACGATGGTGCCGTCGAGAACGATCATGCCCAAGCCGAGCGACAGCACGACCAGCGCCCACCAGTCGCGCCGCGCCGGTGCGGCCCCGTCGCTGTCGTCCGCCTCGACGGCGGCATCCTCGTCGGTCGTCATGCTCCCAGTATCGGTTCTGCGCGGATCGAGTCACATCCGCCGAACTACCCGTGGCACAAATTGGCGTACGGTCGCGAAAGAGGTCTGGCCCGTCCGCGCCGGACTCGGCAACGAGAGCAGGAGCGCGTCATGGCCGACCGACCGGTACTCGAACCGACTCCCGATCATCCGATCACCGTGGAGTCTGCGGGTGTCCATCTGCGCGTACTCGTGGGCGACCACGTCGTCGCGGACACCGACGACGCTCTGGTGTTGCGCGAATCATCTTATCCGCCGGTCTATTACATTCCGCGGGCCGATGTGACCGACGGCGACCTCACCCCCAGCGCGCACACGACGTACTGCCCGTACAAGGGTGAGGCCGGCTACCACGGCCTGCGCACCGGTGACGGCGTGCGAGCCGACAAAGTGTGGTTCTACGACGCGCCGTATGCGGCGGTGAGTCCCATCGCCGGTCATGTCGCCTTCTACCCGGACTCCGTCGAGTTCTCGGTCACCTGACCGATCGCATTGGCGGCGCGGACGAATGCGAGATGCGACAGCGCCTGCGGCGTGTTGCCCACCTGCCGCACGGCCTCGGCGTCGTACTCCTCGGAGAACAGGCCCACGTCGTTGGCGGTTTCGAACGCTCGTGCCATGAGTTTCTGTGCGTCGGCCAGCCGTCCGCTGCGGGCGTACTGCTCGACCAGCCAAAAAGTGCACGCGAGAAACGGGTGCTCGGAACCGCCGAGTCCGTCCACCCCCGAATCGGTGCGATAGCGCAACACGAGGCCGCCGCGCATCAGGGTCTCCTCGATCCGGGCGACTGTCGCCAGCATGCGCGGGTCGTCGTAGTCGCAGAAGCCCACCTGCGGTAGTTGCAGGAGTGAGGCGTCCACCTCGTCAGTGCCCGGGTACTGCACGAACCGTCCGGTGGACGGATCGATCATCGTCTCTTCGATCTCGTCGCGGACGTTGTCGCGCAACTGTTTCCAGTGCTCCGCCGGACCCTCGAGGCCATACTGGGAGACCGCGTCCACGCCACGGTCGAACGCGGCCCACACCATCGCCCTTGAATGCGTGAATTTCCTTGGCTTACCGCGGATCTCCCAGATGCCATTGTCGGTTTTGTCGAGGTTCTCCTCCACCCGGTTGAGTAGTTCCCGCTGCAGCGACCACGACACCGCGTTCTCCGGCAGGCCTGCCGCACGGGCCGCGTGCAGCGCGGAGAGCACCTCACCGAGCGTGTCGGCCTGGAACTGCGACACCGCCCCATTGCCCACGCGCACCGGTGCGGAATCCTCGTAGCCGGGCAGATGCGACATTTCCCGCTCGGGCAGTTCGCGTTCCCCGGCGATGCCGTAGAGGATCTGTAGTTGTCGGGGGTCGCCGGCGATGGCCCGAAGCAACCACATCCGCCAGTGCTCGGCCACCTGGAGAAAGCCGTGCCGGACGAACACGTCGAGGGTCAGCGCCGCATCGCGCAACCACACGTAGCGGTAGTCCCAGTTGCGTTCTCCGCCGATCTGCTCCGGCAGCGAGGTGGTGGCCGCCGCGACGATGCCACCGGTGTCGAGATTGCTCAAGGCCCGCAACGTGATCAGTGACCGGACGACGTCATTGTGATACGGCCCGGAGTGGTCAATCCGTCCCGACCACTCCGTCCACCATGCGCGCGTTCCGTGCAGCGCCGCATCCACGTCGAGCGGGTCGGGCTCGCGGCGGTAGGAATGATGCCAGGTGAATACGATATCCACGGTCTCGCCGGGCACCACGGTCGCGGTGCCACGGTGGACGTGGTCGTCGGCATGCAACGCGATGCCGCGCAGCGCCACGGCGTCCGGACCGGCGAACGCACGAATCCCCGGGATCTCGGAGTCTCTGGTCTGCAGCACCCAGGGCACCACCCGCGCATAGTCGAAACGCATCCGGAGTTCGGTCTCGAACTCGACGGTGCCGCGCACCCCCACCATCCTGCGCACCAGGTCCACCCGCCCGCCGTCGACCGGCATGAATTCGTGAACCTCGGCGACCCCGGTCGAGGTCTCCCACCGCGTGACGAGGATGAGTGTGTCACCGTCGTAGCGGCGGGTGGCGCGCGCGTCCGGATCGGTCGGCGCCAACAGCCAACTCCCGTGCTCGGAGGTGCCGAGCAGGCTCGCGAACACCGATGGTCCGTCGAAGCGAGGTAAGCACAGCCAGTCGATGCTCCCGGTGCTGGAGATGAGCGCACCGGTCCGGCAGTCCCCGATGAGTGCGTAGTCTTCGATATAGGCGGCCATGAACCGATTCTGCCCGCTGCGGAGAGGTGGAGGGATTGATGATGACATCCGAGCAGTCGGCCACCAGCACCCTGATCATCTTCGGCGCCAACGGTGACCTGACGGCGCGGCTCCTGTTGCCCGCACTCGGACAGCTCCTCGACCTCGAACCGGACCGCTCGGTGGCCCTGATCGGCGTCGGTCGCCGCGACACCTCCGACGACGAGTGGCGTGACAAGGTGCGTGAGGCGTTCGGCGACGACATGTCGGAGACGGCGCAACGTGTTGCCGACGAGACCGTATACAAACGCGGCGATATCACCGATTCCGACGACCTGAGCGCGATACTCGCCGATGTCGAGGGCCGACCCGTGCTCTACTTCGCCGTGCCGCCGGCGATCGCCCAGGCGTCCTGTAAAGCGTTGCAGAAAGTGGACATTCCGGACGGAACGATTCTCGCGCCGGAGAAGCCGTTCGGCACCGACGAGCACAGCGCCCGCGACTTCAACGAACTGCTCACCGGGATGGTCCCGGAGAACCAGATCTATCGCGTCGACCATTTCCTCGGTCAGTCGGTGTTACTCGACCTGCTCGGCATGCGCCTGGCCAACCGGATCTTCGAACCGGTCTGGTCGGCCGAACATGTTGAATCGGTGATGATCCGCTACGACGAGAGCCTCGGACTCGAGGGCCGCGCCGGCTACTACGACGGCACGGGAGCGCTCGAGGACATGCTGCAGAGCCACCTCCTGCAACTGCTGGCGGTGGTCGCGATGGATCCGCCCGCCTCGCTGAACGAACGCGATCTGCGCGACGCCATCGGCGCCGCGCTCCGGGCCACCCGCGTGCGTGGCGACGATCCGGTGGCATCGTCGCGGCGGGCGCGCTACACCGCCGGGGAGATCGACGGAAAGCAGTTGCCCTCCTACGTCGACGAGGACGGGGTGGACGCCTCCCGCGACACCGAGACCCTCGCCGAGGCGACCTTCGAGGTGCACACCGAGCGATGGGAGGGGGTGCCGTTCACGCTGCGGTCGGGCAAGGCGCTCGACCCCGCCGAGAAGAACATCGAGATGACCTTCCGGCCGCTGCGGCATCTACCGGAACAATTCAGCGGTGTGGCGCCGAATGTGCTGCGCCTGAGCTTCGGTCCGGATGTGATGTCCGTCGAACTGAACGTGCACGAGGGCGCCAAACCCTTCGGTCTGAAAACGGTTGCGCTCGACGCGGATCTGGGAAACGGTTCGCTGCGCGCCTACGCCGAGGTGCTCTCGGGAATCCTCGACGCCGACGCCACCCTCGCCGTTCGCGGCGACGCAGCCGAACAGTGCTGGCGGATCGTGCAACCTGTCCTCGATGCGTGGCAGGCGAACAAGGTTCCACTCGAGGACTATGCGGCGGGCAGCGATGGCCCCGACGGTTGGAAGTGACGCGTTGCGGGAGCAGTTGGTGAGCCGCGCGCTACCCTCGACAAGGTGCCGCTGAAGATCCCGTCCACATTCCGTGACGTCGTCGCCGACGTCACCGTGCCCGTCCACGCGCCCCGCGACGAGGTCTTCGATTATCTCGTCGATCCGGCCAACCGACCTCGCTGGCAGTCAAGCCTGAAGGGCATCACGAAACTGGTGCCGCTCGGCGAGCGGCCGGGTGACGTCGGCACGTCGTGGGTCGACATCACCGTGGTGCCCGGTGTGAAGCCGGCGATGGAGGTCGTCAAGAACGAGCGTCCGCACCGCTGGGTGGAGACCGGCCAGTGGGCCTTTGTCGACGCCGCTCTGGTGCTGCGTGTCGAACCGGCGGCAGACGGGTCGACGTCGGTGAACGCACGTGCGGTGATCACCGTCCCGTTCGTCCTCGCGACGACGTTGCTCTTTCTCAAGATCATCGCGCCCCCGGCGCTGCGCGCGGATCTGCGCGGAGCCGCCGAGACCATCGTCGCCGACCGGGAGCTCAGGGCACGGCAATCGCCGTGAGGCCCGGTATCACGCTGATGGTGCGCGGTGGCGCTTTCCACTCTTCACGCAGCACGGTGACGGTCGCGACGATCGCGCCCGCCCCGGTTTGCGCGACGGCGGAGGTGGGCAGTGACGCCGGGTAGCCCGCGACGGCGAAACCGGGTAGCTGCCAGTGGCGTAGCTGCACGGTCCCGCGTTTCCCGGTCTGCAGGTTGAGCCACGAGACCGAGAGGTACCGGTAGGAGTACTGGTAGTGGTAGGGCGCGGGCCTGGGAACCGTGAACTCCACCGCGCTTGGTGGTGGCGGGTACTGCAGGGTGCGCGGTGCCGGCCGGGCCACGACGGTCACCGGTCGGAAGGATCCGCCGGGCACGCTCGCCGGTCCCACCTCCACCCCGCCGGTTGCGGGGATGGTGAATGTCACCACGTCGGCGCTCGGAGGTGCGGCGGTTGCGCTGGGCGTACCCGCCACCAGCGACCCGCCGGCCAGCAGTAGAACGGAAAAGGTGGCAGTTAGGACGGAGCGGACCAAAGTGGACATGGTCCGATCGCAACACGTGTGACCGGAAGCGGGCAACCCTGTGGACCAGAAGCGAACGTCGGATGGGCCGGGCGTGGCCGCGTCGTCTGCCGCCGGACGGTGGCTGATCGCCGCCGCTGTGCTCGGCTCGGGGGTGGCCTTTCTGGACAGCACCGTGGTCAACGTTGCGCTACCGACCATCTCCCGCGACCTCGACACCGGCCTGGCCGGACAGCAGTGGGTGGTCGACGGATACATGCTCACCCTGAGTGCGTTGTTGCTCACCGGCGGCGCGGCCGGCGACCGGTACGGGCGGCGGCGGATCTTCGTCGGTGGGCTCGCCGTGTTCGCCGTCGCGTCGGTGGCCTGCGGTGTCGCTCCCACCATCGAGTTGCTGATCGCCGCGCGACTGCTGCAGGGGGTGGCCGCGGCCGCGCTCGTCCCGGGCAGTCTCGCGCTGGTCAACGCGGGCATCGTCGAATCCGACCGCGGGCGCGCGGTGGGGCTGTGGGCGGGAATGTCGGGAGCCACCAGCGCACTCGGACCCTTCGTCGGCGGATGGCTGGTCGACGCGGCGTCGTGGCGGTGGGTGTTCTTCCTCAGCGTTCCGCTGGCGTTGGGCGCGATCTGGATCTCGATGCGGCATGTCGCCGAGTCCCGCGATGAGCAGGAGAGCGGACGGCCCGATGTGGCCGGTGCCGTGACGATGACCCTCGGACTCGCCGGGATCATCTACGCGTTGATCGAAGGTCCCGCGCGCGGCTGGACCGCGACGACGCTGGCCCCCCTGGTCGCCGGTGCGGTCTTTCTCGTCGTCTTCGTGATCGTCGAATCCCATACTCGCGCACCGCTCTTGCCGCTACGGCTGTTCCGGTCGCGCCAGTTCTCGGGCACCAACCTCACCACGTTCCTGGTGTACGCGGCACTCGGCGGTGCGCTGTTCCTGGTGGCGTTGCAACTGCAGCAGAGCATGGGCTACTCGGCGCTCGAAGCAGGCGCTGCGATGGTGCCGAGCACGGTGATCATGCTGTTCGGGTCGTCGCTGTCGGGGCGGCTGGCGCAGCGCACCGGCCCAAGGATGCCGATGACCGTGGGGCCGCTGATCGCCGCATGCGGGCTGGCGCTGATGGCGCGTATCGTGCCCGGCGCAAGCTATCTCGGCGCGGTGCTTCCGGCCGTCGTGCTCTTCGGCGTCGGCATGACGATCACCGTGGCACCGCTGACCGCCGCCGCCCTCGCCGCAGTCGACGACGCCCACGTCGGCGCCGCGTCTGGGGTGAACAACGCGGTGTCGAGGATCGCGGGTCTGTTGGCGGTGGCCACGTTGCCCGCGATCGCGGGAATCGATGCCGGCCCGGGACAGCCACTCGGCCCGGGATTCTCCACCGCCATGCTGGCCTCTGCGGTGGGGTGCGCGCTCGGCGGAGTCGTGGCAGCGTTCACCATCCGGTCGGGTGCCGGGTTCCGGCCGCAGGTCATGCCCGCGGTGAACGCGGCATGCCAGGACCGAGCGACGTTGCTGCGGTCCGAGCGATGAGTGCGGCCAGACGAACTCGCGTCAGATCACCGTGAATGGTTTACCGCCGCAGGATCCGTACTGGCGCAATCCCGACGACCCGAGGGCTGCGTTCCCTGTGTTGGTGACGTGCGCGGTCACACGGACCTGTCCGGCCCCGGTGACGACGTGCGAAACGTAGGCTGCCCCGCCTTCGCCGCCGACCGCCGTGGTGGCGGTGGCGGTTCCGGTCTTGTGGGTGGTCAGATTCTCCCAGTCGAAGCGGACCGTCTGGTCGTATCCGGGGAGCACGAGGACCGGACCGTTGACTGCCGTGAGGTCGACGTTTCCGGACACCGGCTTGTCCCGGTACGGGGTGATCGAGATGGGGTCGTAGCTCTGATTGATCTGGATGTATGCGCCGCCCGGATTCAGCGGGAAGATCGGATTGCCGGCGGCGGCTTTGCAGATCTGCGTCGGCTGCGTGGCTGCGTGCGCGGAACCGGCGGCAAGCGCGGTGACACCGGTTGCGGCTGCGGCGACAGCAGCAACCGTGGCCACGTGTCGGAGTCGAAGGGTGCGGGACGTGCGAAAAACGGACATGGTCTTCCTCTCGAAAACGGGGCGGGCGCCGACGCGGTACGTCGATCGACCGGTAGTTCGGAGTCGACGGCACGATCGTTAGTGCGGCGTAGTTTTTGGTCGTTCGGACAAATGACGTCTGAACAGCCTGCTCGGCGCCGGCTGCGGTGTCAGAATCGAGCGATGGGCGACGTTCTGCGACTGACCACCCGACTCGAGCCGCGCGGGCCTGCCGCCGCGGTGATCCTTACCGACGACGAGGTGGCATCACTCGGGGCAGGCAAGACGCCGCCGGTAGCGTTCACCATCGCCGGTACCACGGTGCAGGGTCGGATCGGCCGGATGGGTGGGGAAAATCTGCTCGGCTTCAACAAGGCCGTTCGAACTCAACTCGGTGTCGCGGCCGGAGACACCGTCGACATAGAGATCACGCTCGATGCCGGTCCGCGCGAGGTGGAGGTCCCGCCCGCGCTGGCCGAAGCGCTCGATGCCGACCCCGCCGCGAAGAAGGCGTTTGCTGCCCTCGCGCCGTCGCGCCGCAAGGAGATGGTGCGGTCGGTGGCCGACGCCAAGAAGGACGACACGCGTGCACGGCGCGTGGCGGCGGCGCTGGCGCAGTTGGCCCACTGATCGGGTGGGTGCCGCGATGCCTGCGATGCAATCCCGCTGCATTCGACGGCTCTGCGGGAGCGTTGTCGGACTCGTCGTCGCTCTCGGTTGTGCGTCGGTCATCGTCGTCGCGCCCGCAGACGCCTCGACCGATCCGGCTCGCGGGGGTTGCGGCCATCCGCTGTCGCCGGCGGAAGTGGCCGAGGTGGCGCGCCTCTCGGCGCCGCCTGCGGCACCTGCCGGCGAGCCGCCGCTGACCACCCTCCGGCATCATGTGGCGCGCCTCGATGCGATCGCCGCGATCCTGGTGCGCAACCACGATCGCCGCGGTCTGTTCACGGTGGGACTCGCCGCCACCGAACGCGACGCCGTACTTCCGCTGGAGGCCAGCGGCACGCTGAACCGCCCAAGCTGGGCGCAGACGCTGAGCATTCTGCTCCTCGACCGCTATCTCGCGGCGCTGCACGCCGAATTCACCGGCGCCGCGGTGCCCGCACACTGGCAGCGGTACTTCTCGTTGGCAGCCGATTGTGCTGCCTCGCAATTACTTACGGCGGCCACCGGGTACAACGCACACATCACCGTCGACCTCGCGTACGCGGTGGCCGACTCGCGGGCGACGCGAGCCGACGCCGCGGATTTCTATCGGATCGTCGATGCCATCGCCGCCCATGCCGATTCCATCGTTTCCGCGACGAAGAAGTACTACGGCGTCGACCTGGGCCCCACCTTCCGCTTCTACTTTCTGGGCGAGGGACTCGATCGCCTCGTCGGCGCCGGTCGCGCCACCGGACCCATGCTGCGTGCCGCCGATGTGGGATACAACGTGCTCACCTTCGAGAACGGCCTGGCGTTGCAGAATCCGGCGACGAAACCGGCCGCGGTGTCGGCGATCAACGCGCTGTGGGCCACCGGCGACTCCGCGCTGGTGGCGGCCGATGAACTCGGTGTGCTGGGCTGGACTTAGTCGGGGGATGCGATCACCGATGGACGTCGTGTCTGGGCGACGTAGACGGCGACGCTCGCCGCCTCCAGCACGACGGCCCCCCACAGCGCCGGACCGACATGCTCAGAGATGAACGCACCACACAGGGCGCCAACCAGAAACGCGGCGACAACGAACGCCGTGAATGCCGCGGCGCGCAACCGGGCCGACGACCGATCGCGGGCCAGATCGCCCAGCGCCTGCACAAAACGCATCAGATTTCCCGTGGTCGCGATGCTGACAAACGAGATTCCACCCGCCGACCGGAACAGTTCGAGGCGGATTCCGCCGACAAACGACAACGGGATCACGAACAGCCACGCCGGCGCGTTGGTGGACAGGAATGCCAGGATCGCGAAGACCGCGAGTTGGAACGCCAGCGCCGCACCGACGATGTGACGCGGCAGGGCGGGCGAGTACGTGCGGATCAGCTGCGCGACGACGAGTCCGGCGAGGTAGGCGAGTAGCGGCCATACGTATCGGACCCAGTCACCGTCCTTGACGAGCCCGACCGCGAGGAAGATGACGTTGCCGGTCTGCGCGAAACCGAACACCTGGTGGCGTAGGAAGAGAAATGCGTCGATGTACCCAGCGACCGCGGTCATCAGCGTCGCGCTGACGATGCCGATCGCTCCGGGCGTCGCAGTGGCTGAGGTACCGGTCACCGGGAAAGGATACGTCGCGATGAGTTTTGTCTCCGTCCGAAGTCGGTACCCGATGTGACAGAACCCGCACAGACAACAGAGAGGATGAATGGATGACGCAGCTACTGAAGGTCCAGAACTTCGCAGTGTCGAGCGACGGCTTCGGCGCCGGGGAGGGTCAGACTCTCGAGCGGCCGTTCGGGCACGCCAACCCGGCAGCACTGATGTCCTGGGCCGGGGCCACGGCGAGCTGGCCCAATCGCACCGATGCCGGCGGCAGCCGTGGCCTCGACGACTTCTTCACCCGCGACTTCAGCCACAACATCGGCGCAGAGATCATGGGTCGCAACAAGTTCGGCCCGCAGCGCGGTGAGTGGGAGAACTACGACTGGCAGGGCTGGTGGGGCGACGAGCCCCCGTTCCACACCCCGGTATTCGTGATGACCCACTACCCGCGCCCGTCATTCACACTCTCGGACACCACGTTCCACTTTGTCGACGGCGATCCGGCAACAGTCCTCGAGAAGGCACGGGAGGCGGCCGACGGCAAAGATGTCCGGCTCGGCGGCGGTGCGACGGTGGTGCGAGAGTTCCTCGACGCCGGCCTGATCGACACATTGCACGTCGCGGTGTCGCCCGACGTCGAACTCGGATCGGGGACACGTTTGTGGACCTCGCCGGACGAACTCTTCGATCGGTACCACTGTGACATCGTGCCCAGTCCCAGCGGTGTGGTCCATCACTTGTTCTGGCGGAAGTGAATTCGCGAGTCAACTCGTGCCTGTGGAATCGTGCATCCGTTTGTCGGCACCCTCACGTACTATGGGAACATACATTCGAACAGTACGTGAGGGGGTGTGCGGCCATGTGGGAGGCACTGCCGTCAGAGTTCCTCGGGGGGGTCGATCCGTCGTATCCCGACGAGACCGAGATGCTGCGCATCCTGGGTGGACTCGACGCGGTGCGTCAGGGCGAAGCGTATCTGGCGTGGGTGCGGTTTCAGTCGTTCGGTGTGCTCTACGACCGGCTGGTCGCCGCGCGGAGGTCGTCGGATGGTTTGATCGTGGATGGCTTCGCCGACGCGGCCGCGCGGATCTCGGGAGTGTTCGCGGTGTCACGGTTCAAGGCAGAGCAGATGCTCAGCGATGCCATCACCCTGCGTGATGATCTGCCAGAGGTATTCGGGTGTCTGCGAGACGGCCTGCTCACCGCGGAGCAAGCACACCTCGTGGTCTCGCGCACCGATCTTCTCGAATCCGGGAGCAGTGTCACGCCGTTGGTCGATGCCGCGATCGCGGCGGCGGTGCGCGGCCGGCGCGGAACGTGGAAGCGCGCCCGGCTACGCGACATGGTCGACCGGGTGGTGTTCCGCCACGATCCGGATTGCGTGCGCGAACGCCGGCAGAGGGAACTCGACAAGCGCGGCATGTGGACCGAGAACCGGGGCGACGGGACCGCGGAGATCTCGGCCGTGATGTCGGCGGAAAGCGTCCGGATCGCAGCGCAATCGGTCACCGCGCTGGCCGACGCCGCGTGCGAGCTCGATGGGCGGACCCGGCCGCAGCGCGCCAGTGACGCGATGTTCGCGCTGCTGACCGGCACGCGGTTCGAGTGCCTCTGCGACACCCCCGACTGCGCGGCGGTGATTCCCGCTCCGGCCACAATCCCCCAGACGGATCCCAAGATCGTCATCCACGTCGTCTGCGACGAGTCGGCGCTTGCCCCAACCACACCCGCAGACGCCCCAACCACACCCGCAGACGCCGCGACCACACCCACAGGCGCCGCCCCAACCACCACCCCCACCGATACGCCCGTTGCATTCATCGCCGGGCACGGCATCATCTCGGGTGACCATCTCCGCGATCTCGCCGCGCGCGCCGACGCCGTGGTGAAGCCCATCGTGCCCCGCGGCACGGAGCAGAACCCGGACGGTACGTTCACGCTGCCCGCATCTGCGCCAGCGGATCCCTATCGTCCGTCGGCGGCGCTCGACGACGGTGTCCGTGTCCGCGACGGCTACTGCGTGGAGCCCGGTTGTGAAATGTCGTCGTGGGATTCCGATCTCGACCACGTCACCGAGTTCGATCACGCCGACCCGGCCTCGGGCGGGCAGACCACCGACGACAACCTGAACGCGAAATGCCGTCGTGCCCACATCCACAAGACGTTCGGCGACTGGGTCGACGATCAGTACCGCGATCCGGTCACGGGCCGCATCGTCACCGAGTTCATCACTCCCGAGGGTTACGTGTTCCTCGGAGATGCCGAAACCCTCGAGGACACGTTTCCCGGGCTTCGGCGCCTCCGCTTTGCTCCGCCCGGCGCCGACCATCCCGGACGGCGTCGGCGTCGACAGAGATTCGACGACGACGGACACCCCACCTCGAGGCGCACGCGCACCCGGGCGGCCAACAAGCATGCCCGTCGACGTGCCGAACGGCACCGAAACCGTCGCCGACGCCACCAACTCGAGCACGCTGCGGGCGACCCGCCCTTTTGAAAACAGGTAGTGCACTACGCGCGTCGCGGTAGGCGCTCCGGAGCATGCTTGCCTCACCAAGCCGCCACACCGAGGTATGCAATGTCCGAGATCCTGATCGGTGCCGTCCCCCTCCACGGCCACTTCACGCCCCTCCTCAACGTCGCGCGCTACCTGGTGGGGCGCGGCGATAGAGTGCGTTTCCTCACCGGGTCGCGGTTCGCCGACAAGGTGACCGCAGCGGGCGCCGAACACATCCCCCTGCCACCCGACGCCGACTTCGACGACCGGTTGGACTGGGACGTCGTGTTTCCGGAGCGCTCGAAACTGAAGGGCACAAAGGCGATCGCGTTCGATATCGAGCACACCTTTGTCCGGCCGGCAGCGGCACAGTACGAGGCTCTGGCCGGGCTGCTCGCAGATGCGGACGCGGACGTCGTGCTCACCGACATTGCGTTCGCCGGTGGCGCCTACCTGATGGGGTTGCCGACCGACCAACGACCGCCGGTCGTTGCATGCGGAGTCAGCCCGTTGTTCATCGGCAGCCGCGACACCGCACCGTCCGGGATGGGCCTCAAACCGCTGCGCGGCCCGGTTGGGCGCTCACGCAACGCGGCCCTCGACTGGTTCGTGCGCCGAGCGGTACTGGCGGACGCGCAACAACTCGCCGAGCGGATCCATCGCGAGATTCACGGCACCGCACTCGGATATCCTGTCCTCGACTGGCCGCGGCACGCGGACGCGATCATCCAGTTGACGGTGCCGGAATTCGAATACCCCAGAAGCGACGCACCCGAACACCTCCATTTCGTCGGTCCGATCTCGGCGGCCGGATCGCAGGCACCGATCCCCGACTGGTGGCCGCGGCTCGATGATCCGCGTCCGGTCCTCCACGTCACGCAGGGAACATTCGCCAATGCGGACTACCGCCAGATCATCGCCCCGACCCTCGAGGCGTTCGCCGACGAGGACGTACTCATCGTCGTGGCCACCGGTGGACGGGCCGTCGACACACTTCCTCCTCTGCCATCGAATGCCGTTGCCGCCGAACTTCTTCCGTACGACGAGTTGCTGCCGAAAACCGACGTGTATGTAACCAACGGCGGCTACGGCGGGGTCCAGTATGCGCTACGGTACGGCGTCCCCGTGGTGACGAGCGGCGGGCTCGAGGACAAACCAGAGGTGGGTGGCCGGATCGCGTGGTCGGGGGTGGGTCGGCGACTCAGATCCGAAACCCCCTCCGCCGCAGCCGTACACAAGGCCGTGCGGACAGTGCTCGACGACCCGTCCTATCGGACGGCCGCGGCTCGGATGGCCGACGCGATGGCCGGCTCGCCCGGGCTGCCCGGTCTTGCCGACATCATCAACACGCTGCCCCGGCAACGCTGCTGACCACGTCGGCTACCCGGCCGACACCATCGGCCGCGATCATCTCCGCGCCTATCTCACCTGCACGCCGGGTAAACGACGGCTCGTCGAGCAATCGACGTATCCCCGCCCGGGTGCGTTCGGGAGATGCCTTCTTCGAGACCACCAGCCCGGCGTCCGCGGTCGCCACCGCGCGAGCGATCTTCGGCTGATCCATCATCGGATGCATTGGTACGAACAGGATGGGCACGCGGTGGGCGAGCGCGCGCACCGTCGTCGCGTGGCCGCCGTGCGTGATCACCACCGACGCCTCGGGCATCAGGGCCGCATGGTCGATAATCGTTTGGAGTTCCGTATTGGCACCAACGCGCAGGCCGGCCGGGTCGATCGCCTCCCCGGTACCCGCGATCACGTCGACGGGCAGCTCCGACACGGCGTCGAGGAGTCGCTGAAATGCCTTGTGTTGTCCGGGAAATGCGACGGTGCTCAGAGTTAGAAGGAGGAGGGGGCGGTCTCGTGGGCGGCGTGCCGGCGGGATCTCCTCGAGTACTGGGCCGGTGAGTTCCGCGTTCTCCGGCAGGCGAATCGGTCGGCCCAGCCGCGGATCGCTGACCACCGCGATGGCCGTCGCGCGCTGCAGCGCTTCTTTCGGTGCGGCGCCCCGAAAGCGGCAGAGAACACCGAGTGGCGGACCCAGCCACAGGCGTACTCCCTCCCAACTGGAATGGGCCACAGCCACTGTCGGTATTCCTGCTGCTTCCAGCTCGGAGAGGGCACCGACCAGGAGTACGTCGACGAGTGCGACGTCGGCGTCGACGCGCTTGGCCACCGTCACCGCGTCGCGCCCGCGGGAGCGGTCGGCCCACAGTCGCGGCACATCGCGCAGGCTCGTGAGGGTGGACCGGTGGCGGAGCGGATCGTAGTCGACGGCGTCGGCCAGGACTGCGTCGAATCCGTCCTGTTGTGCCCGCTGTGTGACGGGGTCGTCGGAGTGAACGATCACGTTCCACCCGCGCCGACGGAGTTCGGTGGCGATGCCGAGCATCGGCGGGATGTTGCCGCCGAGGCCGGTCGTGACGACCAGTGCGGTACTCACCGCGTCGTCCCGGAGTGAGCGAGCAGGGCATCGGTCATCTGGTGCATCCGGGAGAGCACGACCGACACGCTGTGGCCGCGGTCGCGGCGCAGCAGTTTCCACGTGTAGACGTCGGTGGCCACCACGAGCAGGTCGATGAGTGCCTGGCGTTCGGCAGACTTTCCGGGCAGCCACGGCTCGAAGACCGTGCCAACCCACGCTCGGTGCTCCTTCCTGCCCTCGGCCGCGTAGACGGCCAGTGGCTGACCGGACCGCTCGTGGGCCAGTAACTCGAGAACGAAGTCGCCACGCGATTCATAGTGTGCGACAAGGGTTCGGAGAGCGTCGTCGACGTCGGCGGACGGCGGCGTGCGTTCCGCGACGATCTCGTCGCGGACTTCCCGGGCCGCCGTGGACAGCAGTGCGTCCCGGGTGCCGAAATGTCGGAGCACCGTCTGCACGCTGACGCCTGCGGTGGTGGACACGACGGTGAGGGTGGGATCGAAATCGAGTCGCTCCATGGCGATCTCCCTCACCGCGTCAAGGATCCGGCGCCGGGTCTCCGCGACACCGTCGAGGCGTGCCGTCATCCGATACGGCCTCGAATTCATGTGAACGAGGTTACCCGCCAATATTTTGATTTCAACGGGCACTCATACGAATAGAGTACCTTCGCGAGTCACGAATCCCGAGAGCCGAGTTGGGGATACATGCGTTCGAGCGGACCGGCGAGACCGGCCTTGGCGAGCTTGCTGCTGTCGTCCACGAGGACTTCGTTGACGCCGTTGTCGAGGGCGCTGTATGCGGCCGAGGCAACCTCCGAGGGGGTCGCCTTGGGCCCCGCCACTCCGGCGGCCATCTGCGTGTCGACCCAACCCACGTGCACGCCGACCACCTGAATCCCGCGCGGCGACAGCGAAAGTCGCACGGAGTTCGTCGCCGACCAGAACGCGGCCTTGGTTGCCGAGTAACTGCCGGCACCGGCATGCCAGCTCAGCGCGGAGTGCATGTCGACGATCCCGGCCCGGCCGGGTGAGGTGGCGAGAATGTCGGCGAACGCTCGAATCATTCTGAGCTGTCCGAAGAAGTTGGTCTCGAAGATCTCGTGGAGTTGCTCGTCGGTCTCGGCAACCATGTCCGAACCGTGTGGTGAGACACCGGCATTGTTCACCAGGATTGTCACGTCGCCCGCTGCCCGAGCCGCAGACGCGACGGACTCCGGATTCGTGATGTCCAGTGCCAGTGGCACGATTCGGTCGTCGTTCCACGTGCGCGGGGTACGCGCAGTCGCATAGACCTTACGCGCCCCACGTTGGAGGGCCTGCGCAACGTACGCTCCTCCGATACCTCCGTTTGCCCCGGTGACAAGGACGACCGAGCCGTCGACGATACTCATTGGAATTCCTTCTGCCTCAGTGCTGCTGACACCTCAGTGCCGGTTTCTTTGCGCGGATGCGCCGAGTGCTTCGCCGAGGTGGTACTCGACTGCGAGTGCCTGCTCCGATGACATCGGCGGCGTCTGGGCCACTCGCACCCGGAATCCCGGCAACGATGCCGAGTGCTCGAACTCGCGATATGCCTCGATAAGATCGTCGTCGGGCGGAAGCGTGGCCCGATTGACCATCGCCTTCGCGGAGGCCAGCGATGTGCGATCGAAAGCCG
Organism: Gordonia sp. NPDC003429; assembly: GCF_053588575.1. NCBI lineage: Bacteria > Bacillati > Actinomycetota > Actinomycetes > Mycobacteriales > Gordoniaceae > Gordonia > Gordonia sp. NPDC003429. Next base: position 66,970 of record NZ_JBSFQF010000016.1, read on the forward strand.
CCAGGCGTGCAACGATCGTCGCGACATAATCGTCGAGTTCTGCGTCCGGGATCGCCCTGGTCACCCAGCCCCACCGTTCCGCAGTCACGGCGTCGTAGTCATCGCTCGACAAGATCACCTCGAGTGCGCGATCTCGTCCGATCAGGCGCGGCAGCCGTTCAGTTCCTCCCCCGCCCGGGACGATGGCCGTACCCACCTCGGGTTGGCCGAAGACGGCTTTCTCCACGCTCGCATACCTGAGATCCAAAGCGAGCGCGAGCTCGTTGCCGCCGCCACGAGTGCGGCCGCGGATGACTGCGACGGTGATGAACGGTGCCCTGGTGAGCGCGAGGACCAATTCCGTCCACCCCGAACGCCCGGTGACCGGGTCGGCGCCCGGGAATTCGTTGAGTCGGGACAGGTCGAAATGGTTGTAGAAGAAGTCGTCGACCCCACTGTCAAAGGCGAGCACCTTCAACGATTCGTCAACGATGAGTTCCTCGACGATCCCCGATAGCTGCGTAACAAGAGCTCCCACAATCAGATTGGCCGGTGGATTGGTGACGGTGACTCGCGCGATCGTCGGCGATTCGCGCGTGAGAGTGACGAGCGCGTCGTGCATGGAACGCTTCCCTTCGTGCGAGGTGAATGTCAGTTGACGACGATGGCGACTTTGCCCGGACCATGCTTCGTCGACTGGGCGATCGCTGCGTCGGAGAGGCGATACTCCGCAACGACAGTCGGGCGTAGCGCATCACGTTGAACCAGGTCGACCAGGGCGGTGAGGTCCATCCGGTCGGACTCGACGAACAGTGCGGTGATGCGGACCCCGGCCTGCTGTGCCGCGGGAAACGCTGCGGGCACGCTTTGCGGCAACGTCGTCACGACCATGCCGCCCTTCTTGACCGTCGAGATCGCCCGCTGCGGATAGTCATTGCCGACGAGATCGAAGACCACGTCGAGGTCGTGCGCGATCTCGGTGAAGTCGGCTGCGTGGTAGTCGATGAACTCGTCTGCACCGAGGTCGCGGAGAAATCCTTCCTGGCCGGCCGAACCCACCGCGGTGATGTGTGCGCCGCGCGCGTGGGCGATCTGGACTGCCAGGTGTCCTACGCCGCCCGCGGCGCCGGTGATCAGCACGTGTGAACCCTCGCCGACGCCGGCGGTCTCGACCAGCGCCTGCCACGCCGTCAGGCCCGCCAGCGGAAGCACTCCGGCCTCCTTGTGCGTCAACTCGTCGGGCTTGGGCACGAATGCCCGGGTGGGGGCGACGGCGTACTCGGCGTAGCTGCCGCCTCCCCGTGGGAAGGGGAGCAGTCCGAACACCTCGTCGCCCGGACGGAAGAGCGTGACGCCGAAGCCGACCTCAGCCACGACACCCGAAACGTCCCAACCAGGTGTGAAAGGCGTAGAGCCACTGAACAATCCGGACTCCCGGTCCAAGACCTCGGCCGGATTCACACTCGTCGCACGAATCTCGACGAGTACCTCGCCAATACCGGGCGCCGGACGGGGAATGTCACGGAGGTGAAGGACGTCGGGCCCGCCCAGTTCGTCCTGGACAATTGCACGCATGGTCTCTGACATGCCTCGACGCTATGACGCTTGGTCGATTCCGACGAGTGACAAGAACGTCATCTTTCGATAGAAACACGCCAATGCGCGTTCACGCCATCGCGGCACTGTTCTCGGCCGGGCGGTGAAAGCTCCGACGGTAGGCGGCCGGGAGCAACCCGACGTTGGTGCTCAGGTGATTGCGCAGCGATGTTGCGGTCGCATAACCCACCGCGGCGGCGACGTCTTCGATCGACATCTCCGATTCCTCCAGCAGTTCGCGCGCACGGGCCAGTCGTTGCAGCGTCAGCCAGCGGCGGGGAGCGATTCCGGTTTCGGCAGTGAATTTTCGCACCAGTGTGCGCTCACTCATATGTGCGTAACGCGCGAGATCGGCGATGGTGATCTTGGTGTCGAGATTGTTCAATGCCCACTCGCGGGTGCCGGCTGTCGACGCATCGGCGGTGTCGACTAGGGGACGTTCGATGAACTGTGCCTGACCGCCGTCGCGAAAGGGTGCCACGATGCAGCGTCGGGCGGCTTTGCCGGCCGCCCGTGCACCGTGGTCGGAGCGAATCAAGTCCAGACACAGGTCGATACCGGCCGCCGCGCCCGCCGACGTGTGGACTCCGCCGTCGTGAACAAACAGCACATCCTTGTGTAGATCGACTGTCGGATACCAGGAGTGGAACAGGGGAGCGCACTCCCAATGCGTGGTCGCCCGGCGGCCGTCGAGGAGTCCCGCCGCGGCGAGGGTGAACCCGCCGGTGCAGATCGACACGATCCTGGTGCCCTCGCGGATCGACGCGACCACCTCGGCCACCTCAGGCCGGAGGTTGCGCTGAAGGTGATATGCGTCGACGGGCGGCACGATCACGGTGTCGGCGTCGTCGATGATCTCGGGGCCGTGGTCGGGCATGACCGAGAACCCCGCGTTCGAGGTGATCGGTTGCCCGGTGGCCGTGCAGACTCGTACCTCGTATCCGGCGTCTGCCGCGGTGAAGATCCGAGTGGGAATACCCAGTTCGAACGGATACGCCTGTTCCTGCGCGAGGACGGCGATCCTGTGGCGAGCTCCCATGGCAAGAGTGTAGTGCTCAAATACATATCAGCCAAAGCTCCGCGAGGATGCCGACGACGACCAGCAGCCCGGTCAACGACGCCGCGGGTGCATCGTTGACCGGGCGCGCTGTTCACTCGTGCCTCCAATCGGATCAGGATTTGGGGGAGGACTGTCACCAGAGGTCGTAGCCGACGTTGACATTGGGGTAGCCGGTGGAGATCTGGGGTTGGTTGATGAAGTAGTGACCGCCGCCGGAGATGCCGGTCATGCTGGTGTTGACATTGCCGCGCACGTTTTCGAGGTTGTAGGTCGCAGTTGGGCCGAGGGCGCCGATCCGGTAGTTGACGAACACGGTCTCGTAGCTGCTGTTGGGCGCGGCACTCACGACGGTCTCCGACGCTCCGGGTGCCAGCGAGCGCGCGGGTGCCTGAACCCAGTAGCCGCTACCGGGCGTGGCCGAGGCCAGCAATTCGGTCTTGTCGGTGTGGTTGGTGAGCGTCATGGCGACGGTGGGCTCACCGGGGTGGGTCACCGGCAGCGTGCCGGCGTGGGCGAGTCCGGCGCCGCCTGCGGCGAGTGCTCCGGCGATCCCGACAGCGCCGATGGCGGCGAGGGTGCGGGTCTTGACGTTCTTCGAGATGCTCATGATGTCTCCTCCAAGTGTGTCGTCCGGTCCCGGTCGGGGCTGGGCGGGTTGTTTCTGACACCAATGACTTTCCCGCTCAGCAGGGTCGATGACAGTCCGTCGGCCGGTGGTTGCGGCGGATGATGTCGATGTCCACCGATCGGGGGAGGATCGATGCCGCCGTAGGCGGGGTGACGAGTATGCCGGTCGTCATTTTGGGGAGGTCGCTGGTGCGCGATTCATTCCGCCCACGGCGAAATCTGCCCGGGAACAAACATCCCGCCACCAAGGTTGAGTGCATCAGACTGAACTTTGGAGGTTAAATGTCTGACACGTACTCAGTGCCCGTCCTCTTCGTTCCCGACCTGGTTGTTCTGCCCGGCATGGTTGTGCCGATCCCGCTGGACGACGCAGCTCAGGCGACGGTGGACGCGGCCCGGGCCAGTGAACCCGGAAAACTACTGATCGCCCCTCGTCTGGACGACCGGTACCCCACCTATGGCGTCATCGCGTCGATCGTGCAGGTCGGGCGCATGCCCGGAGGCGGCACCGCTGCGGTGGTCAAGGGGGAAACCCGTGCGCACATCGGCACCGGGACCACGGGCCACGGCAACGCACTGTGGGTCGAGGTCACCGAGGTCGACGCCGTCGAGCCGACCGCGGAGACCAAGGCACTCGCGGCCGAATACAAGAAGCTCGTGCTGGCCATGCTGCAGCGCCGTGAGGCCTGGCAGATCATCGACGGCGTCAACAAGATGAGCGAGCCGGCCGATCTCGCCGACACGTCGGGCTACTCGTCGTGGCTGACCGACGTCCAGAAGCGGCAGCTGCTCGAGACGCCGGACGTGGCCGAGCGGTTGCGCCTGCTCATCGACTGGACCAGCGAGCACATCGCCGAGACCGAGGTCAGCGACAAGATCGCCGACGACGTCCGCAACGGCATGGAAAAGCAGCAGAAGGAATTCCTGCTGCGTCAGCAACTCGCCGCGATCCGCAAGGAACTCGGTGAGGACGAGCCCGACGGCGCCGACGACTACCGCGGACGCGTCGAACAGGCCGACCTGCCCGACAACGTGCGCGAAGCCGCACTGCGCGAGGTCGGCAAGCTCGAACGCGCCAGCGACCAGTCGCCGGAGACCGGATGGATTCGCACCTGGCTCGACACCGTCCTGGACCTGCCGTGGAGCGTCCGGACCGACGACTCCACCGACATCAAGGGCGCCCGCGAGATCCTCGACGCCGATCATCATGGCCTCGAGGACGTCAAGGACCGCATCGTGGAATACCTGGCCGTGCGCGCCCGGCGTGCCGAGCGTGGCCTGCAGGTGGTCGGCGGACGTGGCTCCGGCGCCGTCATGGTGCTGGCCGGTCCTCCCGGTGTCGGCAAGACGTCGCTGGGTGAGTCCGTGGCCCGTGCCCTCGGCCGCAAGTTCGTGCGCGTCGCCCTCGGTGGTGTGCGCGACGAGGCCGAGATCCGCGGTCACCGACGCACCTACGTCGGCGCCCTGCCGGGCCGTATCGTGCGCGCCATCGGCGAGGCGGGATCGATGAATCCCGTTGTGCTGCTGGACGAGATCGACAAGGTGGGCTCCGACTACCGGGGCGACCCGGCCGCCGCACTGCTCGAGGTCCTCGACCCCGCGCAGAACCACACCTTCCGCGATCACTACCTCGACCTGGATCTGGACCTCTCCGACGTCCTGTTCCTGGCGACCGCCAACGTCGTCGAGAACATCCCGTCGGCGCTGCTGGACCGGATGGAACTGGTGACCATCGACGGCTACACCGAGGACGACAAGGTGGCCATCGCCCGCGACTACCTGCTGCCCCGGCAGCGTGAGCGCGCGGCACTGACCGACGACGAGATCACCGTGTCCGACGAGGCGCTGCGTGAGATCGCCGCGAACTACACCCGCGAACCCGGTGTGCGACAGTTCGAACGGCTCCTCGCCAAGGCATTGCGCAAGGCCGCGACCAACATCGAGAGTGGCAAGGCGCAGGCGCCGGTGCATGTCGAGAAGGCCGATCTCAAGGAGTACCTGGGTCGCCCGCGGTTCACCCCGGAGTCCGAGGAGCGCACGGCGGTGCCGGGCGTGGCCACCGGGCTCGCGGTCACCGGAATGGGTGGCGACGTGCTGTTCATCGAGGCCAACCGCACCGACGCCGGCGAAGGCAAGGGCGGCTTGCAGCTCACCGGGCAGCTCGGTGACGTGATGAAGGAGTCCGCGCAGATCGCGCTCTCCTATGTCCGTGCCCACGCCGCCCAGCTCGGCATCGATCCTGCGGCGCTTGACGGCACCATCCACGTGCACGTGCCCGCCGGTGCGGTGCCCAAGGACGGCCCCAGTGCGGGTATCACGATGGTCACTGCGCTCGCATCGATGGCCACCGGCCGCCGGGTGCGCGCGGAGGTCGGCATGACCGGTGAGGTCACGCTGAACGGACGGGTGCTGCCAATCGGTGGTCTCAAGCAGAAACTGCTTGCCGCGCAACGTAATGGGCTCACCACGGTGTTCATCTCGCCGCGCAACGAGGCCGACCTCGACGACGTGCCCGCCGAGGTGCTCGACGCGGTCACGGTGATCCCGGTGGCCGATGTCGCCGACATCGTCGCGCAGGCTTTGGAGCCCGCCGCCGGTGAGGTGACGGCCGCCGCCTGATCCGTCGTCGACTCAAACGTCGCGGGGCGTCACAGCGAATGTTGTGACGCCCCGCGGCTTTTCTCTGCTCCCGGCGCACTTTCTCAGGTATTGGTGCCTCGGTCACAATGGATGCACAGTGACCCGTTCAAGGAGGAACCATGGCCGAACTCCCCGAGATCACCGACGCCGAGATGCAGACCATCCTGGAGTACGCGCAGAACTATTCGATTGTCATCCTCAGGTCGGGACCCAATTTCGGCACGCCCGACACCGGCCCGCTCATGCTCGAACACGGTCGGCGCACGCTGGCCCTGCGCAAGGCCGGTGACCTCGCCGTCGTGTTGCCGGTCGTCGACGATTCCGACGTCCGCGGGGTCGGCGTCTTCGACCGCGACGTCGAAACCACCACCGCCCTCATGAACGACGACCCCGCCGTGCAAGCCGGCGTCATTGCCTTCGAGGTGCATCCCGCACAGGGGCTGCCGGGCGACGCCCTGCCCGCACAGCAGAGCTGAGGCGGGGTCGTCGGTCCGAGGGCGCCGCGATCACATCGTGGGCGGCATGAGCACGGTGTCGATGAGATAGACGGTGGCGTTGGAGGTCTTGATGCCGCCGCACACGACGCCGGCGTCGTTGACCTTCAGATCGTTGCCGCTACCGCTGACCGTGACGTCCTGGCCCTCGAGGGTCTTGTGCGTGCCGTCGGCTTCGGCGGGTGCCACCTGCCCGGACACGACGTGGAACTTCAGGATCTTGCCGAGCAGTTCGGAGTCCGTCTTGAGCTTGTCCACCGTGGCCGTGTCGAGCTTCGCGAACGCCTCATCGGTGGGGGCGAACACCGTGTACTGGCCGTCGTTGAGCGTGTCCACCAGGTTGACCTGCGGATTGAGCTTTCCGGAGAGTGCCTGCGTCAGGGTGGAGAGCTCGGGAACGTTGGACGCCGCGGTGGCGACCGGCACCTTGGCCAGTTCGGCCACCGAGGCCGGCCCGGTGGGATGAGCCTGCGCGTAGGCCGCACAACCGGGGCCGACAAGTGCGGCAGGCTCTGCGGCCGCGCTGCTACCCATCGCCATCGAGGTCATCGCCGAGGTTTCCGACGTGGCCGAGCTCGTCGAACTGTTGTCGTCCGAACAACCCGCGACAACACCAACGGTGAGGACGGCTCCTGCTGCGGCAAGTGCGAGACGCTGAATCTTGTTGACTGCCATGGTTTTTCCCATCGTTTATGACGGGCCCGCATCGGTGCGGGCCTCACCCGGTATTCGGGGGAGCGCGGCACGCGGATGGGTGCGGATGACGATCCGATGAGAAAACCCGATCGTGAATTGTGTGCGATCGGGCCCGTGTGCACAGTCGATGCATGAGCTGTCGAGCGCGAATCGGTGTGGCATTCCTTCTTCTGGTGATGGGCGCCGTCGTCGCGTGCGCGCCCGTGCGGGCCGCGGGAGCGCCGGTCGCGGCGGGACATTCCACGCACGACATCGGCGGGCGGACCTACGAGATGTATCGCCCCGCCGGTCTCACCGGCCCGGCACCACTGGTGGTGATGCTGCACGGCGGATACGGAGACGGTGCGCAGGCCGAGAAGAGCTATCACTGGGACGCCGAGGCCGACCGCGGACGGTTCGTCGCGGTGTTCCCCAACGGAATCGGGAAGTCGTGGAATGCGGGAACGTGCTGCGGACCTGCACAACGCACACACGTCGACGACGTCGGATTCATCAAGGCGGTGGTTGCCGACGTCGAGCGCACGTCGCCGGTCGATCGTCGTCGCATCTACGTCACCGGAATGTCCAACGGGGCCATGATGGCGTACCGAATGGCTTGTGAGACAGACATATTCGCTGCCGCGGCACCAGTCGCCGGAACCATTCTCGTGCCGTGTGCGGGTGCCCGGCCGATCTCGCTGCTCGCCATTCACGGGACGGCCGACGATCGTGTGCCCTACGGCGGTGGGCCGGGTAAGGCGTTCTCCCTCGACGGGCAGGCCAGGGTCGACGGGCCGTCGGTACCCGCCGACAACGCCGCCTTCCGCCGGATCAACGACTGCCGGTCGCCGCACGTCGTGATCCGCGGCGTGGTGAGCACCTCGAGCGCGGCATGTCCGGGAGGACGAACGGTGGAGCTCATCAGCATCGCCGGGGCGGGCCACCAGTGGCCGGGAAGCGAGCGCAACCCCCGACTATCCGCGCTCGGTATCGTGCCCGAACCTTCGACTGCGCTCGCCGCCACCCCGACCATCTGGCAGTTCTTCGCGGCACATCCGCGCTGAATGAGGTCACCGCGCGGCAACGACCTCAACGGCCGTTGTAGTCGACGCTAACACACGTCCTCGAGGTCGGCTGCGGAGAATCCGAAGGCGCGCGTGACCCCGACCCGGACCATCTCCTCGGGGAAGGGGCTCGACGACGCGAGGCTCTGTTGCTGGATGAGTCCGTCGATCAGCGCCACCACCAGCTCGGTGTCGCGCTCGTCGCGGTCCGGTTTGGTGCGGCGGGTGACCACGTCGGCGAGGGCGATGAATTCGGTCCGCCGCTCGATGATCATCTGCCGCAGGGTCTCGTCGAACTGCGCCTCGAGGAGCAATGCGGTGCGTGCGTTCGACACCGTCCGACCCTCGGTGATCATGGCCAGGATGTAGCGCACGGTGCAGTCGACCACGAGGGCCGGGCTCGGCACACCCGCCGACGTCAGCAGCGGGGTGAATTCGCGGACGGCGATGACCCGGGTGTCGTCGTACGCGGCGGCAAGGGCGAGTTGCTGAAGTCTGAGGCGGGTGGGCGCGTAGTAGTTCACCGATCCGGAGGCGACACCGAGCAGGTCGTCGACCGCGCGGTGCGTGAGTGCACGGAGCCCGCTGGTGCCCACCACGCGGTAGGCGGCCCGGCCGAACTCGGTGCGTTTGTCGGACAAGACGGTCTCCTGACTGTCGGAAGATGTGCCCCCGCGGAGCCGACCAGACGTCAGTCTAGGGTCGCGCTCCCTGGTCACGGGGCCCGAGGCGTCCAGATCGGACAGTTGAGCGACCTGTGCTCAACTTTTTTCGGCGATCCGGGAACATCTCGCCGCGGGCCACGGTTACACCTAGCGAGAAACCTGAGTCTGGGAGACTCAAGTAGACTTGACGGTGATCGGCTCACCCAGTAGGACATGAGTCGGAGGCACTGAAGTCTTGGTCCCGGCGGTCTCGGACACGACGCAGGTTTGCACAGACCACTCCCCGCGGTCGTGCCGCCAGCTCGGCCCGGGGGCAGAACTTGGGTGCACACCCACAAACTAGGAGGAAACTACACATGTCTCGTGCTGTTGGAATCGACCTCGGCACCACCAACTCCGTGGTGTCGGTACTCGAGGGCGGCGAGCCTGCCGTCATCGCCAACGCTGAGGGATCCCGCACCACCCCGTCTGTCGTCGCATTCGCGCGCAACGGCGAGGTGCTGGTCGGTCAGCCCGCGAAGAACCAGGCGGTCACCAACGTCGACCGCACCATCCGGTCGGTCAAGCGTCACATGGGTGAGGGTGACTGGTCCGTCGAGATCGACGGCAAGAAGTACACCCCGCAGGAGATCAGCGCCCGCACACTGATGAAGCTCAAGCGCGACGCCGAGTCGTACCTGGGTGAGGACGTCAGCGACGCCGTCATCACCGTGCCCGCCTACTTCAACGACGCGCAGCGTCAGGCCACCAAGGAAGCCGGACAGATCGCGGGCCTCAACGTCCTGCGTATCGTCAACGAGCCCACCGCGGCGGCGCTGGCCTACGGCCTCGACAAGGGTGAGAAGGAACAGACCATCCTGGTCTTCGACCTCGGAGGCGGCACCTTCGACGTCTCGCTGCTCGAAATCGGCGATGGCGTGGTGGAAGTCCGCGCCACCTCCGGTGACAACCACCTCGGTGGTGACGACTGGGATCAGCGCATCGTCGACTGGCTCGTGGAGAAGTTCAAGAGCAGCGCCGGCATCGACCTGACCAAGGACAAGATGGCCATGCAGCGTCTGCGTGAGGCTGCCGAGAAGGCCAAGATCGAACTGTCCGCCTCGCAGAGCACCTCGATCAACCTGCCCTACATCACCGTGGACGCCGACAAGAATCCGCTGTTCCTCGACGAGCAGCTGAGCCGCAGCGAGTTCCAGAAGATCACCTCGGATCTGCTCGAGCGCACCCGCGCTCCGTTCCAGGCGGTCATCAAGGACGCGGGCATCTCCGTGGGCGACATCGACCACGTCGTGCTCGTGGGTGGCTCCACCCGTATGCCGGCCGTCACCGAACTGGTGAAGGAACTGACCGGTGGCCGCGAGCCCAACAAGGGCGTCAACCCCGACGAGGTCGTCGCGGTGGGCGCTGCCCTGCAGGCCGGCGTGCTGCGCGGTGAGGTCAAGGACGTGCTCCTGCTCGACGTCACCCCGCTGAGCCTCGGCATCGAGACCAAGGGCGGCGTGATGCACAAGCTGATCGAGCGCAACACCACCATCCCCACCAAGCGGTCGGAGACCTACACCACGGCCGAGGACAACCAGCCGTCGGTGCAAATCCAGGTCTATCAGGGTGAGCGCGAGATCGCTTCGCACAACAAGCTGCTCGGCAGCTTCGAGCTCGGCGGCATCGCTCCTGCGCCGCAAGGTGTTCCGCAGATCGAGGTGACCTTCGACATCGACGCCAACGGCATCGTGCACGTCACCGCGAAGGACAAGGGCACCGGCAAGGAGAACTCCATCCGCATCCAGGAGGGCTCGGGCCTGAGCAAGGACGAGATCGACCGGATGATCAAGGACGCCGAGGCCCACGCAGAAGAGGACCGCAAGCGTCGCGAGGAGGCCGAGACCCGCAATCAGGCCGAGTCGCTGGTCAACCAGACCGAGAAGTTCCTCAAGGACAACGAGGACAAGGTCCCCGGTGACGTCAAGGACAAGGTGAACGCGGCGATCGCCGAGGCCAACGAGGCGCTCAAGGGCACCGACATCGCGACCATCAAGACCGCGATCGAGAAGCTGTCGACCCAGTCGCAGGAGATGGGACAGGCCATCTACGCCGCATCGGCGGCGGACTCCGCGAACGGAGCGGCCCCCGAGGGCGGCACCGGCGGCGACGATGACGTCGTCGACGCCGAGGTCGTGGACGAGCCCAGCAACTCCGGGGACACCAAGTGACCCCTGAGGAGCCCGAGCTCACCGCCGTCGATCCCAACGAAGAGGTCGACGAACCGATCACGGTGACCGACCGGCGGCTCATCGATCCCGAGACGGGAGAGGTGCGCCGGCCGGCGCCGGGAGCGGCATCGGGCTCGGAGGAGGCGACGAGTGCGGCGACCGCCGAGGTTGCCGAACTCACCGCGGCCCTGCAGCGCGAACGCGCTCAGTTCGCCAACTACAAGCGGCGAACCGACGAGGAGAAGCAGGGGCGTGTCGCCTACGGAAAGCAGATCCTGATCGAGAAGCTGCTGCCGGTGCTCGACGATCTCGACCGTGCGCGCGAGCACGGCGACCTCGATGCCGGTCCGCTGCGGGCGGTGGCCGACAAGCTCACCGGGACACTCGAAGGTGAGGGCCTGGTCAAGTTCGGTCAGCCCGGCGACCCGTTCGACCCGGAACTGCACGAAGCGGTCCAGAATGACGGCAGCGGACCCGAACCGGTGATCGGTGCGGTGTACCGCGGCGGTTACCGGTTGGGCGAGAAGGTGATCCGGACCGCGATGGTCACGGTCACCGACCCGGCCCCGGCCGATCAGTCGCAGCCGCAAGATCAAGGTAGTGGTGCACAATAGGCACCTGCACGTTGCCCGGTGGCGCGTCGGAGCACAGCGCACGACGCCCCACCGGGCATCAGCACAACAGCAACACACACAACCAGACAACTGAACACACATACTTACCGAAGGAGGTGACGTCTGGTGGCTCCACAACGAGAGTGGCTCGAACACGACTTCTACAAGGACCTGGGCGTTGCTTCTGACGCTTCGGCTGAAGAGATCAAGAAGGCTTATCGCAAGCTCGCACGCGAGCTGCACCCCGACGCCAATCCGGGGGACAAAGAAGCCGAAGAGCGCTTCAAGCGAGTGTCCGAAGCACACAGCGTGCTCGCCGACGCGGAGAAGCGCAAGGAGTACGACGAGACCCGCGCCATGTTCGCCGGCGGCCAATTCCGCGGGGGCGGAAACGGATTCCCCGGTGGATTCCCGGGCGGCGGCGGAACGCGATACTCCACCAACAGTGGTGCCGACTTCAACATCGGCGATCTCGGCGACCTGTTCGGCGGTGCCGGTGACTCCGGTGGTGGCGGATTCGGCGACATCTTCGAGGGACTGTTCAATCGCGGCGGCGGCAACCGTACGTCCACCGCGACCCGGCCTCGCCGGGGCAACGACCTCGAGACCGAGACGACGCTGTCGTTCAAGGACGCCGCGTTGGGTACCACCGTGCCACTTCGGCTGACCAGCCCGTCGCCGTGCACCACCTGCCACGGCAGCGGTGCCAAGCCGGGCACCAGCCCGCGGGTGTGCCCCACCTGCAACGGCTCCGGATTCGTCAGCCGCAATCAGGGCGCGTTCGGATTCAGCGAACCCTGCCAGGACTGCCAGGGCACCGGCTCACGGATCGACGATCCGTGCAGCGATTGCTCGGGCACCGGCGTCAAGGAACGCACCCGCACCATCAACGTCCGCATCCCCGCGGGCGTGGAGGACGGGCAACGTATCCGACTCGCCGGACAAGGCGAGGCCGGTCGACGGGGCGCACCGTCGGGCGACCTGTACGTGGTGGTCCACGTGACCCCCGACAAGGTGTTCACCCGCAGCGGGAACGACCTCAAGGTGCAACTGCCGGTGAGCTTCTCCGAGCTGGTGCTCGGCGCCACCGTCTCGGTGCCGACACTGGACGGGTCGGTCGGGGTGAAGATCCCGGCGAACACCACCGACGGCCGCACCCTGCGGGTCCGCGGACGCGGTGTCCCGCGTCGCAGCGGCGGCGCCGGCGACCTGCTGGTGACCGTCAAGGTCGAGATCCCACACAAGCTCGACGATGCCGCGATCGAGGCCATGCGCGCCTACGCCGAGGCGGAACGGGCGAGCGGATTCGACCCGCGGTCGGGATGGGGGCGATGAGCCATGGCACGCGAGGAATTCGAGCGGGGATTCGACACCAGCGGGTTTGACCGCGAGTTCGAGGAGTCCGGCGCCACCTTCATGATCTCGGTGGCCGCCCAGCTGGCCGGCATGCACGCCCAGACACTGCGGACCTACGACCGGCTCGGACTGGTCACCCCGCAACGCACCAGCGGCGGTGGGCGTCGCTACTCCACCCGTGACGTCGAGGTGTTGCGCGAGATCCAGCGGCTCTCCCAGGAGGAGGGCGTCAACCTCGCCGGCATCAAGCGGATCATCGACCTCACCAACCAGGTCGATGCGCTCCAAGAACGGCTGCGTGAACTGCAGTCACAGGTCGAGCAGGCCGCCGCCCGTCGTGGCGGCGACCTGGTGCCGGTCCCGCGCACCAGCGCGCTGGTGGTCTGGCAGCCGCGGCGTGCGCGACGGAACGACACGCGCCGTAACGACTGAGCGCCCAGCCGTCGACATACCCCGGAGAAGGTGTACCCCGCTCCCCGGTGGCCCATCGGCCACCGGGGAGCGCACGTTAGGCTGGCACCTCGACAGCGAACCGAGGAGTCAGGACCTGTGACACAACCATCGGGAGTGGTGAGGCCCGATCCCGTCGTCCTCGGCGTGTCCGTCGTCGGCGACGAGATCGCCTCGGTGGTGCGCCGCGCGGACCCGGGTTCCGGCGGCGACGAGATCATCGCCAGCAACATGGTGGATCTGCCCGATGCGTCGCCCGGGGCAGCGGTTGCGGCGATCCGTGAACTCATCGAGTCCGCGCCGTTCCCGGTCGACGAGATGACGATCTCCTGCGCGCAACCGCAGACCCGCGACTTCCTGGCGGCAACCTTTCGCCCGGGCCCCGGCAATCCCGCGTGGTACGCCGTCACCAAGGTGGAGGACCTGCCCCCGGCGATGGCCGCGGTGGCTCGCGCCAATCCGGCCGGCGCGGGTGCGGTCGCCGTGGTCAACCTCGACCGCCGCGGCGCCCCCGCGGTGGGTACCTGCATCGCCCTGATCGATCAGACCACCGGTGAGGTGCTCGGCGTTGCCGATCACAGTGACGCCGCACTCGGGGGCGACGCCGGCAACCTTCCCGTGACCGATCCCCAGGCCGCCGGCGCTGTGGCGGGCATGATCGCGCGGACCAACGGCGGCGGACGGCTCTCGTCGGTGGTCTGCACCGGTGCGGGCGCCGAGTTGCCGGGGGTCGCACCCGCGCTCGAATACTCGGTGCAGCGTCCGGTGATCATCGCCGACATGCCCGCCCTGGCGCTGTCGGCCGGCGCCGCGTCACCGCCGGCGCCCACCGCCCTCATCCCGGTGCCCCGGCAGCGGTCGTCGTCGTCGGGTCTGCGGTGGTGGCTACTCGGCGCCGCCATCGGACTGGCGGTTCTGCTCGGCGCGATCGGACTGACCGCGCTGGTCACCACCTCCGATTCGGGCGGGTCGAGTCCCGCCGCGACGCCGTCGACCGTGACGGTCACCGGTGAACCCGTCACGGTGACCCGCAACGGCGGCACCCGGACCGAAACCGAGACCGCGACGGTGACCGACACCGACGTGCGTACTACCACCGAACGGCCGCCGACGGTGACGCGCACGGAGGCCACCACGGTGACCGAGACCGAGACCGAGACGCAAACGGAAACCCGAACCGAGTACAGCACCACCACCGTGACCGTCCCGCAAGCGGGCGGCGCCGCAGACGAGGGCGGTACCGGCCAGAACTGACGGCGCCGACCGATGACCCGGCCCGGAATCTCCGCTAGTGCACCGGGTCGTGCTGAATGAGGCTGGCGCGCACCCCGGCGATGATCAGCCGCCGACGGGTCACCTCGATCATCTCCGCCGATCCGGCGATCAGCGCTTGATGGTCATCCCATGGCCCCGCCTTCGCCACCACGTCGGCCAGGGTCCCGATCTCATGCTCGATGCCGAGTTTCTCCGGTGATGCGATCGAGTCGATCCACCAGGGATCGTCGGCGTGCTCGGACACCGCGGTCACCCGCAGCCACGGATTGGTCGACGCGATACGGCGCAGCACGGCCAGATCGTAGAGTTCGCCGGGGTAGCGCATCCCGTAGTAGATGTGGGTGGCCGGGGCGTCGGCCCGCTTCGACATCTCGATCAGCAGCGCGCGCAGCGGTGCGAGTCCGGTACCGCCCGCCACCATGAGGACGTCGTGACCCGGGATGATGTGCAGCGTGCCATGGCTCTGGGCCAGCTGCCACACGTCGCCGACAGCGGATTCGTTGACGATCGCCGAGCTCACCGATCCGCCCGGCACCGACCGCACATGGAACTCGAGTTCGCCGGCCCGGTTCGGCGGGATCGACGGTGACAGATTGCGCCACAGACGCGGCCACTGCGGGATCTGCACCTCCAGATACTGACCCGCCGCAAAGCGGAGAGTCTCTCGGGAGACCAGACGCACAACCGCCAGGTCACGGGTGATCCGATACTTCTCGACCACCTCGGCATTCCACTGTGCGGGGCCCGGCGCCATCTGCGCCGCGCCACGCATCACGCCGGTCGCCAGCATCATCGCCTGCCCCAGCGCCCGTTCGGTCTCCTGGTCCCACTGGGAGCGCAGAATCGTGTGGAACTCGCCCATCAGGGCTCGGTACATCAGGTCGTAGTGCTCGGGAAGCACACCATACTTGCGGTGATCGCGGCCGAGCTGCGCGAGCAGATCCACCAGCTCGTCATGACCGTTGTCGGCCGGCACCACTTCGAGGACGTGATCGATCACGTGGAAGAAGGCCTCGCGCACGCTGCGCATCGCCGCGGGGAACAGTTCATGCAGGTCGGGGTCGATGGTGAAGAGCCGCGTGAACACGTTGCGGGTGAAGGTGTCGGGGTCGCGCCCGATCAGGTCGCGGGCATGGTGAAGCACGTTTCGAGAGTGAGTCGCCATGTACTCGACCTCCTCCTCTGCCGCAGGACAGGTCCATTCTCACACCGTCGCGCAAATCAGCCCGCGCATGGTCGGCGGGATGGCGCGCAACCACCACGTGATGTCATCGTGCGTCGTGTTGTGGCACTCTCGTCCTGTGAGTTACCCGGACGGCGTGATCGGGGGGATTGTCGACGCCCACGTGAATCAGTGGCATCCGCGTCAATCCTCCTGGCCGGTGTCGAGCCTCAACCGGCTGCGCCGCGGCCCCTCGCAACTGGGCAACAGGCTCTTCTCGATGACGCTGAATCGGGCTGCGCGCGAGTACATCCTCGCCCCCGGGATGTTGTCGCGGCCGTACGAGCCGAAACAGTATCTGGCCGACATCGCTGCGGTGCCGACCGTTGCGGGCGCTCCGGTACAAACCGTCGTGGCCGTCGAATCACAGTGGCGGGCACGGGCGCAACGGGCCGAGGGACCGCCCGCGACCGACCGTCACCTGGTTGATGAGACGCGCTACCTCTCGTCGCTGCCCTTCGGTCAGGGATTGGCTCCGGCACTGGGCGCGATCGTGGTCGGGGTCGATCCCCGCACCGACGACTTCGGTGCCACGCTCGACGAGCACCTCGAGGTCACCGATCGGGTACGAGCGGTTCGCTTTCGCACCGCGCACCATCCGGATCCGCGGGTGCTGAACTCGGTCGACGCCGACGGCGTGCTGTCGTCGGCGGAGAGCCTCCGCGGTTTCGGGGAGGCCGTGCGGCGAGGGCTGTCGATCGAGACCTTCGTGTACTCGCATCAGTTGTACGAGGTGGTCACCCTCGCCCGCGAGTACCCGGAGGCCACGATCATCGTCGACCACTTCGGCGCGCCGGTGGGGGCTTTCGGTCCGACGGGCATGCGCACCGGTGCCACGGCCGCCGCACGCGCCGACATCCTGCGGTTGTGGCGCGAGCGGATGATGACCCTGTCCGCGCACCCCAATGTGGTGGTGAAGCTCTCCGGGCTCGCCCTACCGGTGCTGGGTTACGGACACGACTCCTGGGGCAACATCGGAAGTCGCGAGACGCTGACCGAGATGGTGGGACCGCTCATCGAGTATGTTGTGGCACACTTCGGCGCCGGCCGGGTGATGTTCGGGTCCAACCTTCCGGTCGACCGGCCCAACGCGTCTGCGGACATGATCGTCGGTGCGCTCGTCGACATCCTGTCCCCGTGGGGAAACGATATGTTGCGCAGCGTGTTCCGTGATACCGCCCGGCGCGTGTACGCCCTCGAGATGTGAGCTACTCGTCGTCGCGGTTCTTGTGGTGGCCTTCGATCCGCTCCTCGATCCGCTCCTCGGCTTCCTCGAGGTGATGGGGCTCGGTGGGGATCGGCGGTTGTGGGACAACCGGATACTCACCCGTGTAACCGACACGCGTTGCGGCGATGGCCATCACCTTGCCGCGCACCGCGTACCAGCCACCGATCAGCAGCGGAACCATCACGATGATCGCGATGAGATTCCAGATGTTCTCGTAGCACATCAGCACGGTGACTGCGGCCAGGAACACCAGGGTGGCAATGGATGTCCACGGGGCGCCGGGCAGCCGGAATGCGGGACGTTCCAGGATGCCCTGCTTCCACCAGCGGTAGAGCTGGAGTTGGCAGGCGATGATCATCGCCCAGGTGGAGATGATGCCCAGCGCCGACAGATCCAGCGCGATGTTGAAGGCGTCCTCGGGAACAAAGAGGTTGAGCACGATGCCGAGCAGGGTGAGGGCGCCGGTCAGGGCGATCCCGCCGAACGGCACACCGTTGCGGTTCATCTTGCCGGTGAAGGCGGGACCGCTGCCGTTGAGCGCCATCGAGCGAAGGATGCGGCCCGTGGAGTAGAGGCCCGCGTTGAGGCTCGACAGGGCTGCGGTCAACACCACCAGGTTCATGATGCCGCCGGCGGCGGGCATCCCGATCTTCGAGAAGAACGTGACGAACGGGCTCTCGCCCTTGCTGTAGGCCGTGTACGGAAGCAGAAGAGCCAGAAGCAGAACCGAACCCACGTAGAACACCGCGATCCGGACGATCACCGAATTGATGGCGCGCGGCATCACTTTCGGGGGGTCGGCGGTCTCTCCGGCCGCGATGCCCACGAGTTCGACTGCGGCATAGGCGAAGATCACGCCGGAGGTCACGATGCACAGCGGGAAGATGCCCTCGGGGAACATGCCGCCGTTGTCGGTGATGACGCTGATTCCGGTTTGCTGACCGTCGATCTCGAAGCGGCCGGCGAGGAACACGATGCCCACCACGAGGAAGATGACCAGCGCGGTGACCTTGATGATCGAGGCCCAGAACTCCATCTCGCCGAACAGTTTCACCGAGATGATGTTCATCGTGAGCACGATCCCCAGTGCGATGAGTGCGATCAGCCACTGCGGGATGGCCTCGAACATGCCCCAGTAGTGCACGTACAGCGCAACAGCGGTCACATCGACGATCGCCGTGGCGGCCCAGTTGAAGAAGTAGAGCCAACCGGTGACGAAAGCTGTTTTCTCACCGAAGAATTCGCGTGCGTAGGAGACGAACGAACCCGACGACGGGCGGTGGAGCACCAGTTCACCGAGCGCGCGGAGGATGAAGAAGACGAAGATGCCGCACACCGCGTACACGATGAACAGGCCGGGGCCGGCGTCGTGCAGGCGGCTGCCGGCACCCATGAACAGGCCGGTGCCGATGGCGCCGCCGATCGCGATCATCTGGATCTGACGGGGTTTGAGACTCTTGTGGTACCCCTCGTCTTCGTGCGCGAGGGCAGAGTTGTCGTAGGACGTTGTCTGTTCGGTTGTCATGGTTCCTCTGGTGGTGGACGTTTGCGGGGCCTGCAGGCCGTCACGGATCGCGCGAGGGCAGGCCGGGTGAACGTGGACTGAACAGACGCTAGCGACGACGTACTGCGCCCGAAAGGTTGCGAATGTTAAAGAAGTCGCGCCTCACCCGGGTTTGATTTGACAAGCTGTAGTCCCAAAGTCGTTGCTGCACAGAGAGAATGGCCGGATGCTGTCCGAATTTACATATCCTTGACTGTGGCATGGATCACATCAGGTGTGCCGGACCGGTACCCGTCGCCAGGGTCGTCGCGGCGCAACAGGCGCCGGAACCGGAACGTCGCGCATCACCCGGGCCACGATGTCGACGAACTCGCGACACGTGTCGTAACGATCGGCGGGGTCCTTCGCGAGCGCTTTGGCGAAGATCGAGTTCAGTGCCGAGGGAAGCCATTTGCGCCGGCGGGTCAGTTTCGGTGGCTCGTCACGCAAATGGGCCCGGGTGATCGCGAACGCGGTGGCACGCGGATACGGCGGTTCGCCGGTGAGTAGTTCGACGAGCGTGCAGGCCAGCGCGTACTGGTCGGTGGCCGGTGAGATCTTCTTGGCCTGAAGCAGTTCGGGCGCTGCGTATCCGATGGAACCCTGCACGCGTCCGTTGCGCGCGAGTGGCCGGGTGTCGTCGAGCAACTGTGCGATGCCGAAGTCGGTCAGGAAGGCGTCGGCGTCGTCCTGGTCGGAGGTGAGCAGGATGTTCGCGGGTTTCACGTCCCGGTGCAGGACCTCCTGACCGTGCGCATAGTCGAGCGCGTCGGCGATCTCACGGGCCACCGTCATCACCGTGGAGACCTCGGGTTCTTCGTCCGCGCGCGGTATGAGGGCCGTCGCCGGGGGTCCCGGAACGTACTGCATGGCGAGCCAGAGGGTGGTGTGCGTGTCGGTCTCGTCGATGCCGAGCGATCGGGCCCGTCCGAGGGCCTCTTCAGGGGTCTCGACCTCACCGCGCGTGTACATCGCGACGATGTGGGGGTGATGCAGCACCGACGCGATGGAGAATTCGCGTTCGAACCGTTCGCGTGCCCGGGTGTGCCCGGTGGATTCCGAGTGCAGCACCTTGAGCGCGAGCGGACCCGGTTCGTCGGGTCGATGGACCCGGTACACGTCTGCGCTGCTCCCGCGGCCGACGAGGGAGTCGACCGTGAAGCCGGCCACCTCGTCCCCTGGCTGCAACACACCGCCAGAGTAGCGGTGCGCTCAGTCGGTCGGCGTCAGCCGGAAGATCGGGAATACCCGACCTTCCGCGGTCTCGGTGTACTTCTGGAAGCCGTCGGAGGCGGCGACGAACGCCTGCCATGCCTGCTCACGTTCCACCGGATTCAGCTCGGTGGCCGTCGCCTGGTGGGTCTCGATGCCGCCCTTGTCGCCGGCGACCTCGATGGTGACCTCGGGGTTCTTGCGGAGGTTGTGCACCCACGCCGGATCCTTCGGCGAGCCCGCCGCGCTGCCGACGATGAACCGCCCGCCGACCGCGTCGGGTAACGACATCAGGGGGCTGGTCCGCTCCTGCCCGGACTTCGCACCCGTGGAATGCAGTATCACCAGCGTGCGGCCGAACCCCATGGTGGAGACGGTGCCGTCATTCGAACGGAATTCGTCGATGATGGTCTCGTTGAAGTCGCTCATATCCTCATTGTGCGCGTCGGGCGGTCCGCGTCGCGGATGTTTTGATTGATCAACCGGCGAACCATGGGTGACGCGGCGACCTAGTGTCGCGTTTCGTTAGTTGGTTTTCGGTTGAGCTTTCTTGAGAATCTCCTCGACCGGTTTCGTCCACACGAAGGGGTGTTTGCGGTCGTT
>NZ_JBSFQF010000017.1:0-77264 GCF_053588575.1 Gordonia sp. NPDC003429
ATTTCGACACGTTTCTGATCTGCTCGATCACCGCGTTCATCATCTTGGTCTCCGTGCCCGATCTCGGCACGGCCTCCAAGGGTATCGGCCTGACCCAGGGTGGGCTGGAATCGGCGCTGGGATCGTGGACCCACGTCGCGCTGAGCATCATCGTTTTCCTGTTGGCGTTCTCCTCGATACTCGGGAATTACTACTACGGCGAGTCCAATATCGAGTTCCTGGGGGCACACCGCGCGATGCTCACCGTCTATCGCGTTCTGGCGGTCCTTGCGGTATTCGCGGGTTCGGTGGCCTCGTCGGATCTGGTGTGGAACCTGGCCGACGGCATCATGGGCGTGATGGCGCTCATCAATCTCATCGCCATCGCGTTGCTGTCCGGCATCGCATTCAAGCTGCTCGCCGACTTCACGCGTCAGCGGCGGGCAGGGCGCGATCCCATCTTCACCCGCGATCGGCTTCCCGAGGTGGGTGGCGTCGAATGCTGGGAGGACGAGGATACGGTCACCGGACCGATGAACGCGGTGTCTCCCGCCGGCTGAGGCCTCGGGCGTACGCCTCGGCGACAGCGGATACCAGTTGCGGGTGTGCGCCGATCGGTCCGGCCACCAATGCGCCTGGGGCCCAACGGTCCAGGGCGTTCTCGACGCGTTCGGTGAGCAGCCCTGCGGACAGGAAGTAGGGACTGAGAACGATGCGGGTGCACCCGGCCGTGTGCAGGCGACGAATCGCGGTGCGCAGCGCGAGGTCTCCGGTGCCCAGCCGGGTCCCGAACACGACGTCCACCGGATGGTGAAGCATGGTGGACAGCTCGATGGCGCGACGTCGGACCATCGAGGCCGCCGACGGGTTCGTGGACCCGACCGCGGTCAGCACGATACCGTCGCCGCGGCGCAGACCCGCTTCGCGCAATCGGTCGGCCAGGGCTGTGGTGAGCCCGTGTGCACCGACGACGTCGGTGCACACCACCGGATGAGTGGCGTGTTCTCGCACGATCGAGGGAACATCGACCTCACTGTGGTGGCCGGGTGCCAACAGCAGCGGCACGACGACGGCTGCTCCCGACATCCGCGCCAGTGCCTCGGAGGTCAGCGGCCGGTCGAGGTCCAGGTACGACAACTGCACGTCGACCGCGGGTAACCGCTCGGCCACCGCCGCCCGAACCCGCCGGGCGGTGTCGGCGAAACGCGGATCGCGGGAGCCGTGGGCCACCAGCAGCAGTGCCGGTGTCACACCAGCTCTTTGAGGTGCAGCGTCGACAACGCGTCACCCACCAGCCCGGCCGCCAGGGTGTTGCCGCCCTGCGGGTCGATCAGCAGAAAGCTGCCCGACTCGCGACTGACCTGGTAATCGTCGGCCGGAATCGGCTCGGCGGTCTGCACAGAGATCCGTCCGATCTGGTTGAGCTCCACCGTTTCCGGGACCTCCACCAGTGTCAGATTCTGTTCGTCGAACAGCGCATCGAGACCACCGACGATCGCTTGGGTGGTCTTGGTGCCGTGCTTGAGCAGCAGCCGCGCGCCGGGACGCAACGGCTTTTCGGCGAGCCAGCAAACCGTCGCGGTGAACTGCTGCACGGGTTCCGGTGCGTCGGAGACCCCGGCGATCACGTCGCCGCGCGAGATGTCGACGTCGTCGGCGAGCAGCAGTGTCACGCTGCGGCCGGTGTGCGCGGTGGCCATCGGGCCGTCGGCGGTGTCGATCTGGGTGACGGTGGTGCGGCTACCCGACGGCAGCACCACGATCTCGTCGCCCACCGATACCCGGCCGGCGGCGATCTGACCGGCGTAGCCGCGATAGTCGGGGAACTCGGGCGTCCGCGGACGGATCACGTACTGCACCGGGAATCGCAGACCGACCTCGTCGTGGCGTTCGGTGGCATTGGGCACGGTCTCGAGGTGCTCGATGAGTGTGGGGCCGTCGTAGAACGGGGTGTTGGCCGAGCGGGTCGCGACGTTGTCGCCGTGTAGCGCCGACACCGGGATCGCCTGCACCTGCTCGGGTGTCCAGCCCAGCGACCCGGTGAGCTCGGCGAACTCGGCCGAGATCTCGGCGAACACGTCGGCGGCACTGTCCACCAGGTCGATCTTGTTGACCGCCAACACCAACTGCGGAACACCGAGCAGCGCCATCACTGCGGCGTGGCGGCGCGTCTGGGACACCACGCCGTTGCGGGCGTCCACCAGCAGGATCACCAACTGGGCGGTCGATGCGCCCGACACCGTGTTGCGGGTGTACTGCACGTGACCCGGCGTGTCGGCGAGCACGAATGACCGTGCGGGCGTGGCGAAGTAGCGGTAGGCGACATCGATGGTGATGCCCTGTTCGCGTTCGGCGCGCAGGCCGTCGACGAGCAGCGAGAGGTCGGGCCCTTCGAGGCCGCGGTCGACAGAGGCCTTGGTGACCGCGTCGATCTGGTCGGCCAGAACCGATTTCGTGTCGTAGAGCAGCCGACCCACCAGCGTCGACTTGCCGTCGTCGACGCTGCCTGCGGTGGCGATGCGGAGCAGATCGGGAACGTGCCCGAAGGTCGATGCCATCAGAAATATCCTTCGCGTTTACGGTCTTCCATCGCCGCCTCCGACACCCGGTCGTCGCCGCGGGTGGCGCCGCGCTCGGTCAGCCGTGATGCGGCGACCTCGGCGAGCACGGCCTCGTTGGTTGTGGCCTCCGACAGCACCGCACCCGTCGACGAACCGTCGCCGACGGTGCGGTAGCGCACGGAGAGTCGTTGCACCTCTTCGCCTTCGCGGGGTCCGCCCCACGAGCCGGCCGTCATCCACATGCCGTCCCGCAGGAACACCTCACGCTGGTGCGCGTAGTAGATCGGTGGCAGCAACACCTGCTCGCGGCTGATGTAGCGCCACACGTCGAGTTCGGTCCAGTTCGACAGCGGGAACACCCGCACGTGCTCACCCGGGGCGTGACGCCCGTTGTACAGATTCCACAGCTCGGGACGCTGCCGCTTGGGGTCCCACTGTCCGAAGGCGTTGCGCAGCGAGAAGATCCGCTCCTTGGCGCGTGAACGCTCCTCGTCGCGGCGGCCGCCACCGAACACCGCGTCGAACCGGTTCTCGGTGATCGCGTCGAGCAGCGGAATGGTCTGCAGCGGGTTGCGCACACCGTCGGGACGTTCGGTGAGGCGACCATCGGCGAGGTAATCCTCGACCTTGGCCACGTGCAGGCGCAGGTTGTGGCGCTCGACCACCTCGTCGCGGAACTGCAGCACCTCCGGCAGGTTGTGTCCGGTGTCCACGTGCAGCAGCGAGAAGGGCAGGGGTGCCGGCCAGAACGCCTTGAGCGCCACGTGCAGCAGCACGGTGGAGTCCTTGCCGCCGGAGAACAGGATCACCGGTCGCTCGAATTCGCCTGCCACCTCGCGGAAGATGTGGATGGCCTCGGATTCCAGCGCGTCGAGCGTGGTGAACTCGTCTGCGGTCTCGCGGGACGAGGTCTCGGGCGACGTGCCGGTGGTGGAGTCGGTGAGAGTCATGCGTGCAATCCACATTCTGTCTTGGCGCGACCGGCCCAGCGGCCGCTGCGCGGATCGGATCCGGGTTCGGGTTTGGCGGTGCACGGTGCGCAGCC
This sequence comes from Gordonia sp. NPDC003429, assembly GCF_053588575.1. Taxonomy (NCBI): domain Bacteria; kingdom Bacillati; phylum Actinomycetota; class Actinomycetes; order Mycobacteriales; family Gordoniaceae; genus Gordonia; species Gordonia sp. NPDC003429. Next base: position 3,586 of record NZ_JBSFQF010000017.1, read on the forward strand.
GATCGACGGGTACCCCTCGTCGACCAAAGGGTTGACCAGTACACCGTGGGAGTCGATGTAGTCCTGCATTGTCTCGTCCGACCACGGCGCGATCGGGTTGATCTTCACCAGGCCGAAGCCCTCGTCGAAGGAGATCAACGGCGCGTTGGCCCGGGTCGGCGCCTCCACCCGGCGAATACCGGTGACCCAGGCGTCGTATCCGGAGAGTCCGGCCCGCAACGGCATCACCTTGCGCAGTCGGCAGCACTCTCCCGGGTCGCGGGCGAACAGGTTGCGGCCCAACAGTTCATCTTGCTGGGCCACGCTGTGTTCCGGAGTCAGGTTGACCATCTCCACGCCGGGACGGGCGAGGCGTTCGGCGCCGTGGTTGTAGACCTGTTCGACGGCGTCACGGGTACCGATGGTCTCGGCGAAGTGGTAACCGGTGTCGAGGAAGAGGATCTTCACCGCACCGCCCACCAGGTCGCGATCCACGTGGTTGACGGCCAGGTCCACCAGGGCCGCGTCCTGCATGTTGGAGGCCACCACGAAGTTGTCGCCGAAGGTCTCCGCGGTCCAGCGCAGCAGGTCTTCGGGCGATGCCTCGGCGCCGAGTTCGTGGGCGCCGCGTGTGGCGATCTCGCGCAGTTCGTCCTCGGTGAAGCGTCGACCGGTGCGGGCGGTGGTCGTCGTGCTCATCGCAGTGCCTCCTCGTCGGCGCGAACGGCCCATTGTGCGAACCGTTCCCCGTCTTCGCGTTGTGCCACGAAGTTGCGGACGACGCGTTCGATGTAGTCGCCGAGCTCGGTGGACACCACCTTGTGCTGGCGCAGTTTGCGGCCGAATCCGGCGTCCTGGCCGAGGCTGCCGCCGAGGTGGACCTGGAAGCCCTCGGTGGTGGTGCCGTCGGCGTTGTCGACGAGTTGTCCCTTGAATCCGATGTCGGCGATCTGGGCGCGGGCACAGGAATTCGGGCAGCCGTTGATGTTGATCGTGATCGGCACGTCGAGTCCGGCGTTGATGTCGGCCAGCCGCTTCTCGAGTTCGGGCACGAGCACCTGCGAGCGTTTACGGGTCTCGGTGAAGGAGAGTTTGCAGAACTCGATTCCACTGCACGCCATCAGGTTTCGTCGCCACATCGATGGCCGCGCGTTCAGTCCGAGCTCGCCGAGTTCGGCGATCAGCGCTTCCACCTTGTCGTCGGCGACGTCGAGGATCACCAGCTTCTGGTACGGCGTGAAACGGATGCGGTCCGAACCGGCGCGGGCGGCGGCGTCGGCGACCGCGGTCAGGATGGTTCCCGACACCCGGCCGGCGATCGCGGCGAAACCGACGGAGTTGGTGCCGTTCTTGAGTTTCTGCACTCCGACGTGGTCGCGAGGTGCGGTCAGCGGTTCCGGTGCGGGCCCGTCGATCAGCGTGCGGCCGAGGTACTCCTGCTCGAGCACCTCGCGGAACTTCTCCACGCCCCAGTCCTTGAGCAGGAACTTCAGCCGCGCCTTGGTGCGCAGCCGACGGTAGCCGTAGTCGCGGAAGATGCTGACCACGGCCTCCCACACGTCGGGCACCTCGTCGAGCGGCACCCACACGCCGAGTCGTTGCGCGAGCATCGGATTGGTCGACAGTCCGCCACCGACCCACACGTCGAGTCCCGGGCCGTGCTCGGGGTGCTCCACGCCGATGAATGCGATGTCGTTGACCTCGTGCGGCACATCCTGCAGGCCGGAGATCGCGGTTTTGAACTTGCGCGGCAGGTTCGAGTACTGCGGATCGCCGATGTAGCGCCGCACGATCTCGTCGATCGCCGGAGTCGGGTCGAGCACCTCGTCGACGGCCTCGCCGGCGAGCGGGGAGCCCAGGATGATGCGGGGGCAATCGCCGCACGCTTCGGTGGTCTGGAGTCCCACGCCCTCCAGACGCTCCCAGATGGTGGGGACGTCTTCGATGCGGATCCAGTGATACTGGACGTTCTCGCGATCGGAGAGGTCGGCGGTGTCGCGGGCGAACTCGGTGGAGATCTCCCCGAGGGTGCGCAACTGTTCGGCGGTGAGGGCACCCGCGTCGCAGCGCACCCGCATCATGAAGTGGTTGTCCTCGAGGATGTCGATGTTCTCGTCGCCGGTCCAGGTGCCGTCGTAGCCCTGCGCACGCTGCGTGTACAAACCCCACCAGCGCATGCGGCCGCGCAGGTCCTGCTTGTCGATGGAGTCGAAGCCGCGGTGGGCGTAGATGTTCTCGATGCGCGCCCGCACGTTGAGCGGATTGTCGTCCTTCTTGATCTGCTCATTGGGATTGAGCGGTTCGCGATAGCCGAGCTTCCACTGGCCTTCGGCGCGGCGCTTGGCTGGCCGGGGCTTGCGGGCGGGGCGTTCCCCCGTGGCGGATGCGCGGGCCGGACGCTCGGGTGTGGGCTCGGCGTCGGAGGTGGAGGGCGCGTCGGTGGTGGACGTCATGAATACTCCTGGCCGGCGGCAGGCACCGGCGATCGTGGCACGGGCGAGGGGCTGTGCGTGCGGGCATCCCGGGCGCGACGACGCAGGCGAGCGTCATGCATGGAGGGGACCTTCGAGGCCGGCAGCGTCGTCAGATGCGACAGAAAGCGCTGCACACGCGCTTGAGGTCGATGTGGCGCCGCGCGGCGAGCCACACCCCGGGAGAAGTCATGTCACCCATGGTGCCATGCTGACGACGCCCGCGTCTACTTGCGGATACTTTGCGTCACGCTGAGGGAAAGCGCCCGAGCGCGGTGTCCGGGCACGTCGCGCGCATCATGGAGGGCATGTCATGGCGAGGAGAACGGGTGTGGTGACCTCGATCCTTGCCGACGATCTCGCCGCCGTGGGCGGGGCGTGCGCAGACGCCGATCCGGCGACCGCTTTCGGGCTGTACGTCCACGTCCCGTTCTGCGCGACCCGCTGCGGCTACTGCGACTTCAACACCTATACCGCCGGCGAATTGGGTAGTGCGTCGTCGCCGTCGACCTGGCACGACGCGGTGGAACGCGAACTGGATCTGGCCGCCGGGATGCTCGGTGCCGACCGCCCGGTCTCCACGGTGTTCGTCGGTGGCGGCACCCCGTCGCTCCTCGGTGCCGACGGCCTGGCGCGGCTGCTCGATGGGGTGCGTTCACGGTTCGATCTGACCCGTGACGCCGAGGTCACCACCGAATCCAATCCGGAATCCACCTCGCCGGCGTTCTTCGACGGGCTCCTCGAGGCCGGCTTCACCCGCATCTCGCTGGGTATGCAATCGGCGGCGCCGCATGTGCTCGCCGCGCTCGACCGCACCCACAGCCCAGGCCGGGCCGTCGCGGCGGCGCGCGAGGCCGCCGCCGCGGGCTTCGCGCACGTCAACCTCGACCTCATCTACGGCACCCCGGGTGAGACCGACGCCGACCTGGACGTCAGCATCGATGCGGTGCTCTCGACCCCGGTCGACCACGTGTCGGCGTATGCGCTGATCGTGGAGGACGGCACCGCGCTGGCCCGCCGTATCCGGCGCGGTGAGATGCCCGCCCCCGACGACGACGTTCTCGCCGACCGGTACGTGCGACTCGATGAACGGCTGCGCGACAACGGGTTCGATTGGTACGAGGTGTCGAACTGGGCGCGGTCCCCGCAGGCGGAGTGCCGGCACAATCTGGGGTACTGGCACGGTGCCGATTGGTGGGGGATCGGCCCTGGTGCGCATTCGCATGTGAACGGGGTGCGGTGGCACAACGTCAAACATCCGGCGCGGTATGCGGCCGAACTCGCCGCGGGGCGGCTACCGGTGGCGTCCTCGGAGACGTTGACGGCCGCCGACCGTCACACCGAAGAGGTGATGCTGCGGATGCGATGCCGCGACGGTTTGCCGACGTCGGTGCTCGACGCGGACGAGATCGGCGGTGCTCGCCGGCTGTGCGCGGACGGTCTGCTCGTGGCGATCGCCGATCGTTACGTCCTGACCGATCGGGGTCGTCTCCTTGCCGACGGCGTGATCCGAGACATCCTGCTGGCCGGGGAGTGAGTGCGGGTCACCCGACCGTGGGCTCGGAGGCGATGCGCCTCAAGGCATCCTGCAGGCCGACGTATCCTCGCGGGCCGAGCGAGCGCGCGATCTCGTGTTGGGCCGTCCGCTCCGCGTCGGTGATCGGTGCGACCGACCGTCGGCCGCGGGCGCTGAGGAACACCACCACCCGACGCCGGTCGGTGGGATCGGCTCGCCGGTAGACCGTGCCCGAGGACACCAGCCGATCGACCGTGCGGGTACAGGTGGCGGCCGGAAGCACCGCCAGGGTGGCCAGTTCGGTCATGGTGTGGCCGCCGCCGGCGGTGAGTACGCAGATGATCCGCCACTGTTCCGGCGTGATGCGCAGGGCGGCGAGCTCGGCCGACACCCCCGATTCGATCTGACGGGCCGCACGTAGCAACTGCAGCAGCAGAGTGGTTTCCGCCCCGTCGTCGGCTCGCCGGTCGCGCACGTCGGGTGTAGTCTGGCCGCTCATCGTCGATCCGCCCTGCGCATCGGTGCCCACCCGGGTCGACGGACGGTGGAGATGGGGTTCGCGCACGTCAGGGGGGTCCGATGGCGAATCGCGAACGACCTGTCCGGATCGCCTTCGTGGTGCCGCTGACGGGTTCGGCGGGCATCTTCGGCCCGTCGTGCGAGGCTTCGGGCGAGTTGGCCGTTGCCGAATTGCATTCGCGCAGTGGCATTCTGGGTCACGCCGTCGAGTTGATCATGGTCGATGGAGGCCGTGCCCCACAGTTGGTGGCCGCCGAGGTCGCCGCCCTGTGGCATGCCGGCCTTGTCGACGCGATCGCGGGGTGGCACATATCCGCGGTCCGCAAGGCGATCCTGCGACGGCTGGGCGGCCAGGTGCCCTATGTGTACGCGGCGTTGCACGAAGGCGAGTTTCGCACACCCGGGCTGTTCATGACCGGCGAGGCGCCGGAAAGCCAAGTGCTGCCGGGCCTCGACTGGCTCGCGCGCGAACGCGGTGCCCGCCGGTGGTGTGTGGTCGGCAACGACTACGTGTGGCCCCGGCAACTCGCGGGCCGGGCGGCAGTGCATCTCGCCGGCGCCGGCCTGACCCACCTCGGGTCGATGTTCCTGCCGCTCGGTATCGGCGACTTTTCCGGCACATACACATGGCTCGAGATGTGCGGCGCCGACGCGGTTCTGGTGCTGCTCGTCGGCGACGACGCGGTCCGGTTCGGTCGAGGGTTCGCCCGCCGCGGACTCGATCAGGTGATGCTGCGATTCAGCCCCATCCTCGAGGAGAATCAAGTGCTCGGCATGGGTGCCACCGCGACCTCCAACATGTATGCCGCCGCAGGGTTCTTCGATTCCCTCGTCACGAGCGAAACGGTAGACTTCGCCGGTCGTTACCACCGACTGCACGGGCCGGATGCGCCCGTGCTCAACAGCATCGGGCAGTCCTGTTTCGACGCGATCACCGTACTCGCCGAATTGGCCGACCGGGCAGGCTCGTTGACGGTGTCGGGCATGGAGCGTGCCGCGGCCCGCGTCGTGGTGGAGGGTCCTCGTGGGGCGCTCCATCTCGACGGGGGGACAACCGATCAGGACGTGTACCTCGCCGTTGCCGACCAACTCGATCTCGACGTGCTCGCGCGTATTCATGTGGCCTGACCGTCGGGCGCGGTCGGTCCGGTCCCGCCATCGGCGGGGCCGGCCGAGACCACGATCGCTCCCGCACGCACCGACGCATGCAGGTGTAGTGGGCCGTCACCGGGGGTGCTGCCGACGATCGCCTCGGCGATCGGCGCATGCAGGCCCAGGCGTATGGTGCGGTGCAGATTTCGTGCACCGTACACCGGGTCGAACCCCGACTCCGCGAGGTGCGCTCGGAGCTGCGGGTCGGCGTCCCAGGTGATGCCACGGGTACGCAGGCGGTCGGTGAGGCGGCCGAGTTCGAGATCGACTATCGCCGCGGCGGTGATCTCGTCGAGGGCATCGAAACGGACGATCTCGTCGAACCGGTTGTAGAGCTCCGGGTCGAAGAAGTCCTCCACCGCGCGGAGCACCGGATCGTCGGCCGGCGACGCGCCGCGGCGACGTGTCCACCATCGCCTGCCGAACTCGCCGCGATGACGTGATGCGATCTCGGCCGACCCGAGGTTCGATGTGAGCAAGACGATCGCGTTGCGGAAATCGATGGTCGAGGTGCCCGCGGTGAGGCGCAGGGTGCCGGTGTCGAGGATCTGCAGCAGCGAACGCAGCACCGTCGTATGGGCCTTCTCCACCTCGTCGAACAACACGATTCCGGGGCGAGAGATGTTGCCCTCCACCAGCTCCCGGTCGAACAGCGTGTACTGTTCCTTGGCACCCGAATAGCCCGGCGGTGCGCCCGAGAGGGAGGCCGCGTAGTGCTCCTGGGCGAGTGAGTTCATGTCGATGCGACACAGCTTGTCGGGGTCTCCGGTGATCTCGGCCGCCAGCCGCCGCGCCAGTTCGGTCTTGCCGACTCCGGTGGGCCCGACGAACAGCAGCGAGGCGATCGGCCGGTGGGGGTCACGGATGCCCGCGGCGGCGATCGTCAAACCGCGAACCACCGCCTCGATCGCGTGATCCTGTCCGATGATGGCCGACTCGAGGTTTGTCTTCAGGCGCTGCGGCGATGTCGCCCGCCCCATCCGGAACGATCCCGAACCCGCGGTGGGGCCGGAGTTCAGGTCGTTGACCTTGGAAGACAGATACCCCGACACGTCCCATCACCTCCGCACCGACCGTGCATTCTTCCGACGAACTGTTTCCGAATGAAAGCAGAAGAACGCGACATGCGCACGCCGTCGCGCGTGCTCGGAGATCGAAGCGCGCCTCAAAACCGTGTCATGTCACCGGGTTCACACGTCATGGCAATCCGCGCGTAACGGTGCGGGGATTAACCTGGCATCTCAGATGCTTCCGAACGGAAGTAATTGACTGGTCCGGTGCACACCGGTCGAGAGGAGTACGCATGCGACACGGAGACATCTCGTCGAGCCCGGACACCGTCGGCGTGGCAGTGGTGAACTACAAGATGCCGCGGCTGCACACGAAAGCCGACGTCCTCGACAACGCCCGCAAGATCGCCGACATGGTGGTCGGCATGAAGACGGGTCTGCCGGGGATGGATCTCGTTGTCTTCCCGGAGTATTCGACGATGGGCATCATGTACGACACCGAGGAGATGTATGCGACCGCCGCGACCATTCCCGGCGACGAGACCGACATCTTCGCCAAGGCGTGTCGTGACGCGAAGACGTGGGGGGTGTTCTCGATCACCGGCGAACGCCACGAGGATCATCCCGCGAAGCCCCCGTACAACACGCTGGTCCTGATCAACGACGAAGGCGAGATCGTGCAGAAGTACCGCAAGATCCTGCCGTGGACTCCGATCGAGGGGTGGTATCCCGGTGGGCAGACCTACGTCACCGACGGCCCGAAGGGGCTCAAGATCTCGCTGATCATCTGCGACGACGGCAACTATCCCGAGATCTGGCGCGATTGCGCGATGAAGGGTGCCGAACTCATCGTGCGGCCGCAGGGCTACATGTACCCGGCCAAGGAGCAGCAGGTGCTGATGGCCAAGGCGATGGCGTGGGCCAACAACTGCTACGTCGCCGTGGCCAACGCGACCGGTTGGGACGGCGTCTACACATACTTCGGTCACAGCGCCATCATCGGATTCGACGGAAGGACCCTCGGCGAGTGCGGCGAGGAGGACTACGGAATCCAGTACGCGCAACTGTCGTTGTCGACGATCCGCGACGCGCGCCACTTCGACCAGTCCCAGAATCATCTGTTCAAGCTCCTGCACCGCGGCTACACCGGCGTGCTGGCCGGCGGTGACGGTGACAAGGGAGTTGCCGAATGCCCGTTCGACTTCTATCGCAACTGGGTGAACGACGCGCAGGCAACACAGGCCGCTGTCGAGGAGATCACCAGGGACACGATCGGGGTGGCGGAGTGCCCGGTGTACGACCTGCCGTCGGAGAAGACCCTGGAGGTGTGAGAAACCGCCGCCCGGCGGCTCACCAGGCGGGCGGCGGTGCCGACCAACCGGTGGATCGGGCGCCGCGACGGTGCGCGCCACCTCTGCCGGGTGCGTCGGCCCGTGCCGCCGGAATCGGGCCGGTGTCGTCGAGTTGATCCTCCAGTGGCGCGGCCGTCGGGCGCAGATCATAGGCATCGAGATCGAGCAGCCGGGCGTGGATGATGTGCCGGTTGCGTAGCGCCGATCGCACCGCCCGATGCAGTCCGTCCTCGAGATACATCTCCCCGTGCCAGCGCACCACGTGCGAGAACAGGTCGCCGTAGAACGTCGAGTCCTCGCTCAGCAACTTGTCCAGGGCCAACACGGTGGTGACCGTGGTCAGTTCGTCGAGGCGCAGCTGCCGGGGCGGGATCTTGGCCCAGCCGCGATGGGACAGTCCGTGCTCGGGATAGGGCTTTCCCTCCCGCACACCCTTGAAGATCATCCCGGTTTCCTTTTCCGCCCGGCGGCGTCCGTCGAGGCCGACCGCCGGTGACCCGCGACTCGATGCCGCGTGGAGGCCAGGTTTTCGTCGGCCTTTCGTAAGATGGAACCCACCAACTGTATTGCAGAGTTCGTGTCGAGGAGGTGTCAGAGAGTGACGGCGACCGACGATCGGCGGTTCGAGATCCTTCGGGCAATCGTCACCGACTATGTGGACACGCAGGAGCCGATCGGCTCCAAGGCGCTGGTCGAACGCCACCACCTCGGGGTTTCGAGCGCCACCGTCCGAAACGACATGGCCGTTCTGGAGGCCGAGGGTTACATCACCCAGCCGCACACCAGTTCGGGACGCGTGCCCACCGACAAGGGTTACCGGATGTTCGTGGACCGGATCAGCGAGGTCAAGCCACTGTCGTCGGCCGAGCGCCGCGCGATCCTGTCGGTCCTCGATTCCGGCGTCGACCTCGACGACGTGCTGCGCCGGTCGGTGCGATTGCTCGCACAACTCACCCGGCAGGTCGCGGTCATCCAATACCCGGTGCTGTCCGCTGCGACGGTGCGTCACCTCGAGGTGATCACCCTGTCGCCGTCGCGGCTGCTGCTTGTGGTGATCACCGACAGCGGCCGTGTCGAGCAGCGGATGGTGGCCCTTGCCGAGGACCACGACGAGGCGGGTATCGCTCGGTTGCGTGACATCTTCTCCGCAGCGCTGCACGGCAAGCGGCTCGAGGCCGCCTCGGCGGCGGTCGCCGAGGTGGCCAATCAAGCGCCCGAGGACATCCGTGACGCGGTCATCCGCATCGCGACGGTACTGGTGGAGACGCTGGTCGAGCGCGGCGATGACCGGCTGGTCCTCGGTGGTACCTCCAACCTGGCCCGGGCGGCTGCTGATTTCGCGCCGGCCAGCGGTGGCATGGACTCGGTGCTCGAGGCACTCGAGGAGCAGGTCGTGGTCCTCAAATTGTTGGCCACCACCCAGCGGATGGGTCGGGTGACCGTGCAGATCGGGGAGGAGACCATGACCGAGAACCTGCGCGGCACCTCCGTCGTATCCACCGGGTACGGTGCTTCGGGAACCGTGTTCGGCAGCCTCGGGGTGGTCGGCCCCACGCGGATGGACTATCCGGGAACAATCGCCTCCGTGGCGGCCGTTGCGAAATACGTGGGCGAGGTGCTCTCGGAGCGCTGAGCGGGCGCGAACAACGCGCTGAATGGGCGCGAACAAGACGTGTGAGACAAGAGGACCAAGACAAGCGTGGCAACTGACTACTACGGAATCCTCGGTGTGGCAAAAGGTGCCAGCGACCAGGAGATCAAGCGTGCGTACCGCAAGAAGGCGCGTGAACTGCATCCCGATGTGAATCCGAGCGAAGAGGACCGCTTCAAAGAGGTCACCACCGCCTACGAGGTGCTCAGCGACCCGGAGAAGCGGCGCATCGTCGATGCGGGCGGCGACCCGCTCGCCGGTCCCGGTGCCGGCGGTTTCGGCGGCTTCGCCGGCGGCGGGCTCGGCGACGTGTTCGAGGCGTTCTTCGGCTCGGGCAGCGGGTTCGGCGGCGGTGGCTTCGGCGGCGGCCGCGGTCCCCGGGGTCGGGTCCAGCCCGGTGAGCCCGCTCTGGTCGCGGTCGAACTCGACCTCGAGGAATGCGCCGCCGGTGTCAACAAGGAGATCACCGTCGACACGGCGATCCTCTGCGACGTCTGCCACGGATCGGGCACCAATGGTGACTCCAAGCCGGTGACCTGCGACATCTGCAAGGGTGCGGGCGAGATCCAGGCGGTGCAGCGATCGATTCTCGGACAGGTGATGACGGTGCGCGAGTGCCCCACCTGTCACGGCACCGGCGAGGTGATCCCCGATCCGTGCCGCAAGTGTGGCGGCGACGGCCGGGTTCGGTCACGCCGCACCATGACCGTGCGCATTCCGGCCGGAATCGAGAGCGGAATGCGTGTCCGCCTGGCCGGTCAGGGCGAGGTGGGCATGGGTGGCGGCCCGGCCGGTGACCTGTATGTCGAGGTCACCGAGCGTCCCCACGATGTCTTCATCCGCGACAAGGACGATCTGCACTGCACGTTGCGGGTCCCGATGGCCGACGCCGCTCTGGGAGCCGAGTTCGACGTGCCGACCATCCTGGGTGACTCCACCACGGTGGCGATCGCTCCCGGGACGCAGCCGGGTCAGGTGGTCAAGGTGCGCGGTCAGGGCATGCCCCACGTCAACAGCGGGGTCCGCGGCACACTGCACGTCCACCTCGACGTGCACGTGCCGACGAAACTCGACGCCGCGCAGTCCGAGGCGCTGCGCAACTATCGTGCCGGTTCCGGTGAGCAGATCGATCTGGTGACCGCCAGCGCGGCCGCCGCACCCGGAGGGCTGTTCTCGCGTCTACGCAACGCTTTCGCCGGGCGCTGAACCGGGCGCCGACGAGAGAATCGACCGTTTGTGAGCCCGCCGCTGTTCTGGGTCGACGAGGTACCGGCTGTCGGTGCCGACATCGTCTTGCGCGGGGCGGAAGGCCGCCACGCGGTCACCGTGACCCGACTGTCGGTGGGGGAAAACCTCGCCGTCGGAGACGGCAGGGGATCGATCGCGGTGTGTGAGGTGGTATCGATCACCGCCAAGGACACCCTCGTCGCGCGAGCCCATGAATATCGCTTCGTCGATCGGCCGCGTCCGACGGTGACGCTGGTGCAGGCGCTGCCCAAGGCGGAGCGGTCCGAACTCGCGGTGGATCTGGCCACCGAGGCGGGGGTCGATGCCATCGTGCCGTGGCAGGCTGCGCGCTGCGTCGCGCGGTGGACCGGCAAAGCCGACAAGGGTGTGGCCAAGTGGCGTGCCGCCGCGTCGGCCGCAGCCAAACAGAGCCGTCGGCCCTGGATACCCGAGATCGCCGATCTGGCAGGCACCACCGAGGTGAGGACGCGGTGCGCCGAGGTGTCGGCGACCGGTGGTGTCGTTGCCGTCCTGCACGAGCACGGTGCGGTGTCGCTGCGGACCCTGCCGCTGGCCGACGCCACCGCCATCGTCCTCGTCGTCGGACCGGAGGGTGGACTCGACGACAGCGAGATCGCCGACCTCACCGCGCTGGGCGCGCACTCGGTGGTGCTGGGGCCCGAGGTGTTGCGGACGTCGGCGGCCGGCGCGGTCGCGCTCGGCGCGATCGGGGTGCTGACGCAGCGGTGGGCGCGGTGAGAATCTCGTGGTGAAGCGCTGCGCCGTTCACCGCAGCAAGCTCGTCTACGGCTCCGAGCCATCTCAGTTCGGCCATCTCTACCTCGCCGCCGACGTCGCCGACCGGCCCGAACGCATCCGTCCGGTGGTGCTCGTCCACGGCGGGTACTGGACCACCGAATTCGGCCTCACCATCGAGTCGGCGATCGCCCGCCAGTACGCCGAACGAGGTGCATTGGTCTGGAACGTCGAGTACCGCCGCGTGGGCGAACCCGGTGGGGGATGGCCCGCCACGGGGCGCGACGTCGTCGCCGCCATCGAGGCACTCGACGGCCCGGTGCGCGAGGCGCTCGACCCACATGCCGCCGCCGCGGTCGACTGGTCGTCGGTGGCCGTGGTCGGGCATTCCGCGGGTGGGCAGCTCGCGGTGTGGGCCACCGCTCGGCTCGGGGCGCGCACTGCCACCACCCGGATCTCCACGGTGGTAGCCCAGTCCGCCGCTCTCGACCTCGTCGCCGCGGGGCGCACCGGCAGGGAGTCGGTGTACGCGCTGATGGGCGGCGCATACCCCGATATGCCCCAGCGCTACCGGGATGCCTCGCCGATCGAGCAGCCGCGGTTCGACGCCCATGTCGTGGCGATCCACGGTGGTCTCGACACCGCGATCCCGGTGGACGTGAGCCGGCGCTACGTGCAGACGGTGGCGGCCCGCGGTCAGTCCGCGGAACTGATCGTCGTCCCCGACGAGGGGCACGACGCCTTCGTCGACCCCCGCAGCGTCTGCAACAGGCAGACCCTACGCGTGCTCGGTCTGTGACATCCGCGGGTCCGCGACCATTCGCGACGGAATATTGCCTGCTGATCGGCCGTTGGGGAGCGATACACTCGTCTTCAGCGGGCACCCGTTTTCAGCGGGCACCGTCCGAGACCCCAGACCTGCAGGAGTGATTGCATACGTGAGTGATCCCACCCCCGACGTGAACGCGCAGACCAGCGGAACCTCCGGGGGCAGACCTGTGGTCACCGCCAACGTGGAAATCTCTCCCGAGGTGGTATTCGGTCTGCTCGGCGCCAGCGACGTCAACCTGCGCACGCTCGAGCAGCTTCTGCCCGCGTCGATTCACGTCCGCGGCAATCAGGTCACCCTCACCGGCGCGTCGGCCGACGTCGCGGCCTCGGAGCGGGTGATCGCCGAGCTCGTCGACCTGGTGGGACGGGGCACCCCGCTCACCCCCGACCTGGTGCGCCACAGCGTGTCGATGCTGTCGCAGGATTCCGGCGAATCCCCGGCAGAGGTGTTGTCGCTGGACATCATCTCGCGACGCGGCAAGACCATCCGGCCCAAAACGCTGAACCAGAAACGATACGTCGAGGCGATCGACAACCACACCATCGTGTTCGGGCTCGGTCCGGCCGGCACCGGAAAGACCTACCTGGCGATGGCCAAGGCCGTGCAGGCGTTGCAGGCCAAAGCGGTCAACCGCATCATCCTGACCCGCCCGGCGGTGGAGGCGGGCGAGCGGCTCGGATTCCTGCCCGGCACGCTGAGCGAGAAGATCGACCCCTACCTGCGGCCGCTGTACGACGCGCTGCACGACATGATCGATCCGGAGTCGATCCCCAAGCTGATGGCCGCGGGCGTCATCGAGGTGGCACCGCTGGCATACATGCGCGGACGTACGTTGAATGACGCTTTCATCATCCTCGACGAAGCCCAGAACACGACGGGTGAGCAGATGAAGATGTTCCTCACGCGCCTGGGTTTCGGCTCGCAGATCGTGGTCACCGGCGACGTCACCCAGGTGGATCTGCCCGGCGGTGCGCAGAGTGGTTTGCGTTCGGCCACAAAGATTCTCGAGGGTGTCGACGACATCCACTTCGCCCATCTCACCAGCGCCGACGTGGTACGGCACCGGCTGGTCGCCGACATCGTCGACGCCTACGGCCGCGCCGAGGAGGCCAATCGCGGGCCGGGCCGGTTGCGTGACGCCGACCAGATCTCGGGGAATCGCGCGGCACGCCGCGCCGCGACTCAGGCCAGGCGCTCATGAGCATCGAACTGGCCAATGAATCCGGCGTCGACGCACCTGCGGAGCTGATCATCGACGCGGCGCGGTTCGCGGTGATCGCCATGGACGTCAACCCGGCCGCCGAACTGTCGTTGCTACTCGTCGACGAACAGACCATGGCCGACATGCACATGCAGTGGATGGATCTGCCCGGCCCCACCGACGTGATGAGCTTCCCGATGGACGAACTGGTGCCCGGGGGCCGTCCCGACGCCGCCGATCCCGGTCCGGCCATTCTCGGCGACATCGTGCTGTGCCCGGAGTTCGCGGCCCGCCAGGCGAAGGACGCGCGGCGGTCCTTCGACCACGAACTCGCGATGCTCACCATCCACGGGGTGCTGCATCTGCTCGGTTACGACCACGCCGAACCCGACGAGGAGAAGGAGATGTTCGGCCTGCAGAATCGCATCCTGGAGGATTTCTACGCGCAACGTCATCGCGATGCGCAGGATCGTCGACAGTCCCAGCGTGACTCGCGCCTGCTGAGCAACATCGGATTCACCGAGTTGAACACCCCGCCCGGTGGCGGGGACCCCGGCACCTCCGGAGGCACCTGACCGTGCCCACCGACGTGTGGTTCCTCATCCTGGCCGCACTGCTGCTCGCCGCCGCAGGCGTGTTCGCCGCCGTCGACACCGCCGTGTCGACGGTATCGATCGCCAGGGTCGAGGAGATGGCGAAGGAACAGCGTGCCGGGGCCCGGCGCCTGATGTCGGTTCTCGACTCCCGGGCCACCTATGTGGGTCTCGCAGTGTTCCTGCGTGTCGGTTGTGAGACCGCGGCGGTTGCGTTGGTGTCGGTCGTCGCCGTCGACGAGTGGGGAGTCGGCTGGGGGCTGGCTGCCGCCATCCTCGGGATGACCGGGCTCTCCTATGTTGCTGCGGGCGTCGGGCCACGCACCCTCGGCCGCCAGCACGCCTACAGCATCGCGCTCGCCGCGGCGGCGGTACTTCAGGCGGTGGGTGTGTTGCTCACACCGGTCACGCGCCTGCTGATCCTCATCGGTAACGCGCTCACCCCGGGCAAGGGGTATCGCAACGGGCCCTTCGCCACGGAGGTCGAGCTACGCGAGGTGGTCGACCTGGCCGAGGCCAGCGGTGTGGTCGCCGCCGACGAACGCCGAATGATCCAGTCGGTCTTCGATCTCGGCGACACCAACGCGCGGGAGGTGATGGTGCCGCGCACCGAGATGGTGTGGATCGAATCGGACAAGAACGCCTCGCAGGCGATGAATCTGGCATTGCGGTCCGGGCATTCACGTATCCCGGTGATCGGGGAGAACCCCGACGACATCTTGGGCGTGGTCTATCTGAAGGATCTCGCGGAACGGGCGGCCACGGCCGACGGTCTCGCCTCGATCCGGCTGAGTGAGCTGATTCGTCCCGCCGAGTTCATCCCGGACTCCAAACCCCTCGACCGCGTACTCGCGGACATGCAGCGCACCCGCAACCACATGGCGCTGCTCGTCGACGAATACGGCGGTATCGCCGGTCTGGTCACCATCGAGGATGTGCTGGAGGAGATCGTCGGCGAGATCACCGACGAATACGACACCGACGAGGTGGCGCCGGTCGAGGAACTCGGCGACGGCCGCTATCGGGTGTCGGCGCGGCTGCCGGTGGAGGATCTCGGTGAACTCTTCGACATCGACATCGACGACGACGAAGTGGAGACCGTCGGCGGACTCGTGGGCCTGGAACTGGGCCGTGTGCCGTTGCCCGGCGCGTCGGTCACCTCGCACGGTCTGCAACTGATCGCCGAGGGCGGACCGAACCGGCAGGGCCGCCAGCGGATCAGCACGGTGCTGGTCAGCAGGCTCGACTCCGACGATTCGCACGATGACGACGACCGGCCGACCCGCCGCGAGCGAGGGGCGGGCGCGGATCGCGACTCGGATGCGGAATACTCGGGGCCTGATGGTTCGGGACACCACAGGTCGGTCCCGGCCCGCAGCGGTGGCAAGGATCGGCGATGACGGTCGCGAATCAGGGATGACCAGGAAACAGGGATGACCAGGAAACAGGGATGACACAGACGCTCGACGACGAGGATCGCAAGCTGGTCGTCCTCGCCAAGGGTGCGCGGGCGCGCGCCGAATCACGTTCGGGCGCGGCGGTGCGCGACTCGGACGGCCGCACCTACGCCGGCGCCGACGTGGACACGGCAACCCTGGTGCTCTCGGCGCTGCAGGTCGCGGTGGCCGCTGCGCTCTCGAGCGGGGCGTCGGGCTTCGAGGCCGCGGTGATCGTCGGCGGCGACGCCACCGATCCCGGTGTGGCCACGCTCACCGAGATCAGCTCGGATGCCTACCTGGTGATCACCGATGTGGCAGGCGCCGTCGTGAACCGTGTGAGCTCGTGATGACGGCGGAGTTCCGTTCGGGATTCGTCTGTTTCGTCGGGCGCCCCAACACCGGCAAGTCGACGCTGACCAACGCGCTGGTAGGCGAGAAGATCGCGATCACGTCGAATCGGCCGCAGACCACCCGGCACACGATCCGCGGCATCGTCAATCGTCCCGACGCGCAGTTGGTGATCGTCGACACTCCCGGCCTGCACCGGCCGCGCACCCTGCTGGGGCAGCGCCTCAACGACCTGGTGCGGGACACGTACTCCGAGGTGGACGTGGTGGGGATCTGCGTGCCCGCCGACGAGACCATCGGCCCCGGTGACCGCTGGATCGTTTCCCAGGTCAAGGAGATGGCCCCGCGCACAACGGTTCTCGGAGTGGTCACCAAGATCGACCGGGTGACCCCCGATCGGGTGGCCGCACAGCTGCTGGCGCTGAGCGCGCTGCTCGGCGACGGGTGTGAGGTGGTACCCGTGTCGGCGAAGTCCGGCAAACAACTCGACGTGCTCACCGACGTGCTGGTGTCGCTGATGGAACCGGGCCCCGCGTTCTATCCCGACGGGGAACTCACCGACGAACCCGAACAGGTCCTCATGGCCGAATACATCCGCGAGGCCGCTCTCGAGGGAGTGCACGACGAACTGCCGCACTCACTGGCCGTGGTGATCGAGGAGGTGATCCCCCGCGAGGACCGTCCCCCCGACGCGCCACCGATGGTCGACGTGCACGCGATCCTCTACGTCGAGCGCGACAGCCAGAAGGGCATCATCATCGGGCACAAGGGTGCCCGCCTCAAAGAGGTGGGCACCGTCGCACGCGCCCAGATCGAACGGCTGCTGGGGGTCAAGGTCTACCTGGATCTGCACGTGAAGGTGGCCAAAGACTGGCAGCGTGATCCGAAACAGTTGGGCCGCATGGGATTCTGACGAGAGGATCGAATCGGGTGGGAAAACACGAGAGCGGCGCGCCCGTCCCCGACGTCGCACCGTCGGCCGAAACGGAGCGGGACGAACCAGAACAACAGGCGGTCGCGACGATCTCCGAGGTGCTCGGCACACCGAAGTTCTGGTTGCTGCCGCTGCTTCTCGTCACCGCCATCATGTCGTTCATGGCGGCGCTGTACATGGGGGCGATCGCCGATCCGGAGGGAAATCTGCACGACTTTCCCGTCGCCATCGTCAATCAGGACGTCGGCGGTGAGGTGCCCAACGCAGACGGCACCACCACCAAGCAGAACTACGGACAGCAGGTGGCCGACGGCATCGTGGCCACCGCCGCCAAGAGTGGTATCTCGGTCCGGCCCACCGACCGCACCACCGCCTTGGACGACCTCAACTCGGGCAAGGTCTACGGAGTGGTGCTCATCGACCCGAGCTTCACCAATCGTGCCATCGCCCTGGGCAAGTCGACGGTCTTGCAGGCAAAACCCGGTCGCATGCCCATCGATGTCTACATCAACCGCGGCTCGGGCACCTTCGCGTCCGCGGTCACCACCACCTTCGCCAGTGAAGTGACCACGCAGGTCAACGAGCAGGTCGGCAAGCAGCTCACCGACTCGGTACGAGACCAGTTGGCTGCCGCGAACGTCCCGTTCTCCGGGGCCGCGCAACTGGCGTTGTCGGAGCCGGTCAGTGTGCGGACCATCGAACCCACCCCGCTGCCGAAGGGGTCGGCCAACGGGTTGTCGGCGTTCTACTACACGCTGCTGTTGGTGCTGGCCGGCTTCACCGGAGCCATGATGGTGAGCATCGTGGTCGACGCCGCGCTCGGGCAGACCCCCATCGAGTTCGGCCCGTTCTACCAGTTGCGGATGCGGTTGGCCATCTCACGGTGGGGCACCCTGGCCGCGAAGTGGGTGATCATGGCGCTGGTCGCGTTCGTGCAGTCGGCGCTTTACATCGCGGTGTGCACGGCCGTGGGCACATCGTTGCCCAACGCATTCACGCTGTGGATGTTCTCGACGCTGGTCATCTTCGCGGTCGGTGTGTCGGCGGCGTCGATGATGGCGGTGTTCGGCACCCGGGCCTGATCCTGAATCTGGTGTTCTTCGTGATCCTCGGACTGCCGTCCTCGGGCGGCACCGTCCCGTTGGAGGCCAGCCCGCGCCTGTTCGCGTGGATCGCCGCCTTCGAACCGATGCACCTCGTCTATCTGGGGTCTCGGGCCATCCTGTACTTCGATGCCGACTGGTATTCGGGGCTGGGGCAGTCGGTGATCCAGACCGTCATCGGGCTGGTGGTGGGCCTCCTGCTCGGTTGGGGTGGCACCAAGATCTACGACCACAAGGGATGGCATCGTTTTCCCGGCGGTATGACGCTGCCACCCCGGCTGTCGAAACTCGTCGAGGGCGGGGAGGGCTCGCTGCCGACGATCACCACTCCGGCGCCCGAGCATGTGGCAGGGGTCGAGGCCGCACGCGCCGATCGCTTCGCGGACCGGCCCGAGTAGACCGCATGCCCGACGGGGACGCATGTCGTAGCCGGGTGCTGTCGGGGTGCGGTGGAAGAATGTTGCGGTGAGGTTTTACCGGGACGAGGCGGTGGTGCTGCGGCAGCACAAGCTGGGTGAGGCCGACCGCATCATCACGCTGCTCACCGCCGATCACGGGTTGGTGCGTGCGGTCGCCAAAGGGGTGCGCCGCACCAGGTCGAAGTTCGGTGCGCGGCTTGAGCCGTTTGCCCACATCGACGTGCACCTCTATCCGGGGCGCAATCTCGACGTGGTCACCCAGGTGCACACCTTGCACGCCTTCGCCGACGCCATCGTCGCCGACTACGGCCGTTACACCACCGCATGCGCGGTGCTGGAGACGGCCGAACGTCTCGCCGGTGAAGAACGCGCACCCGCACGGCAATTGCACCGCCTCACCGTGGGGGCGCTGGAGGCACTGGCCGACGACCGACGGCCCGGTGAACTGATCCTCGACGCGTTCCTGCTGCGGGCGATGCACTGTGCGGGCTGGATGCCTGCACTGGAGGAATGCGCCCGGTGTGCTCAGCCGGGTCCGCACCGCGCCTTCCACGTCGCCGCAGGTGGAGCGGTGTGCCTGCACTGCCGCCCGCCGGGAGCGGCCACCCCCTCGCCGGGCGTGCTCGATCTGATGGACGCGCTGTTCCGCGGTCAGTGGGATCACACGGCGGCCTCGACGCAGTCGCAGCGTCGTCAGGCCACCGGACTCGTCGCCGCCCACCTGCAGTGGCATCTCGAACGACAGTTACGGACCCTGCCGCTCATCGAACGCACCAGCCCCCATAGGCTGGTCGAGACGGCGTGAGAGGAGTGCGGTGATGGCGCTACGGTCGCGTGCCGCGGCACGGGGCGCCCGAGGCGCGGATGCCGCACAGCAGGGACGTCCCCGCGCGGTTCGGTCACCCGATCCGCATCCCAGCGGAGCAACCCCGCCGCAGTTGCCGCCCGAACTCGTTCCCCGGCACGTCGCCCTGGTGATGGACGGCAACGGTCGATGGGCCACCGACCGTGGACTTCCGCGCACGGAGGGACACAAGCGCGGCGAGGCGGTGCTCATGGACACCGTGTGCGGCTGCATCGAACTCGGCGTGGGCTGGTTGTCGGCGTATGCGTTCTCCACCGAGAACTGGTCGCGAAGCCCCGACGAGGTCCGCTTCCTGATGGGATTCAACAGGGACGTCATCCGGCGCCGCCGCGACGAGATGAACGAGATGGGCGTTCGGGTGCGCTGGGCGGGGCGCAGGCCCCGACTGTGGCGCAGCGTCATCAAGGAACTCGAGATCGCCGAGGAGATGACCAAGGACAACACGGTGATGACGCTCACCATGTGCGTGAACTACGGTGGCCGCGCCGAAATCGCCGACGCCGCACGAGAGATCGCGCGTCGCGCCGCGGCCGGGGAGATCGACCCCGAGCGGGTTACCGAATCCACCTTCGCCAGGTACCTCGACGAACCCGACATGCCCGACGTCGATCTGTTCCTGCGTCCCTCGGGTGAGCAGCGGATCTCGAATTTTCTGCTGTGGCAATCGGCCTACGCCGAGATGGTGTATCAGTCGAAACTCTTTCCCGATTTCGACCGCCGCGACCTGTGGGACGCGTGCGTCGAATACGCTTCCCGCGACCGACGTTTCGGCGGCGTCATCGACCCGAAGTGACGTGCCGATGATTCCAGGGACGAATTCGGATGGGGCGCAGGACGATCTGCGTCGGGTGGCGTCCTTGCTCACCGAGGTCGGCGAGGTGTCCGAACCCGATACGGACTCGGTGGTGGTCCAGGTCGATGCCACCCGGGCATCGGTGCGGCTCGTCGAGCTCGGTGAGGGGCTCGTCGTCGTGTCGGTCACCCAGCTCGTCGCACTCGACCTGCCGAACACCGACGCACTGCGCGACGATGTCGAGCAACTCGACGCCGGGTTGAGTTTCGGCAGCCTGCGCCGGTCCGACCCGGTGGGTGTGACCACCGATGTGCTGCAGTACTACACGTTTCCGCTCGGCGTCCTCGACGATGTTGCGCTGCTCACGGTGCTGCACATCGTGCTGATGGCCGGGGCCGACATCGCCCACCGATTGGTGGGGCGCTGAACGGCGAGCGCCGATCAGTCGCCGGCAGCCGTTCGGCAGTCGGCACAGACGCCGAAGACCTCGACGGTGTGGTTGATCTCGGTGAATCCGTGGTCGGCGGCAATCCGCGCCGCCCAGCGCTCCACCGGTTGGGCCTGCACCTCGACGGTGGTGCCGCACACCCGGCACACCAGATGGTGATGGTGTCCCGACGAACAGTTTCGGTAGCGCATCTCCCCGGAGCCGTCCCAGAGCACGTCGATCTGCCCGGACCGGCTCAGCGCCTGCAGATTCCGGTAGACGGTGGTCAGCCCGATCGACTCGCCGCGCGCCTTGAGCCGGTCGTGGAGTTCCTGCGCCGACAGGAAATCGTCGCTGGCGGCGAGCGCGTCGGCGATGGCGGCGCGCTGGCGGGTGGAGCGCACCCCTGTCGTCGGCCCGGCCCGCTCGCCGGTGGCCGTTGGGCCGGTCCCGGTTTTCATGCGTGTCTCGCCGTCCTCGAGTCGGCCCCCGTGTCCGCAGGAGCCCGCGTCTCGGTGTGAGCTTCCGTGGCGTGCGTGAGTGCGTCGGTCACGATGTGTGCGAGGTGATCGTCTGCGAGTTCGTACACGATCTCGCGTCCGCTGCGGTGACCACGAACCACGCCGGCGTCCTTGAGGACCCGCAGGTGCTGGCTGACCAGCGGTTGGCTGAGCTCAAGCAGGCCGACGAGCTCATGCACGCACTTCGCGCCGTCCTGTAGGTGCAGCACGATGGCGATGCGGGTGGGGGAGGCCAGCGCGCGCAGCAGATCACCGGCTGCGGCACGGGCCGCGGCGTCGTCGCGCCCGCCTTGGTAGGTGCACGGTCGGTCGGGTTCCACGAACCCATCTTATGGGAATTCGTTGTCATTTGGAGTGGACTGCGGGGGCTCCCGCCGCGGCGGCTACCCTGTAAGGGTTGTCGGTTCGCACCTCAGCCGACGTACCTGACCGAAGTCCCAACGTTGTGGAGAGCGATTCATCGTGGCAGCCGCCCCGTCCAAAGTCGAAGCCGTCGTCAACCTCGCCAAGCGGCGGGGTCTGGTCTACCCCAGTGGCGAGATCTACGGCGGGACGCGCTCGGCGTGGGATTACGGTCCGCTGGGCGTGGAACTCAAGGAGAACATCAAACGCCAGTGGTGGCGGACCATGGTCACCTCGCGCGACGACGTGGTGGGTCTCGACTCGTCGGTGATCCTGCCGCGCCAGGTCTGGGAGGCCTCCGGTCACGTGGAGGTGTTCACCGACCCGCTCGTGGAATCGCTCTACACCCACAAGCGCTACCGGGCCGATCACCTCCTCGAGGCCTACGAGATCAAGCACGGCCATCCACCGGAGAACGGGATGGCCGACATCAACGATCCCGAGACCGGTCAGCCCGGAAAATGGACCGAACCCAAGGCGTTCAGCGGTCTGATGAAGACCTTCCTCGGTCCGGTCGACGACGAGGAGGGCATGCACTACCTGCGCCCGGAGACCGCCCAGGGCATCTTCGTGAACTTCAAGAACGTGATGACGACGTCACGCAAGAAGCCGCCGTTCGGCATCGCCCAGATCGGTAAGAGCTTCCGCAACGAGATCACCCCGGGCAACTTCATCTTCCGCACCCGCGAGTTCGAGCAGATGGAGATGGAGTTCTTCGTCAAGCCCGGCGACGACGAACAGTGGCATCAGTACTGGATCGATCAGCGCTTCAACTGGTATGTCGACCTCGGCATCGACCCGGAGAACCTGCGCCTCTACGAGCATCCCAAAGAGAAGCTGTCGCATTACTCCAAGCGAACCGTCGACGTGGAGTACAAGTTTGGTTTCGCCGGCAACCCGTGGGGTGAACTCGAGGGCGTGGCCAATCGCACCGACTTCGACCTGTCGACGCATTCGAAGGCCTCCGGTGAGGATCTGTCGTTCTTCGACCAGGCCTCCGGCGAGCGGTACACCCCGTACGTGATCGAGCCCGCAGCAGGCCTCACCCGGTCGGTGATGGCGTTCCTATGTGACGCGCTCACCGACGAGGAGGTACCGAACGCCAAGGGCGGCATCGACACTCGTACGGTGCTCCGTCTCGATCGCCGGCTGGCGCCGGTGAAGGTCGCGGTGTTGCCGCTGTCACGCAACGAGAAGCTCTCGCCCAAGGCGCGGGATCTGGCCGCCGAGTTGCGCAAGTACTGGAACGTCGATTTCGACGACGCGCAGGGAATCGGCAAGCGGTATCGCCGCCAGGACGAGGTGGGTACGCCATTCTGTGTCACCGTCGACTTCGACACCCTCGACGACCAGGCGGTCACCGTGCGTGAGCGCGACACGATGGGTCAGGAGCGGGTGGCGCTCGACAAGGTCGCCGAGTATCTGGGAGCGCGGCTGCTCGGTGCCTGACGCCGGGTGCCCCGTCGTCTCGATTGGGCCTGACCTGCGAAGGTCTGTCACAATTGGGTGAGTTTGCCGCGCGCTTGTGACACGGGGTTGCAGCGTCCGCGGCGAGGAGAGCGAGTTGGAGTCGTGGCTGTCAGCGGGAAAGTCGTGCATTACGACGCGAATAGGGGATTCGGATTTCTGGCACCCGAATCCGGGGGTGCCGATGTCTTCTTGCACATCAACGACATCGACATCGACGAGCAGTCGCTGAAGCCCGGCGCGAAGGTGTCCTTTGACATCGAGGAGACCGATCGCGGCGCCAAGGCGGTCAACGTGGCGGTCACCGAGGAGGCCCCGGCCGACGAGGCTGCGCCGGCGCGGCCGCATCGGCGCGACAGCCACGATCATCACGGCCGTTCGCACAGCCCCGACCGTGGTCGCCGGTCGCGGGGGCATGGCGGATCGCAGGAATCGTCGGCGTTCGCCGAGGAGATCACCGAACTTCTCCTCGACTCGTCCGACGATCTCACCGCCGCGCAGATTCTCGCCATCCGGCAGCGCATCATCGACCTCGCGGTGTCCCGGGGATGGGTGCTTGACTAGTACCCCGCTCACTGGGCGTTCCGGGATTCCGCCGACCGCGGATTACGGGTCCGAGGCCGTCGAGCGGATCGTGGCCGAGGGCCCCAAGATCGCCAGCCTGCCCGGCACCCGCACCGACCACCGCAG
The DNA here is from genome assembly GCF_053588575.1 of Gordonia sp. NPDC003429. Classification (NCBI taxonomy): domain Bacteria; kingdom Bacillati; phylum Actinomycetota; class Actinomycetes; order Mycobacteriales; family Gordoniaceae; genus Gordonia; species Gordonia sp. NPDC003429. Next base: position 27,253 of record NZ_JBSFQF010000017.1, read on the forward strand.
CGAGTACGCCCGCGACCGTGCGCGCGTGCTGCATTCGGCTGCGTTGCGTCGGCTCGCCGACAAAACCCAGGTGGTCGGTCCGCGTGAGGGTGACACCCCACGGACCCGGCTCACCCATTCGCTGGAAGTGGGTCAGATCGGGCGGGGTATCGCCATCGGTCTGGGCTGCGAACCCGATCTGGTGGAGCTCGCGGGCCTCGCCCATGACATCGGCCATCCGCCCTACGGACACAACGGCGAACGGGCCCTCGACGAGGTGGCCGCCGATATCGGCGGCTTCGAGGGCAACGCGCAGAACCTGCGCATCCTCACCCGGCTGGAACCCAAGCTCCTCGACGAGCAGGGCCGGTCGGCCGGATTGAACCTGACCAGGGCGTCGCTGGACGCGACCCTGAAGTATCCGTGGCTGGCACGGCCACCGGCGAAGAAGTTCGGCGCCTACGACGACGACGCCGCTGCGCTGCGCTGGGTTCGGCGTGACGCGCCGGGCGACCGTCAGTGTATCGAGGCGCAGGTGATGGACTGGTCCGACGACGTCGCGTACTCCGTGCACGATCTCGAGGACGGGGTGATCGCCAACCGCATCGATCTGCGCTCGCTCGCCGACCCCGACGACCAGCGCACGCTCGCGCAGATCGGGGTGACCGAATTCCCCGAACTCGAACCCGAACCGTTGATCGACGCCGCCCAGCGACTGTCGCAGATGGACATCGTGCGTGCCGTCGGCGTGTTCGACGGCAGCCTCGACGCGTCGGTGAAACTCAAACGCCTCACCAGCGAACTCATCGGACGCTTCGCGTCGGCGGCGATCACGGGCACCCGCGAGGTGGTGGGCGGACGATCCATCTCGCGCTACGACGCCGACCTGACGGTGTCGCCGCTGGTCGCCGCCGAGGTGGCGATCCTCAAGACGCTGGCATTGAGATTCATCTTCTCCAATGCCCGGCACAAGGCGCATCAGGCCCGGCAGCGTGAACGCATCCAACGGGTCGCGGACTGGCTGATGGCGGCTGCCCCCGGCGGTCTGGACCCGGTGTTCGTGCCGAGTTGGCTTGCCGCGCAAGACGACGCCGCGCGGTTGCGGGTGGTGGTCGACCAGATCGCGTCGATGACCGAGGGGCGGCTGGAACGGATGGACAAGCAGAACTCGGGAGCCCAGGCGCACCTGGGTTGAGCGCTTCCGATGCGATCATTCCGTCGAGTTCGCGCTGTCCAGAGCAGCTTTGAGCATGTCGGCGGTGAGTTGCCCGCCGGAGAAGGTCACGATGCGGCTCAACGGAACCGACCCGACGACCTTGGCCATGTCCATGCCGAGCGCATCACCGCTGTCGGGGCCGCCGAACATGCCCTCCACGATCGACGACAACGCCGCACTACCCGCGGGATCGGCCATCACCTCGGCAACCGTCGACTCCAGGGTCAGTGGCGCCCGTACCTCGTCACCGGGCACCGCAACGGTCGCCGTCAGACGGATGTCGCGGCTCGATGCGCCGACCCCGATCAGGTAGGAGCCGCCCTCCACCACGAAGCGATGCGCGCGAATATCCCAGTAGCACAGGTCATCCCGGCGGATGTCGATGCGCACTCGCTGCTGTGCGCCGGCGGCCACCGTCACAGCGGAAAACCCTTTGAGTTCGCGCGGCACGCGCACCATCGACGAATCGTCGTGTCCCACATAGACCTGCACCACCTCGCGCCCGTCGCGGTCACCGGTATTGGCCACGGTCACCTCCACCGCGAGTCCCTCGTCGGTCACCCGCACCGACAAGTCGCGGTAGTCGAACGTGGTGTACGAGAGCCCATGTCCGAAGGGGTAGGACACCTCCATGTCGCGGGCATCAAACCAGCGGTAGCCGATGAACAGACCCTCGCCGTAGCGCACGTGCCGCTGCTCGCCGGGAAACGACAGGTACGCCGGTGTGTCCTCGATTCGTAGTGGCAGCGTCTCGGCGAGCCTGCCGGACGGGTTGACCACTCCGAACAGGACATCGGCCAGGGCCGATCCGCCGGCCTGTCCGAGCAGTGCCGCGTCGAGCAGGGCGGGTGCGGTCAGCGGCGCCACCCGTACCGCACCGCCGTGGGACAGCACGATCACCGTTCGCGGGTTGGCCGCCACCACGGCCTCGGCGAGTGCGAGTTGGTCGGCGGGAAGCTCCATGTCGGCGCGATCGAAACCCTCGGACTCCTGCCCGTCGGCCAGCCCCAGGAACAGGACCGCGGTGTCGGCGTCGGCGGCAGCCGCCACGGCCTGCGCGTGCAGGTCCCCGGCAGGCGCGGCGTCGGATCCGGGAATCGTGTATCCGGCACTGAAGGTCACCGAGTCGGCGCGGGAGCTGATCTCGTTGAGCGGGATGTCCACCCGGGTGGCATTGACGTGGGACGATCCGCCGCCCTGGTAGCGCGGTGTGGCCGCGAGTTGCCCGATGACCGCGAGCCGACTCGTCGTGTCGAGCGGGAGCAGGTCGGCGTCGTTGCGTAGCAGCACGATCGCCGCCGACGCGGCCTCCCGGGCCAGGTCGTGATGGGCCTGCGCGTCCACGGTGATGGGCGACGGTCCCGGCTCGGTGGCCCGCGCCACCAGCAGTGCCACGCGCTCGGCGCTGATGCGCAGGGCGTCGGGGTCGAGATCGCCGGATTCCACGGCGTCGGCCACCGCGGCGTCGACGCCGTCACCGCCGAACGGCATCATCAGGTCGAGGCCCGCGGCCACCGACCGCGTCCGATCCACCACCGCGCCCCAGTCGCTGATCACCACGCCGTCGAATCCCCAATCGTCGCGCAGGATCGAGGTGAGCAGTTCCCGGTCCTCGGAGGTGTGTACGCCGTTGATGCGGTTGTAGGAGCACATCACCGTCCACGGTTGACTGTCTTTGACGACGCGCCGGAAAGCTCGCAGGTAGAGCTCGTGCAGGGTGCGTTCGTCGATGTCGGCGCTCACCCGCATCCGGTCGGTTTCCTGATTGTTGGCGGCGAAGTGCTTGAGCGAGGAACCCACGCCGAGTTTCTGGAGTCCGTCGATCCATGCGGCGGCCAGCTGCGCGGTGAGGATCGGGTCCTCGGAGAAGTACTCGAAGTTGCGGCCACCGAGGGGTGAGCGTTTCAGATTGATCCCCGGGCCGAGGACCACCGACACCTCCGCGGCGATCGCCTCCGCTGCGATCGCGGCGCCGATGCGGCGGGCGAGGTCGGGGTCCCACGTCTGTGCCAGGCCGACGGCGGGTGGGAAGCAGGTGGCCGGCACACTGGCCCCGATGCCGAGTGCATCGGCGGCGCCCTCCTGTTTGCGTAGCCCGTGCGGTCCATCGGTCATCATGATCGACGCCAGACCACCCTCGGGTTTGGTGGTCCAGAAGTCGCGGCCACTGGTCAGGCGTGCTTGTTCGGCGGTGGTCAGCGCTGCAACGTCCATCGGTGCTCCCTGTGCCGGCGGTGGGACCTACACCACGAACCTATCCGTGCCGCGCTCCGCCTGGACGAGGATGGGTCGACGGGAGGGGCCGACGGGGATGGATGGTCCGTGTGCGACCAGCAGATCACTACACTGGTCGCGTGGCAGGCCGAATTCCCGATCGTGACATCACGGCGATCCGTGAGCAGACACGGATCGAGGAGATCATCGGCGACTACGTCGCGCTGCGTCAGGCGGGCCCGGACAGGTTGAAGGGTCTGTGTCCGTTCCACGACGAGAAGACCCCGTCGTTTCACGTCCGCCCCAATCACGGCCATTTCCACTGTTTCGGGTGTGGCGAGGGCGGCGACGTCTACAGCTTTCTGCAGAAGCAGGAACATGTCAGCTTTGTCGAGGCCGTCGAGCAACTCGCCGACCGGATCGGTTATCAGATCCACTACGAGGGTGGCGGCACCGCGGTCAATCGCGACCGGGGGACGAGGGCGCGGCTGGTCGCGGCCAATGCGGCCGCACAGAAGTACTACGCGGCGCAACTGCAGACCCCCGAAGCGCAGAAGGCGCGCGACTATCTGACCGAACGCGACTTCGATGCGGCCGCCGCGGCGACCTTCGGCTGCGGTTACGCACCGGCCGGCTGGGACACGATGACCAAGACGCTGCTGGCACAGGGTTTCGAGTTCGCCGAACTCGAAGCGGCGGGATTGTCCAAGCAAGGCCGCAAAGGGCCGATCGACCGCTTTCATCGACGGTTGCTGTGGCCGATCCGCAACCTCGGCGGCGACATCATCGGTTTCGGTGCGCGCAAACTCTTCGATGACGACAACCTCGGCAAGTACATGAACACGCCGGAAACCATGCTGTACAAGAAGTCTCAGGTGCTTTTCGGTCTCGACCACGCGAAGAAGAACATCGCCAGGGGACATCAGGTGGTGGTGGTGGAGGGCTACACCGACGTGATGGCGATGCACCTGGCCGGTGTCACCACCGCGGTGGCCTCGTGCGGCACCGCCTTCGGTGAGGATCACCTCGCGCTGCTTCGCCGCCTGATGATGGACGACGCCTACTTCCGCGGCGAGGTGATCTACACCTTCGACGGCGACGATGCGGGAAAGGCGGCCGCGCTCAAGGCATTCGAGGGCGAGCAGTCGATCGCCGGCCAGACCTTCGTGGCCATCGCGCCCGACGGCATGGACCCGTGCGAACTCCGCCAGCACCGCGGCGACGCGGCGGTCCGTGACCTCATCGCCCGGCGGGTGCCGATGTTCGAGTTTGCGATCAAGGCGCTGCTCACCGATTACGACCTCGACACCGCCGAGGGGCGAGTACACGCACTGCGACAGGCGGTTCCGGTGGTCGCGCGCATCAAGGATGTGGCTCTGCGCGACGAATACGCACGACAACTCGCCGGCTGGGTGGGCTGGGAAGAAGTGGGTCAGGTCTTGGCCCGTGTGCGCGAAGAGGGGGCGCGCGTCGCCCGCATCAACGGAACTGCACCGGCCTCCGCACAGCGTGGGCGGCCCATGCGCCGCGATCGACCCGAAGCGGCGAAGGCGCCGGGCCCGGGCCGACCACAGCCCGACGACCCGCGGTTGTGGCCGCAGCGCGAGGCGCTCAAGGCGGCGCTGCAGTATCCGGCGATCGCGGGCACCGTCTTCGACTCACTGCCCGAGGAGTGCTTCACCGACCCGGCCTACGCCGCGGTCCGAAACGCGATGTCGGCGCTGGGTGGCACGTCGTCGGGAATGGGTGGCGCGCAGTGGGTCGACGCGGTGCACCACGAGGTGGACAACCCGGTGATGGGCCCCCTGGTCACCGAACTGGCCGTGGAACCGATGCCGGTGAGCGAGAACAACATCGCCCGCTACATCGGCAGTGTGCAGGCGCGTCTGCAGGAGGTGTGGGTGGGTGCGCAGATCGCCGACATCAAGTCGCGGTTACGCCGGATGGCGCCGGGTGACGATCCCGATGCCTACAACGCCGTGTTCGGCGATCTGGTGGCGCTCGAAGCGTATCGGCGCAGCCTCCTCGAGCAGGCCGTCGACCCGAGCGTCGACGTCGGCTGACCCGTCATCCGCGCGCGGCGTCGAGCAGGATGCGACGCTCGGCGCGTGCCACCACGCGACGGGCAGCGTCGGCGGCGTCGGGATTGACCGAGATCGATGTGATGCCCAGCGCCACGAGGTGCTCGGCGAACGCCGGCCGCGTCGACGGTGCCTGACCGCACAGCGAGGTGGTGATTCCCAGTCGCCGCCCGGTGGTGATGATCTGCGAGATCGCATCCAGCACCGCCGGATCCGATTCGTCGAACAACTCCGCGCAGATGTCGGAATCGCGGTCCACTCCCAGCATCAGCTGGGTGAGGTCGTTGCTGCCGATGGAGACCCCGTCGATACCCAGCCCGACATACTCGGGCAACCAGTGCACCACCGACGGCACCTCGGCCATCACCCACCGGTGCAGACCGCGCTGCCGTCCCAGTGGACTCGCGTCCACCAGGGAAAGGCATTCCTCCAGTTCCCATTTCGTCCGGACAAACGGGATCATCAGACCGAGATTGGGATGCGCCTCGCGGATTCGGGCCAGCGCCTGCAACTCCAGCCGGAACAGCTCGGGCTCCTTGATGTACCGGAAGCACCCGCGATAGCCGATCATCGGATTGTGTTCGGTGGGTTCGTAGGACTCGCCGCCGCGCAGGGTACGGAACTCGTTGCTGCGGAAGTCGGTGGCGCGGTAGATCACCGGGCGCGGGTCGAAGGCGGCTGCGATGCGGCCCACCGAGTTCACCAGCGAATCGACGAGTTGGTCGCTCTCGCCGCGGGCGATGAGGTCGTGCGGGTGCCGGCCACCGAGTGCCTCGGTCAGGATGAATTCGGCGCGCAGCAATCCGACGCCGTCCACATCGCGCGCCGCCACCGCCTCGGCGCTGTCGGGCATTGCGAGGTTGACGTAGATGCGGGTGGCGGTGACCTCCGCGGCGACGGGCGCGGGTCCCTCCGGCTCCCGCGTCGTTACCGGGGACGGAGCCGTCGCACCGGCCAGCACCTGACCGTGCGTGCCGTCGACGGTGACGGTGGTGCCGTCGACCAACGCGGTGGTGGCGTGGTGGGCGCCGACGATGCAGGGAACCCCGAGTTCGCGGGCCACGATCGCGGCGTGGCAGGTCATGCCGCCCGCTTCGGTGACGATCGCCGCTGCGCGACGCAGCGTGGGGAGCCAGTCGGGGTTGGTCATCGGGGCGACGAGTACTTCGCCGTCGATCAGCCGGCGGCCCTCGTCGGGGCTGTGCAGCACGCGCACCGCACCGCTGGCCATTCCCGGCGCCGCCGACAGCCCACGCAGCAGCGTCGCACCGGCCGGACGTGCTTCGGATCCCGGTGCGGCACCGAGGGTGGTGACCGGTCGCGCCTGCACCAGCCACACCCGACCGGCGGGATCGACCGCCCATTCCAGATCCTGCGGAATGCCGTAGTGGGCCTCGACCTGCACGGCGAGTTCGGCCACCCGCCGCAGTTCGGTGTCGTCGAGAACCCGGACGTCGGCGCGGTCGTCGGAGAGTTGTTCGCGGCGATCGGTGCCGTCGGCGGCGCGCACGATGCGGAAGTCCTGGTGGCCGATACGAACCTCGAGGGGTTCGAGGGTCGCCTTGTCGAGCACATACGTGTCTGGTTCGACGAGGCCGGAGACCACCACCTCACCGAGCCCGAGCGCGCCTTCGACGACGATGCGATCACGGTCTCCAGTGCTCGGGTCGGCGGTGAACGCGACGCCGGCTCGCTCGGATCGCACCATCTGCTGCACGACGACCGCCATGGCCGGGGTGTCGGTGAAGCCGCGCGACGCGCGGTAGGCCACCACACGTGGCCCGAACAACGACATCCAGCACTGCATGACCGCGTCGACGAGGGCGTCGTCGCCGACGATGTCGGTGAGGGTGCGGTTCATTCCGGCGAAGGAGGCGTCGCGACCATCCTCGCCGGCCGCCGACGAGCGCACCGCAACGGGAACGTCGGAACCGAGACGGTGATATGCGTCGAGCAGGCCGGTGCGGACGGCGGGATCGATTCCCGCGCGGGCCACCTCCTCCTGCATGGTGCGGCACAGGTCGGTGAGTTCATGGCCCTCGGCGCGCAGTGCCGTGCTGTGGACGTCGGCCAGACGATCGGCGACACCGCCCGCCTCCATCGACAACTGGTAGCAGCCGCGAAGGAGCACGAATCCGGGCGGCACCGGTAGTCCGGCGCTCACCATCTCGCCCAGGTTGGCGCCCTTGCCGCCGGCGTCGTCGGCGTCGGACAGCCCGAGATGCTCGAAATCGCGGATGAGTTCGTCGGCGGCGGGCACAGATCCACTCCGCGCCGACTCGGTTGTCGTCATGACACGCCTCCTCGTCGAGACCCCCTTCTATCGTGCACCCGAGGGGCAGGCGGTGCACCAGGGTTGGAGGACCTGATCTCGCAACGTGGCCAAGGGGGCCGACGGGCCGGCTGTACGACCCGGCTACGCGGCGGCGGTGTACTTGTTTCCGGGCCGCAGTTCCGGCGGGAAGAGGGGACGGTGGGGGTCGTCGGCGTTGTAGCGACAGCCGCCGGCGTAGGTGTGCGGGCCGGCGCATCGATCGGGCGTCGGTTGGGGGCGACCCCAGATATGTCCCGCGCTGCTGCTCATTGACGCCTCCCCGTGGTCAGAACGATTCCCGCGATCGGCCGGTGGCGCGCTGCGTCGGTGAAGCTGCCGGAGTATGCACAGAAGTATGGGGGGATACCTGTCCGATCGGCTAGTTGGGACGCGCGTTTCGCTCAGACAGAGGCTTGTGTCATGAGTCACTCGACGGCGGGCCACGCGCCGGCCAGGGCGCGCGGGGTCCATTCCGGCCAGAGCGGTGCGGCGATCGATAGGCCATCGACGAAGCGGGCCACGATCGCGGTTCGTCGCCCGCTGTTGTCATACACGGTCGCCTGCTCGCAGCGGGAGACGGCCTGCGCCACCAGCGGCCAGAGGCGGGCGTAGCGTTGCCGGATCTTCTCGACCGGAACCGCGTGACCGCCGCTGTCCACACGTAACCGGACCCGTTCGACGGCGAGTTCTTCGGGGATCATCACGACGTGCAGGATCACGCGGAATCCGTGGTCGTGGGCGTCGTCGATCAGGTCGAGTTTGGATTCGTGGGAGAACACGGTCTCGGCGATGAACGATCGCTGCAAGCCGAGCAGGGTGGTGCGGGTGCGTGCCGCCACCCGCGCGGCGTCGTAGGAATGATGCTCGGGGTTCTGCGGCCAACGCCGCCGGGCTATCTCGTCGGCGTTGACGAACGGCGTGCCGAGGAGCGGACTCAGTGTGGTGTCCACGAGGGTGGTCTTGCCGGCGCCATTGCATCCGACCACCAGGTCGAGGCGGGCGCTCACGTCAGGACGACGCTGGTCCCGTCCGGACGGTACTCGACCACTCGTCCTTCGTCGTCGACGGCCACCGACGAAAAGCCCTGTGCGGCACGACGATCCACATGGTCGGTGCCGTCGAGGCGGGACTCGATGAGTGCGTCGACCTCGGCGTCGAAGACCACGCTCTCCTCGGCTGTGAGGTCGCCGATCGGCAGACTTCCGGCGAGTGCGGCCTCCACCCGGCGGCGCGCGGCGCTGGTGCGGATGGAGACACCACGACCCACCCGGGCCCAGTGCTCGAGTTGCTGACGGGCGGAACGGTGCTCACGCGCGCCCTCGGCGCCGGCCTCGTCCACGAGTGCGGCGGAGAAACGGGTCACCTTGTCGGCGGCGGGTTCCGACATGATCGCCTCCTGATCAGCTGTTACATTCTGCTACACGATCAACTGTAGCAGTCTGCAACGCAATGCACGAGATGCGTTCCGCAGAAGAACACGAGCGGCATCGCCGAACGCGGGGAGTGGGGCGGGCGGGGCTCGAACCCGCGACCTACGGATTATGAGTCCGCACCACCGGCCACATACAACCGCGACAGTCTCAGACAGCCCGACCAGGCATTACACACAACCGAGACCACCCGAGACCGCGCGCGACCGGCCGCCACCGCGATCGCGCGCCGGTCTCGGGGCACCCCGCGCATCGCCAACCGGCTGCTGCGGCGTGGCATCACCTGGGGTTGACGCCCCCGGCGGGTGCGATGAACGCTGGTTTCGCGGTCCGCGCCCGGGACGCTGCCGGGGACACTTTCTGTCCGACGACCTGTGACGCGGAAACAGTGAGGCACCAAGGTCCTCACGCGGAGCGGCGGAACCCCTGAAGGGGGTTCCGCCGCCGATGGTGGGTTGCCCGATTCTGCTCTCAGTAGTTGTTGCTGGCTGGTCCTCCGGCTCCTCCGGCGCCGCCACTCCCGCCTTCGCCTCCGGTGCTGCCGGTGGCGGGTGCACCGTCATTCCCGGCCGCACCCGCACCGCCGGCGACACCGCCGGCGCTGCCCTTCGTGCCACTGGTGCCGCCCTGGCCACCGGTGCCGCCCTGGCCGCCGGCACCGCCGGCACCATCGCCGGCTGACTGGCCGGTGGAGCCGGCGGCTCCGATGAGTCCGGCGCTTCCGCCGCTGCCGGGTGTGCCGGCAGTGCCGCCGTCACCACCGGTTCCGCCCTGGCCACCGGTGCCACCGGCGCCACCACCGCCGATCCACGCGGCATCGTCCGAGGCGCCGCCGGCACCGCCGGCACCGCCGGCCGCGCCGCTGCCGCCGGTGCTGCCGTTTCCACCGGCACCTGCGGTTCCGCCGGTTCCGCCGACGCCGATCAGCACGCCCCCGCTGCCGCCGGCGCCGCCGTTTCCGCCGTTTCCGCCGTTGTTGCCGTTGACCCCGGCCCCCCCGATCCCGCCGGCCCCGCCGGTGCCGCTACTGCCGCGCCACTCCGGGGTGTTCGGATCGCTGGGTGAACCCGTGGTCGCCCAGCTAATACCGCCCGCACCGCCGACGCCGCCGATGCCGCCGATCCCGCCGGCCCCGCCGGCCCCGCCGGTGCCAGCGATCGCATTGTCCCAGGCATCGCTGCCGCCGACGCCGCCGGTACCGCCGTTGCCTCCGTAGCCACCGTCTCCGCCGGGACCGCCGTTGGTCGGGCCCTTCTGGTTGTTCCAGTTGTTGTCGGGGTTGCTGTCATCGCCCTTGGTGCCGGTGGTGCCGTTGTTGCTGGGGTTGGGGATGACGGCGAGTACGGTGGCGCCGTTGTATCCGGTGCCGCCGGTGCCGCCGCCGCCGCCGTTGCCGAACCCGCCGGCGTTGCCGCCGTTGCCGCCGTTGCCGGCCTCGATGGTGATGATGGTGCCGTCGGCGCTGGTGGTGGCCGAGCCGTTGGCGCCGTTGCCGCCGTTGCCGCCGTCACCGATCAGCCAGCCGCCGTTGCCGCCGTTGCCGCCGTTCTGTCCGGCGACGGTGGTGGTGTAGCCGTTGCCGCCGTCACCGATGAGCCGGCCACCGTTACCGCCGTCGGGATGATCGGCGGTGCCGTCGGCGCCGGTGCCGATCCACAACACGCCGTCGGGTCCGATCACCGCCAGTCCCGTTTTGGGGTCGGTGGTGATGGTCGGCAGGAAGTTCATGGTGGTGCCGTCGCTGGACGTGGTGCTCAGCAGCGCCACCGGGGTCGCGGTGGTGGACAGTGACACCTTGCTGGCGTTGCTGCCGGTGGTGTCGTCGGCGTCGAGGGTGGTGATGGTGTAGGTCGCCGGGTCGGCCGTGGCACTCGCCGGGTCGGTGGAGTGCGTGGTGGCCGGGGGCATCGCCTCGGACAGGCTGCGTCCGGTCACCTGGTACACCGTTGCGCTCAGTTGCTCCACCAGGGCACCCAGCGCCGGATCGGCGCCGGGCTCGGCGGCGTCGGAGACCAGTTGACTGATGAATGCCCGGGAGCTGACCACCGCGACCTGTCCGGTGCTGGTTTGTGTGGGCAGGCCCTCCGGCTGGGTGGTGCGTGCCAGCCGTACCAGGGTGGCCGGTCCGGACAGGATGGCCTGACTACTGCGGGAGGCGTTGATCGCGGGGAGCCCACCCAACGCGGCGGGCAGCACCACCGCCCCGATCCCGACCATGGCCGCAGCCGCGGCCGCGACTCCGGTACCAGTGAGAATGCGTGTGCCGTGTGTGGTCGTCATCGACCCCACCTCCCGCTCAGTAGTTGTGTTTAGTTCTTAACCAAAGTTTACTACCGCACATTTCAGCATTTGCCGACACGTACTGTCTGGCCGATCACGCCACACCGGGTTATCGAAAGTGAAGACGTCGCCGAGTGCATTGAATGTGCAACCACTGGCGGTCGCACGGAGAGATCGGGCACGTCCCGCCCGTCGAGTACGAGGGCACGCCAGCGTCAGCTTCACGATGGCCACCTACGCGCACGCGCAGCCCGACGCGCTCCGGGCGGCCGGTTACGCGATGACCGGCCAGTCGGTTCCGACCGACCTGTGAGGTTCTGAGGTACCTCACAACCGGAAACCGGCCCTGACCTGGTGGGGCGGGCGGGGCTCGAACCCGCGACCTACGGATTATGAGTCCGCGGCTCTAACCGACTGAGCTACCGCCCCGTTCGGGCCGTGTGACCCGCGCTCGCACATTACCGCACCGAAATGCGTGCTGACCTGTCGCGGTGCGGTGTCGCCGATCGGGGCGCAATGGGCGCGGATGACTAGACTCGCCAACAACCGACGCCGCATCGTGCCGAACGAGAGGCGTGTCGAATATGAGCCGCGGACGGGAGTGAACGCACGATGACCGAGGTCGATGGGATGGGCGTGACCCGCGATCTCCCGGAGAGCCTCGTGGATGTGGCCGGTCGTCGAATCCGCGATGCCATCCTGGCCGGGGCGTTGCGGCCGGGGGAGAAGATCGTGGAGGAAAACCTCTGCGCCGACCTCGGTATCAGCCGCGCACCGGTGCGCGAGGCACTGCGACTGCTCGCCCAGCAGGGTCTCGTCGAGCATCAACCCCGCCGCGGCACGCGTGTGGCCGAATGGTCACCCCGCGACATTCTCCAGCTCTTCGAGCTCCGTCAGCTCTTCGAGCGGTACGCCGTCGAGTCCGCGTTGCCGCTCTCAGACCCGAAGACTCAGCTCGAGCCGCTGCGCGCGGCGATCGATGCCATGCGACGTGCGGGCGACGACCTCGCCAAGGACGACGCGCATCGCCGATTCCATGCCGCGGTGGTGGGTCTGGCCGGCAATCGGCAGCTCGACATCGCGCTGGCGCCGATTCTGCTGAAACTGCAGTTGCCGATGGCGGTGAATCTGCGGACCGAGACTGCCGACCATCACGGACCCGACGACGGCTATCGACGGCATCTGGCCATCCTCGATGCGCTGGAGAACAACGACGTCGACGCGGCGCTTGCCGCACTCCACGACCACGGTCATCTCCGCTACCTTGATCTCATCGCCGCCACCGACGACGCGGAGGCGACAGCCGGGGACATCACCACCGCGTAGTGGCGCGGCTCGCGGTCGAGATCACGGTCGCGTGCTGTCCACACTGTGAGCGGTGTGACATCCGCTAACACAAATGACACACACGCGTACCGCAGATGCCACGATTCTGTCGACAATCGACGGTATGAGTCATTCACCAACGGGTCCCACCACCGGTCCGACGGTCGCCGAGATTCTCGAAGACCACCTCAGCGGGGGCGGCTCACCGAGCCGGACGGCCGGCCGGGTGGCCGACGCGATCGCCGCGCGTGGCGATGACGGCACGTGGTTGTCGACGGTGCCGCGTGAGGAACTGATGCTCGCCGCTGCCGAACTCGAAAACCGTCCGGGGGCACGGGCGCTGCCGCTCTACGGTGTGCCCTTCGGGGTCAAGGACAGCATCGACGTCGCCGGAGTGCCGACCACCCTCTCGTGTCCGGACTATGCCTACGTCGCCGACACGACGGCCCCCGCGGTGCGGCGACTACTCGATGCCGGGGCGCTGTACGTCGGCAAGACCAACCTCGATCAGTTCGCGACAGGACTCAACGGCACCCGGACCCCCTACACGGTTCCACGCAGTGTGTACGGCAACGAGATGATTTCCGGCGGATCGAGTTCCGGATCAGCGCTCGCCGTCGCCCTCGGACAGGTTCCGTTCGCGGTGGCCACCGACACCGCCGGATCGGGGCGGGTACCCGCGGCGCTCAACGGGATCGTCGGCTACAAGCCGTCCCGCGGACTGATCAGCACCGTCGGGTTGGTGCCCGCCTGCAAGTCCCTGGACTGCATCACGATGATGGCCGGCGGTATCGACGACGTGGACCGGGTGATGGCGGTGATGGCCGGGCGCGACGACGCCGACCCGTGGTCGCGGGATGCCGGCCCGGCGTTCGCCGCCGGATCGATCAGGGTGGGGCTGCCCCCGGTCGAGGAGTTGGAGTTCTTCGGCGACGAGGCCATGCGGGAGTCGCACCTGGCTTTCCGAAAGAGCCTGACGCAGGCGCGATTCCCGGTCACTGTCGACATCGTGGACGTCTCACTCGAGTCGTTCCTCGCGGCCGGTGAACTCCTCTACTCCGGGCCGTGGGTGGCCGAACGTCTCGTCGTGTTCGCCGACTTCCTCGCCGAGCACCCCGACTCGATCCACCCCGTGGTCCGCGACATCCTCCGCAGCGGTGAAAAGTACTCGGCGGTTGACGCTTTCGCGGCGATGCAGCGACTACAGGAACTCAAGGCCGAGGTGTCGCGCCTGTGGCAGCGCATGGATGTGCTCGTCGTTCCGACGATCGGACGCACATTCACCGTGGAGGAAGTGCTGTCGAACCCCGTCGGCGCGAACACGATGCTCGGGCACTACACCCATTTCGGCAATCTGCTGGACCTGCTCGGTGTCGCGGTGCCGCAGGGCATCACCTCCGATGGCCGTCCCCACAGCGCGATGCTGCTGGGCAACGCACTGTCCGACGACACGGTGCTGCAGTTGGCGGCCCATCTGCTCGACGAACCCCGCAGTGTTCGCGGACACCCGGCCGATAACACCGCAACACAACCGATCTCGTCCTGATCGCGCTGTTCACTCCCCACCATCGAGAGGAATCCATGTCTGACAGCATCATTGCGGCAGAACCCGCACCCTTCCACCTCGACATCGACCACACCGCACTCGTCATCATCGACATGCAACGCGATTTTCTGCTGCCGGGTGGCTTCGGCGAGACCCTGGGCAACGACGTGAGCCGATTGCAGCGGGTGGTGCCACCGTTGGCGACGCTACTCGAGGCCGCACGCGCCGCCGGAATGCTCGTGGTCCACACCCGGGAGGGTCATCTCCCCGACCTCTCCGACTGTCCGCCGGCAAAACTGAACCGCGGCGCACCAAGCAAGCGGATCGGAGATCCCGGCGCGTTCGGCCGCATCCTGATCCGTGGTGAGTACGGCCACGACATCATCGACGAACTCGCTCCTCGAGACGGTGAGATCGTGATCGACAAGCCGGGTAAGGGTGCGTTCTACGCCACCGACTTTGCAAAGGTGCTCTCCGACAACGGAATCACTCAGCTGCTGGTAACCGGCGTCACCACCGAGGTGTGCGTCCACACCACCACACGCGAGGCCAACGACCGCGGCTACGAATGCGTGGTGATCGCCGACTGCGTCGGCTCCTACTTCCCTGAGTTCCAACGCGTCGGGTTGGAGATGATCGCCGCGCAGGGCGGCATCTTCGGCTGGACGGCCCAGAGCGCGGATGTGATCGCCGCGCTGCGCACGCATTCCCCGTCCGCCTCGACCGCCACTGCTGCCGCGTCCTGACCCGTCCACCCTCGCAAGCATTCTCCTGTAAAGGATTTCCGACGATGAGCGCTACCACCGAAACCCAGTCCTCCGCGCCCTCACCCGAGTCGTCGCCGTTGCGCATCCCGTGGTGGACGCGCGGCGACACCAACGCCTTCTTCGGTCTCGGCTTCAACATTCTGGTCAATGTCTTGACGCTCACCGGGTTGATGATCGCGGTGGTCAACATTCCCGCCGCCGATGTCCTCGGCACGGTGTTGCCCGCGCTCGGCGTCGCGCTGGTATTGGGCAACGTGTACTACACGATCCTTGCGCGGCGTCTTGCACGGAAGGAAGGCCGCACCGATGTGACGGCGCTGCCATATGGGCCCAGCGTGCCGCACATGTTCATCGTCGTGTTCGTCGTGATGCTGCCGGTGTACCTGAACACCAAGGATGCGATGCAGGCCTGGGAGGCGGGTCTGGCCTGGGCGTTCATGATCGGTGTGATCGTGATGATCGGAGCCTTCGTGGGTCCGTATGTGCGCAAGCTGACGCCGCGCGCGGCGATGCTCGGCACGCTGGCAGGCATCTCGATCACCTTCATCTCGATGCGTCCGGCCGGACAGATCTGGGATGCCGCCTGGATCGGCCTGCCCGTGCTGGCGATCATCCTGATCGGGTTCTTCACCGATGTGCGGTTGCCCGGAGGCATACCGGTCGGCCTCGCCGCCCTGCTCGTCGGCACCGCGATCGGCTGGATCGGCGGCTACATGTCGGTGCCGGATCTGAGTCACGCCGTCTCCGACATCGCCGTGGGTATCCCGGACCAGCGTTTCGACATGCTGTTCTCCGGGCTCGGCCATCTGGCGCCGCTGCTGGGCACCGCCATCCCGCTGGGCGTGTACAACTTCACCGAGGCGATGAGCAACGTGGAGAGCGCGGCGGCCGCCGGCGACAGTTACAACCTGCGGAGTGTGTTGCTTGCCGACGGTGCCGGCGCCTGCATCGGTGCGGCCTTCGGTTCGCCGTTCCCGCCCGCGGTGTACATCGGTCACCCGGGTTGGAAGGACGCCGGCGGACGCACCAGCTACTCGCTCGCCAGCGGCGTGGCCGTGGGCATCCTGTGCTTCGCCGGGCTCTTCGGCGTGCTCGAGGCGCTGCTGCCGGTGCCCGCGATCGTGCCGATCCTGCTCTACATCGGCCTGCTGATCGGCGCGCAGGCCTTCCAGGCGGTGCCACGGTTGCACGCGGTGGCCGTTGTCGCCGCGATCCTGCCGAACCTGGCGCAGTGGGGCTCGGGCTTGATCGACAACGCGTTGGCCGCGGCGGGGACCACAGCGGACAAGGTGGGGGGCGATGCGCTGACGTCGGCGGGCCTGGTCTACAGCGGTCTGCGGACGTTCGGTGAAGGTGCGGTGCTGGTGGGACTGGTGCTGGGTGCCATCGTGACGTTCATCCTGGAGAAGAAGTTCCACTTCGCCGCGATCGCCTGCGGCGTGGGTGCGGTGCTCTCGTTCATCGGACTCATTCACGCCTCCGAGGTGTCGTGGGCGGCCAATCCGGAGGTGGCCCTGGGCTATCTGTTCTTCGGCATCGTGTGCATCGCCTACTGGTTCCTGCCGAGCGCCCGCACACCGGTCACGGTGAACGAGGCGGATGTGGTCGCCGGGCACTGAACCGTACGATCAGCCGTTTTGTTCTCCGGCCCACCGATGCGCTAGAGTCAGCGTTCGGTTCTGATGGACTCCGACACCCCCGCTGGGTCGCGGTTCATCCGGGCCGGAGAGCAATCCCCCATAGCTCAATTGGCAGAGCATTCGACTGTTAATCGAACGGTTACTGGTTCGAGTCCAGTTGGGGGAGCAAGTAAACCGCCTGGTCACAGGCGGTTTTTTGTATTCCAGTGCACGTTGCGTGCCAGATACGTGCCAGATGCCGGGTGAAAAGACGGCCCCGGTCGGTGGTGACACACCTTCCGAGGCCTCGACACACCGGAGGTCTGATCCGATGCACCGTCATCACACCCTATCCGCCGATGTCGTCACGGTCCTCGTGGCACTCGGCTTCTACCTTGTTCCTCTCGCGGTGTTGCGGCTCTGCGTCGAGCTGGGGTGGCACGCATGAACGAGGTCACCGAAACCCGCAGCAACGGCGAGATCGCCACAACCCGCACCGTCGCCACGCTCGACATGTGTTATGGCCACCGCATGGTGGTCGAGTATGTGCATCTGCGTGACAGCGGCAGCGGCCAGGAGTGGAACAACATCTACGCGGTGCGGGTCGTCGGCGAGACCCGCACCGACGTCCTTGAGTTGGACTGGCGTCAGGCACTCGCGATCGGGGCCGCTCTGATCGACGCCGGACTGATGGCAGCCGATGCGGAGACACAGCAATGAGCGCCGCGAGCAGGTTCACCAGTCGTGACGATGCGGTCGCGGAAGTTGTACGGGCCATCGAGGCGTCGGGTGTCGTCGCCGACGCCTGGGCCGAGTACGACGTACCCGCCATCTGTGACGCGGTGATCGGCACCTACGCCACCGGATACGCCCAGACGGTCACCACCGACGAGTTCTGGGCGTGCGTGCAACGTCATGTGCTGTTCGTGGCCGATCCGGGCCGCAAGACGGTCGAGCAGATGATCGCCCACGCCTGGGACGTCGCCGAACGTGCCCAGAACGGCGGGGTGCCGCGTCCGCTCATCGAGGCACTCACCACGGCCATCTGGCGGGTCGAGGATCACCTCGACCACGGCAACGGGGACCGGGCGGCGTGCGTCATCGCTCTCGCTCAGGCGTCGGTCGTGGTGGGACGGTGCATGGGATGAGCCCCGTCCTCGCGCTCGTCTAAATCCTCTCGCGGTGCTGGGCACCGCAACAGCCTTTGACGGATCAACCGTTGTGGTCATCACAACGGTTGCCGGGTTCGACCCCCGGCGAGGGCACTCAGCGCGCGTAACCGACTCCCCGACCTCGCGCCCGTCGTCATCGACCAGCTCGACGTAAACCAGCGGTCAGCACGTAGCCCAGTCCTCAGCCGTGCTCTGAGGCCACCACTCGCGTCGTCGCGAAACGAGAGCAGGTGCCAGATGGTTACCGCCTTGCCCTCGGGCCAGGTGGCAATCGGTGCTGGCCTGACGCGATCAAGGGCTCGGGTTCGTGGGTCGGTCCGGGATGGGGTTCAACGCGCGGCCACCCGCAAGGGTGTCCATCGGCGGTGAGAGCCAGTACCCAAACCCGAACCGCTCCCCAAACGGCCGCTGAACAGCCTCTTTCGTGGGCATTCTTCCCGGGGGAGAGAGATTTCCTGACCACCACGGCGGGTCAGGTGGGGGGTGGGGGTCGGATTTTTTTCGGGGGTGGGGCACCCGGGGAGGGGTGCAGCCCCGCGCCGGTGGTGGCGCGGGGCTGCGGTGTGGGTGGCCTCCGCCAGGGGCGTGTCTGGCGGGCCGAGGTGGCCTCCCACGGGCGGTGGACTCGCTGGGTGAAAGGAACGAAGCCCCGGCGAGTCCTACCGGGTCAGCGGAACCATGCAGGTGTGTCGGTGAGGTCGTCGGTCTCGTGGCCGTGGCCGATTTCGTTCATGGGTGCGGCGGTTTCGTTGGGGACGCCGGCGAGGACGTCGGCCATCCCAGGGTCGGCGGTGATGAGGTTGACCCAGTGCGCGCGTCGTGCGGGCGTGATCTTGCCGTGTTGGATGGCGTGGTCGACGGCGGTCTCGACCTTCGCGCGGGCGGCCGCGGCCTTGATCTGGCGGCCTTCGTCGGCGTCTGCGTGCAGTTGGGTGAGGGTGTCGGCGTCGATGACGGTGAGGCCGAGTCGGCCTGCTGCTGCGGCGATCTCGGAGGGCTTGGTGTCGGCTCCGTCGCCACTCTTCTCGGCCTTGGCCAGGTCGTCGATGACGGCGAGTATCGCGTCGATGTCGGTGGTGTCGATGGGCAGGCCGAGGAGCTCGAGGAGCGTGGTGGTCTGCGCGTCGGTCAGTGTCAGTGCCATGGGTCTGTCTCCTCGGGTCAGCCGGCGAGGCCGGTGATCTTCTTGGCGGCGTAGGGTCGGTCGACGGCGAACGCGGGTACGGCGTAGGCCTGCACCCAGCGGGAGCGGGTGGAGCGGTCGTCCCACACGTCGACGGTCAGCGGGGCTTCGAATCCGACGGTGCCGACTTCGCCGGCCTGGATGGCCCAGCCGGTTCCGGCGGTGACGCGCGGGTTGGCGAACAGTTCTACGCCGGCGGATTCGAGCATGGCGGCCAGCCCGTCGCCGTAGGCGACGCGCAGGTTGTGCGCCTGGGTGGGGTGCAGCACCAGCATGTTGTGGCGCACGCCGAGCTCTTGGAGGTCGGCGGCGAGCTGCGCAGCCGAGAGGTCGGCGGTCGGCAGGGACGCCGAGGCGGTGAGGGTGGCCGGATCGCCGACGGTGACGAGGTTGGACCAGTCGTGTCCGATGAATGTGTTGCCCGCGTCGATCGCCGCGGTGACGGCGGCCATGGCGGCGACGTCGAGTTTGTGGGCGATGGTGTTGGCGAGCTGGGTCGTCTGCTGGTCGAGGTAGCTGACGTTGTTGCGGGTGATCTGCTCGTCGAAGATCTGGAACTTGCCACCCCAGTCCTCGACGACAGCCAGCTTCGGGTCGGGGTCGACTCCCTCGACGATGCGGTATTCGTTTCCGGGGGAACGCTTCTCGACGTCGGAGGAGTAGAAGTCGGAGGCCTGCACCACTGAGTAGAGCATGCCGCCACCGGTGACGGGGGCGCCGAGGTTGTGGAAGAACTTGGGCAGCAGCAGCTGCTCGTCGGCGAGCCGCGCGATTTGGTCGCGGATCAGGCTGGGTTGCTGCAGGGCGTAGTCGACGGTGAGTCGGCGGCCGGAGAGTTCGGGGATGAGCGCGTTGGGCATGGCGGGTTCTCCTACTGGTAGAGGTGGATCTCGGCGTCGGCGCCCGAAGCGGCGCCGGTCAGGGCGTAGCCGACTGCGACTCCGGAGGCCTTGGTGACGGCGGTGCCGTTGGCGCCGACTTCGACTTCGGCGAACGCGGCGACTGCTCCGCTGGTGGTGACCTTGACGACCCCACCGCGGGCGACGCCGAACAGGGCGCCGGTGGTGGCGTCCTCTTTGGCGACGCCGACAATGCGGCCGGCGGCGGTGGCGTGTGCGGCCGACAGTGATCCGGTGGCGGTGCGGTTGCCGGTGATGGCGACGAATCGGCGGGCGGTGACTGCGGCTGAGGCGGCGGCGGTGACGTCGACTCCGGGCGCGTACACGCGAGGGTTGGCCAGTGTGGTGGACATGGGCGGTTTCCTATCTGTTGAGGCGGCGACGACGTGCAGCGGCAGCGACGACGATGGTGCGGCGGTGTCGGTCGGCTGGGGTGAGGCGGGCGACGACGAGGCGACCCCGGCCGGCACTCGCGGTGACCAACTCCTGCAATGAGGCCAGCGTCGTGACGGCGGGTCGTTCGGCGCCCAGCAGCGCGACCGCGGTCAACACCAGCGGCCACGTGCGGCCGTCGGGGCCGGCGAAGTCGCACAGCGCCTCGACGGAGCGGTCGGGGTAGTGGGTGGGCATAGCCGCCGCCAGCCACGCGGGCACGCCGACGAGATCACCGAGCAGAGTCTCACCGTCCACGCGCAGGTTGTCGATGTGCCCGAACGCCGGTTCACCGTCGAACCGCGGGTCGGTGTGGCCGAGTTTGACGACCGGACGGCGCAGCACTCTGGCCTGGTGGGCGTCGACGGCGGCCTGCAGGTCGGCGGCCGTGGGTGACCAGGTGCCGGTCAGCGTGTCCCAGTGACCGACCTTGGCGAGTTCGACGTCACGAACCGTGGTCACCTCACGGTGATTACCACCGCAACTGTGGTCAGGCCGTGTCGGCCAGTCGCACGATCTGCTCCGCCGGATATACCCACCGCCCACCGGCACGATGAGCGGGCAGTGTTCCTCGGCGCGCCCTGTCGCGGACGTTGTTTGCGGTGCAGCCGAGGATCGCTGCGGCCTCCGGTGAGGTGATCCATCCATACACCGGATCATCATCTGAATCAGGCTGCTGCAGTGACCGACTGGCGCTCGCACTCACGTTTCGTGTTGCGGCACTGGTGTTTCCGACAGCCTTGGCGATCCGTTCGGTGATCATGTCGAGTTTCGCCGACGGCCGGGTGTTGTTGGCGCGCAACTGCTGGCGCAGCAACTCGAGCGCGCGGGCGATGTAGTCGGCGTCATCGGCGGTCAGGAACACGCCGGTGAGTGGTTCGATCATCGTGGTCCACGCTCGGGGTCATCGGGTATCCCATACAGCCTCGTGAGCAGGCCGACGAGCTCGGTGGGTTCCTCGGCGCCGGCGGGTAGATGCGACAGCGCCCAGAACAGCGGTCGGGCGATCTCGGCCATCGTGGCGTGCTCGGTCAGGGCAAGATCGGTCAGAGCGTCGTTGTATCCGAGGACGTCACCGCGGGTGCCGTGGAGCACCAGGGCAACGGTTGCCCGACGGATCCGCAACGTGCGCTGCGCCTGCCGCGGGTAGTCGGCCACCCGGTCGGCCTCGTAGGACTGATGCTCGTCGGCGCCCGGGATCTCGTCGCTCGGGAAATCAGGGTGAGGGGTGTCGTTCATTGTGGTGTTCCCTTCCGCGGTTCGGTTCGGGATTAGCCAGTGAGCCTAAGTTCGACATCGAGCTGGAGGAGTTGGCTCTCCCTCGGCTGCGAATATCCCGATCTGAATCCGACCATCGAAGTCGAAGACCGGGTCGTATCTCCAGTACTTCAGGTCAGGTTGGGAGTGCGTTTCAGTCATCGCGATGACTCCTTATCGGGTTCAGCCGCTCGCGGGCCTCATCGACACGCATGCGGTAGTGATCCACCCCGAGCTGAAGATGGATCGGCAGCAGCTCATCGAGACGCGCAACTCTCGCGCGCATCCGCCGGGCCGCCTGTCTCACCGGACGACCTCGAGGCGGGTGGCCGGTGGGAGGTCGTCGACACGCACAGCGCAGGGCCGGTCGTCCACCCACACGCGGTATCCGCCCCGGTCGTGGGCTCCGGGGTCGATGGGCAATCGGCCTTCGAGCACGAGTCGCCAGTCCCCGTCGAACACGACGCCGTCGCGGGCGGCGTATTCGATGTGTGCCCAGTCGGGGTCGGCGGCCCACACGATCACGAACGTGACGCCGTCGACGATGGGGACTTGTGAGCGGATCGGCCGGCCATCGCTGTAGCGGGTGAACTCGCGGAGTGCGGCATCGAGTGGCGTGCTGGCGTCGGCGATGCGGCACAGTTCGAGACTGCTGTCGGTGTCGATGGCGTCGCCCATGGCGAGTTGGTCGATGCCCCAGTCGATCGCGTCGTGGCAGTTCCATGCCGCTTCGATGAGGCGGTCGGTGGCGCGGTTCGGTGAGAGGTTCAGTTTCATGGTCGGGTCTCCTTGAGGAAGTGGACGACGTTCGTCTGTGATGGGGTGTCTGTTGTGTCTGTTTGTCTGTTTGTCTGATCTGTTTCAGACACTTCAGACACAGAAGACAGGGGTTTGTAGACACCGCGGCTCACCTTGTCGATGAGTCCATCGGAGTACATGCGGCGCAGATACGTCCCGGCGTCGTTCGCGGAGATGTCGAGCCACGTCGACAATTCGAGCGGCGTCGTCGTCTTCCGGCCCTTCACGTACTCAAGGGCCTTGAGCGTCCGATCACCCTTGTTGCCGCGCTCACGGCGGCTCTGGGCATCACTCGACGCCTGGGCAACGCTCGGACTCGACAGCCGCCATGTGCCGTTGTCCATCACGAGAGCCAGCTCGGCCTCGTCGACGTCGCGGCCGGTGATGTGCAAGATGCCTTCCTCGGACTGACGTTTCCGTGCCAGCACGAGCACGAAGTCGGCGGCACCGGCCAAACCGTTGGTGCCGCTCACACTGTCGACGAAATCGTCGGACTCCATCTTCCTGGTGTGGTGGACGCCGACGAGCGAAGAGCCGGGGTGATCGTCGACGATGCGTTTCAGCGCGGAGCCGACCGCGTAATCGGCGTGGTAGCTGTCCTCACTCGCTCGTCTCGGTGGGCGTACCTTGCCGATGGTGTCGAGGAACACCACGGGTTTGCGGCCCTTGTGGCGTTCCATGAACGCACGGATGACCGCAGTCACCGAGTCACCGGCCAGGCCGGTCAGCGAGTGCATGTCACGTGGGATCGGTTGGTTGGCGAGTAGTTGCCGATACCGGGCCTGGAGTCGCCGGTGCGAATCCTCTAGAGCGAGATACAGGCACGGCCGCTGAGCTACGTCGATGTAGCCCAACGCTTTCCCGCCACTGGCACATGCGAGCCCGGTCCCGGCGACGAGCCACGACTTGCCGGCCTTCGGCGGCGCGGCGAGCAGACCAAATCCCTCGGGAATGACCTGGGGCACCGTCCACTCCAGCGGCGCGAACACGCGCTTGTCGAGGTCGTGGCCGTCGATGACATTCCGCAGTGGGTGCGGATCACCGTTCTCGTCGAGAAGCACGCCGTCGTCGCTGTAGTTCTCTCCGTAGCCCATCATGCAACCACCCGCTTCGCCCACGGGTTCGCCGCCAACCAGGCTCGGCGCTGAGCAATCGAGCGACCCACCTCGCCCCACGGCAGAGCCTCAGCGACCACCAGTGCCGCCGACTTCGTGACCCGCTTCTCGGCGAGCGCGTCGAGTTCTTGGATGAGCACGTCACGCACGCCGGCGGTGAGGATTGCATGGAACTGCGCTCTGTCGATTCCCTCGGGGAGCGGCATGTCTAGCAGCCGGGAGCGCAACGACAGTGCGTCCGTGTAGGACACGTCAGTCACGGGTTGCTCACCGCCTTGCGCCGGCACGCTGGTCCGACGCCGAGGGCCCGCGAACGGCGGGAGGTCAGCGGAGCACCGCAGCGCCGGCACCGCACAGCCAAGACGAACGTGCCGTCCCGCAGAGCGGCCAACATGAGCTTGTCGGCTGGGTCGAGATACGCCTCGAGATTGATAGACTCAACATCGAGATTCGCGCCGCCAGCAGGATCTTTCCGAACCCCGCCGTTGCCCGCGGCGGGGTTTCGCTTCGAAATCACTCGACGTCACCGCCGATCGCGTCCGCCTGGAACTCGTCGTCGATGAGATCCGCGTGATTCTCGAACTGTTGGTAGTCGGGGTCGCTCATGCGGCACCGCCGAACGGTTGCATCGACTCGTCGACCTCGTTCAGGTCGACTCGGACCAGACGGTTTCCGTTGCGGTATCCGGTGATCCGTCCGTCGGCGATCATCTGACGGATGGTGCGGTCGGTGACACCGAGGTATTCGGCGGCTTCCGCGAGTTTGGCGTAGCGGCGTGAACCGCGGGGTGAGGTATTCGACATGCTGACTCCGGGCAGGTTGAAGTGCCCGAACTCGCATTCGGTGGTGAACTGCTGACGCACGCGGCGTCAACGAGGATGACTATAGCACCGCGACGTTCCGGTTGGCGTGATCGACACTACGGGTCCAGGAGCATTCGTCTGAGCTTGAGAGCGTGGCGTAGTGAGTCGAGGGTGATCGTGACGGACTGGTCGTCGCTCGTCACGGGGAGTAGCGCGAATGCCTGGCGGAATCCGTCGCCGCCTCTCTCTGCATCGTAGTCGGACCACATGCACAGCATCCCGAACACCTCTTGGAGCGAATCATCTTCGGCTGCAACGGAATTGCGGCAGCGGCATGTTGTCTCAAGGTGGACCCGCAACGGGCGCGTTCCGTGCTCGCCTTCAGGGATGGTCCACGTGTCTACCTCGTCGCCGTGTAACCAGGTCATGCGCGTTCGCGCGTCCCTGGTGTACACCCAGCGGGCCTGATCCTCGTCCCACGTGAACCTCTGGACGAGATCGGTCCGTCCTCCGCGTGTCGCGTGGTCACATCTGATGACAATGTCCCGTCGGTTTCGGTCCATCGCTATGTCTCCTCCGGGTCTACGAGCTTCGACAGCGCCTCGGCGATCTTGCGGTCGCGGCCCTTGGCGGCGTGCTGGTAGCGCATGGCCGCCGATACGGTCGAATGACCCAGACGCGCTTGCAGTTCCGCGAGACTCGCGCCCGTGGCGGCGGCGAGGACTGCGCCCGTGTGCCTGAGGTCATGGAACCTGAGGTCGTCGCGCTTCGCAGCCTTGCGGGCTGGGTAGAAGTAGCTGTAAAGCGTTGTGGGCGTGAGGTATCCGCCCTCTGGTGCGGGGAACAGGAGTGCGTCCGCCTTCGGGCGGGTGTACTCGGCAAGGTGCCGCTCGGCGGCAGCGAGCACGTGCGGAGGAATGTGAACGTCTCGGGTGCCGGCGTCCGATTTCGCCGAGTCCTGCATCACGTAAGCAGATTCCTCCGCGTCCCACACCGCACCGCGGGTCACCGACACGACGCCTCCAACGAGCTGGCGCTCACCGTTCTCGTCGGTCTCGTACTCAAGTGTGACGTCGCGTCGGCGTATTTCGATCAGCTCGCCGAAGCGCAGTGCGCACCAGGCGGCGAGCAGCGCCATGAACCGATACCGAGGCGGCATGGTCTCGACGACGGTGGCGAGTTCGTCGATGCTCGCGGGCACCGTGCGCGATCGGCGGCGTGCTGACCCGGCACCTTCGACGCGGCACGGGTTCGCGGTGATGAGTTCGGCGTTGTAGGCGCTCGTCATGATCGTGCGCAGCAGCGAGTACGCGTGAGCCCGCATCGTCGGGGCGTCAGGCAGGAGATGGTCGTGCCACTTCCGGACGTCGGCCGGGGTGATCTGGTCGAGCCGCTTGGCCTTGAACGTCGGCAGCAGGTGAAGGTCGAGCAGCGAGCGGTAGTGATCGCGGGTGCGGATCTTCAGCGGCCGGCCACGCACCAGCCGTGTGCGGAGCCACGTGTCGGCGTAGGGCTCGAACATCGGGGACTCGGCTTGGTCTGCGTCGGTGGGGTTCCACAAGCCGTGGTCGATCTCGCGGCGTCGGTCTGTCAGCCACGCCTCGGCGTCGATCCGCGCCCCGAACGTCTTCGGCGCCTTGTGCTCGGCACCGTCGGGGCCGGTATAGCGGACCTGGTACCGCCCGCTCGGCAGCCGGCGGATGTTCCCGAATCCGCGTTTGCTCACGGTCGCTCCTGTGTGTCGGCGTGCCAGATACGTGCCAGATCAGATTACATCGGCTTCCGTGACATTCCGCGTGGTGCTGGTGTACTGTCGGCCTTGATCGCAGGTCAGGACGTCTAACCCGCTGGTCGCTGCTACAAATCCATAGAGCCCGGTTTACTGGTTCGAGTCCAGTTGGGGGAGCAAGTAAACCGCCTGGTCACAGGCGGTTTTTTGCTTTCGGGCGTCGGCCGCTTGCCAGATTCGTGCAATAGCCGCCAATCATGAGCTCGAGCCGACGGGTGCGGAGCGCCATCAGCCAGCGGGTGTCTCTGCCGTATCGGTAGAGGTTGTTTGCGGCTCAGCGGTGGTACTGGACGCGTCGCCGTCCACGGCGCGGCACTGGTCAGCGGTGTGGGTCTGGAGACACTCTGTCCATTTCCGCTGTCCCTCGGTCCAGGGATCTGATGGACGCTGTCCGACGTCAGGCGCCCACATGTAGTTATCGCAAATGATCGCGTTTCCATCGGGATCGTTGGCACGTACGCCGATCTCGGCGCCGATGCACGGTTCACCCTGCCTGTGGACCGGTCCGCTGGGAACTGTCGTCGTCTCGGTCGTTGTCTCGACTATCGGTGCCGGCACCATCGTGCCGCTGACCTCGTTCGGGGTAGCCGGCACGGAGATACTCGTCGACGAGTAGACCGACGATGTGGCGCCGTCATCCGTGGAGGTGGCACATCCGGCGAGCGCGCACGATGCCAATGCGGCGACCGAGACGATGATCCGCGTTCGCATGGCTGGTGAGTCTTTCGATCGGCGCGTGTGGAAGTGAAGCTATTTGGTGTTACCGGTGACTTCGATGATGTTGACCTCCACAACGGGAGCGGTGACGCTTCCCCCGATTGTTGTGTCATAGGTTTCTGATCCCTTGACTTCTACCCACATCGTCACGAGATCGTCCTCGACGATATCTGCGAAAGATGCCAGACCTGCCTTGGCAATTGTGTTGATGTCCATGTCGTAATAGTCGACCTGGGCTCCGTCGGTATTGACGCGAATCTCGGATGACCCCAGTGCGACATCTGCTTGCACGACACGTCCGTAAATCACATACTTTTCTCCGACATGTGAGTCAGGACTCTTCGCGATGAGCTGCCAGCCGCGCGAGTCCGTGGTTTGGTATGTCGCTTTGTCCAGGCTTTCCGCCCTCTGCTGTTCGAGCTCGCGTTCGGCAGATTCTGCCGCGGCCTGTTGTCGTGACTGCTCCGCGGGGTCGACAGTGGTAGTTGTTGTTGTTGCCACCGCCCCTGCTCGATCTGTCTGCTTCGAACCTGTCACAGAGACGGCCGCGATGACAACGCCGACGACGACCGCGACCGCCACGGCGGCAAGGCCGTACCACAACCACTTGCGCTTCTTGGGGGGCACAGGCGAGTTGGGGGCCACAGGCGAGGGCAGGGGTGTTGGCGACATGTCCGACCCGTCCCGCGCGAGCGATTCCGGGGCCGATTGATTCACCGACGATGTTTCGGCAAAGGGCGATACCGATATCGGCGGCGGCGCCGACACGGTCGTGTGTGTGTTGTTCGTCCACTGGTGTCCATCCCACCAGCGGTAAGTGCCACCGTCGGGGTTTTGAGGATCCGGATACCAGTCAGGCGGCACAGTGGGAGTTGTCACCACGCCCTCCTTTTCGATACTCGCAAATCGAAATGTTTCACGAGCATTAGAACCACACTAGCTCGCCTTTGTGCATCGGCGATATGGGAAAAAGGACCTCATCATCTGTGGCGAAGGTTACGCAGAATGCAATTATTCAGGCACAAAATTGCGTCCGTGCGCTCATCCTCTGGTGGCGCAAATCGGCAGCGCTGTTGATCGCTCGGTTCGGTGCGCCATTGAACTTCGCAAATGGGCCGCAAGTGTGGCGCGCGAAAGAACAAGACCGCCTGAGGTCAGGCGGTCTTGTTACACGCTAAGTCTTCAGATGGCGCAGGTGCGGTGGCAATCGCCACCGACACGTCTTGTCACCGATGTGGTTCAGGAACCGCCCTTGCCGACACCGATCACACCGGCACCGACAACGGCGGCGAGCAGGCCGAAGATCAGGTACAACCATGCCGCGACGCCGCCACCGTAATTCGCGATGTTGCCGATTCCGGCGGCGACGAAGATGAGGCCCATCGCGATCACCAGTCCCGGAATGATGTAGAAGAGCGGTGAACGCGACGACATGGTTCAAACCTCCCGAGGTTGCCACCTCCGTCGGCACCCGACGGAGAACGTCTCGGAGTTTAACCCATGGCACGTCGGTAACGCTCGTAGACCACCCGCTCGGGGAAGACGCGGGTCTCGATCAGCTCCAGTGCGATGTCGGAGGTGACCGGCGGGAGGAACGGTGTTCCACCCCCGACCACGACGGGGTACCGGAAGATCCGCAGCTCATTGACGAATCCGAGCTCGAGCGCCTGCCCGGCCAGCGTCGCGCCGCCGATCTCGACGTCGGCGTCGGTCGCGTCGAGTACGGCGGCAACTTCCTCGGCCACCGAACCCCGCGCGAGTCTCGCGTTTCCCTGCACCGCATCGAGCGTGCGGCTGAACACCACCTTCGGAAGTGCGCTCCAGAGGTCAGCAAACTCATTGCTGGCCTCATCGTGACGCATCGCGGGATCGTTCTCCCACACCAGCATCGCCTCGTACAAGCGGCGCCCGAGCACGGTGGCGCCCAACTCGCGGATGCGTGCGGTGTGAAATGCGAACAGCTCATCGGTGGGCGCCGACCACGCGAATGATCCACGTCGGTCGGCGACGTAGCCGTCCACCGACACGCCCATCGAATACAGAAGCACGGCCTCACCGTACCGATTCGGCGACGGCGGTGGTGACATAAGCCACAGAAGTGGTCGCTACATTGGGTTGATGCCCAAAGTGCGCACCCGGACCGGCGTCGAGGACGATTCGGTTCAGACCGACAGGGTGCCACGCAAGCTCGACGGCGCTGCCGACGCCGGCCCGCGGCGCCGGTTTCGCATAGCCGGCAGCCGCCGACTCTTCGTCCTTGTCGCCTCGCTGGTCACTCTGGTGGCGATCCTGGCGGTCGCGACCGCGGTCCTGGCCTACGAGTACGCACGTGTCGAGGACAGGGTGGCGGCGGCCGGCCCCACCGACGCAGACCGCCGCGCCGTGCTGGATACCGCGAAGCGATACGCGGTACAGCTGACCAGCTACGACCCGGCGAACTATGCCGACCTCGACCGTCGGATTCGCGAGATCTCCACGCCGGAGTTCGCCAAGAGTTACATCGCCTCGTCCGCCGATGCCCGTAAGGGCAACGCAAACGCGAAGGGCGTATCCACCGCCAAGGCCGACAACGCCGGAATCGAGTCGATGACCACCGACAAGGCTGTTGTACTGGTCGCACTTGACCAGACGGTGACCTCATCGGAGATCGCAGCGCAAGTGCCACAAGGTATTCCGTACCAGTCGCGGGTGAAGCTGACCCTGGTCCGACGCGACGGCACATGGCTGCTCGACGACCTGTCGGCGGTGTGAGGGTCCCGCACCGACCCGGTACGCCCAGGAATGTGATCTGCGTCTCAGGTGTGGGTACAGTGGGCGCAGGCCGCGCGGACAACGCGACGGCGATCGAGGGCAGAGGTGACCGATGCCGAGTGCCGAGACGTCGGATGGGGTACGTACCGGGGTCGACGAGCGCGGCCTCGCTCGCATCGAAATCTGTCGTCCGGGCCGGATGAACGCGCTCGACTCCGTGGCGAGCCGAAGCATCATCGACTTCCTGACCCGAAGGTGCACCGGTGAGGACGTGCGCGCGGTGGTGATCGACGGCGCAGCAGGAAGCTTCAGCGCCGGAGCCGACATCCGCGACATCGCAACGGCGCGCACGGGTCCGGCCGGTGGACTCGACGAGGAACAGGCGGCAGCGGTGATCGCCGGAGGCTCAGCGCTCGCTCGTGCGGTACGCCTGGTGCAGGCGCCGGTCATCGCCTCCGTGGACGGACCTGCCGTTGGGATCGGCGCCTCACTGGCGTTCGCCGCAGACCTCGTCTATGCCACCGAACGCTCCTACTTCCTGCTCGCATTCATCAACATCGGACTGATGCCCGACGGTGGCGCCTCGCTGACCGTCGCGGCGTCGATGGGCCGGGCACGTGCCAACCGGCTGATCCTGTTGGGGGAGAAGCTCCCGGCCGCCGACGCCTATCGGGCGGGCCTTGTCAGTGCGCTCGTCGCCGATCGAGCCGCCCTCGACCTCGCCGTCGATGACGCAGCCCGCAAGCTGGTCAACACACCGCCCGCGGCGCTGCGCCTGGCCAAACGCGCCGTCGACGCGACCACGATGGCGGGATTCGGCGATGCGCTCGAACGCGAGACGACCGGGCAGACCGAACTGCTCCAGTCGCCCGAATTCCGCACGGTGATGGCGCATTTCGCCGGCACAGCCACATCCGGGGCCGACACATCCGGGGCCGACACATCCGGAACCGACACAGACACACGGAGGAGATCCCGATGACCGCCACCACCGCCGCAACTGCGCACGACCTCGGTACCGAACCGCTCCGATCGCGACGCAACCACTGGAACAACCAGGTGAACCGTCACGCGTTCATGACTCCCGACGCCCCGGCACTGAAATACCTCGGAGAGGTCACCACGTGGGCGCAGCTCGATCAACGGACCCGCGCATTTGCCGCGGCGTTGCACCGGCGGGGAGTGAGGTTCGGCGACCGGATTCTGGTGCTGATGCTCAACCGCCCGGAGTATGTGGAAGTGGTGTTGGGCGCCAACCTGATCGGTGCCATTCCGGTGCCCGTCAATGTCCGGATGAGTCCGGCGGAGGTTGCTTTTCTGGTGGCCGACAGTGAAGCCGAGACGATCGTGACCGACGCGGTGCTCACCCCGCTGGCCGATGCCGTGGTGTCGGCCACCACCGGGATCGACCGGGTGATCGTCGTAGGCGGTCCGGCCGGCCCCGACCACCTCGACACCGCTCGCCTTGACTATGCCCAACTGGTTGCCGAGGATGCTGCCGACCTGCCGGAGACCGACGTTCCCGAAGACACGGTGGCGCTCATCATGTACACCTCGGGCACCACCGGAAAACCCAAGGGCGCCATGCTCACCCACACGAATATGCAGGCCCAGGCGGTGACGTGTCTGCAGGCGGTGCAGACCCGATCAGACGATGTTTCCGCCGGCGTGGCGCCCCTGTTCCACATCGCGGGCCTCGGTGCGATGGCGCCGTCGTTCTTCATGGGTGCGCTGACCGTGATCCATCCGTTGGGTGCCTTCGACCCCGACGCCATGCTCGACATGTGCGAACAGGAGCGCATCACATCCATCTTCTTGGTGCCCGCACAATGGCAAGCCGTGTGCGCCGCCCAGCTGTCGAGGCCGCGTGACGTCTGCTTCCGCACCATCATGTGGGGTGCAGCGCCCGCATCCGACACCGTGCTCCGCGCCATGAGCGAGGCCTTTCCGGATGCACTGAACGTCGCGGTGTTCGGCCAGACCGAGATGTCACCGATCACCTGCGTGCTGGAGGGAAAGGACTCGCTGCGCAAACTGGGGTCGATCGGACGCGTGGTGCCTGCGGTCACCGCACGTATCGTCGACCCGGCCGGAAACGATGTCGCCGACGGTGAGGTGGGGGAGATCGTCTACCGCGGACCGAACCTGATGGCCGGGTACTGGCGCAATCCCGAGGCCACCGGTGACGCCTTCCGTGGCGGCTGGTTCCACTCGGGAGACCTCGTGCGTCGCGACGAGGAAGGCTTCCTCTACGTGGTGGACCGCGCCAAGGACATGATCATCTCCGGTGGGGAGAACATCTACTGCTCGGAGGTGGAGAACGTCCTCTACGCCCATCCACGGATCAGCGAGGCCGCGGTGATCGGGCGCGCCGACGAACGTTGGGGAGAGGTGCCCGTCGCGGTGGTGGTGACCGACGACGGCGAGGAGCTCGTCATCGACGACCTCCGTCCCCATCTGAATGAGAACCTGGCCCGGTTCAAGCACCCCGCGGAGATTGTCGTCGTGGAGGAATTGCCGCGAAACGCGGGCGGCAAGGTGGTCAAGCCCCGGTTGCGCGAACGTTTCGGCAGCAAAGACAAGGGCCTCGCAGACCGGCACTCGCCGTCGAACTAGAACACGTTCCATTTCCTTGGAAAAGTGACTAGGGTCTCAGTCAGGTGCCCGGGGTGTCGTCGACGCCGAGTGGTGGGCACGTCGGACAAGCGGGAGGGCCTGCATGAAGACCAAGGGTGCATTGCTGCGCGAACTCAACAAGCCGTGGGAGATCGAGGAGATCGAGATCGGCGACCCCAGGGCGCACGAGATCAAGATCCGAATGGAAGCGGCCGGCATGTGCCACTCGGATCACCACCTGATGACCGGCGGCATCCCGATGGCCGGATTCCCGATCCTCGGTGGACACGAGGGCGCCGGTGTGATCGAGGAGATCGGTGAGGGTGTCACCGATTTCGCGGTCGGCGACCACGTGGTGCTCTCGTTCATCCCGTCGTGCGGCAAGTGCCCCTCGTGTCGGAGCGGGTTGGCCAACCTCTGCGACTTCGGCGCCATGCTTCTTCAAGGCGAGGCGGTCTCCGATCACACCTTCCGCATCCACACGGCCGCGGGTGAAAACGTCTATCCGATGACCCTGCTCGGCACGTTCTCGCCGTACATGGTGGTCCACGAGGCGTCGGTGGTGAAGATCGACAAGGACATCCCGTTCGAGGTGGCCGCCTTGGTGGGCTGCGGGGTGCCCACCGGCTATGGTTCCTCGACGCGCAGCGGTGATGTGCGTCCCGGCGAGGATGTCGCGATCGTCGGCGTGGGCGGCGTGGGTACCGCCGCGCTGCAGGGCGCGGTGATCGCCGGCGCGCGCAATGTGTTCGCCGTCGACCCGGTGGAATGGAAACGCGAGCAGGCCATGAAGTTCGGGGCCACCCGCACCTTCGCGTCCATCGAGGAGGCCATGGGAGGAATCGCCGAAGTCACCCAGGGTGGCATGTGTCAGAAGGTCATCGTGACCGTCGGCGAGGTGCACGGCAAGGACGTCGACAGCTGGATGGCCATCACCGCCAAGGCCGGCACCTGCGTGCTGACCGGCATGGGCAACATGCTCGAGACGGACGTGACTCTCAACCTGGCGATGCTGACGCTGCTGCAGAAGAACCTGCAGGGCAGCATCTTCGGTGGCGCCAACCCCAAGCTCGACATCCCGCAACTGCTGTCGATGTATAAGATGGGCAAGCTCAATCTGGACGACATGATCACCCGGCGCTACCGCCTCGATCAGATCAACCAGGGCTATCAGGACATGCTCGACGGCAAGAACATTCGTGGCGTCATCCGCTACACCGACGAGGATCACTGACACGCATCGGCCGGGTGATCGCACCGCCGCGAGCGGCGGGGCCGGTAATGTGATGCCACGTGTCCGTTCTCGATGAACTCGCCGGCTGGCCGGTGGACAATGCCGCCGCAGCCCTGATCTCCCCCGGCGGCGTCGTCGAGTACGGTGACGTCGGTCGCGTCTTCGAACTCGCCTCGGTCACCAAACTACTGGTGGCCGAGGCGGTTCTCGTTGCGGTGGAGGAGGGGGCGATCACCCTCGACGACCCGGCCGGTCCGCCCGGCGCCACCATCGCCCATCTACTCGCGCATGCGTCGGGTTTGGCCTTCGACAGCCGCGAGGTGCAGGCGCCGGTCGGGGAGAAGCGGATCTACTCGAGTGCGGGATTCGAGGTACTCGCCGAGGCCGTGGAGCAGGCCACCGACATCTCGTTCGCGGGATATCTGTCGGAGGCGGTGTGCGCGCCACTCGGTCTCACCGACACCTCGCTCGACGGTCCGGCCGGTCACGGTGCGCGTTCCACGGTGCGCGACCTCACCCGCTTCGCCCAGGACTTGATGGTCTCGACCGGGCTCTCAACGGACACGATCGCGCGGGCGACCAGTGTGTGGTTTCCCGGACTCGACGGCTTTGTGCCGGGGTACGGCAAGCATCGACCCAACGACTGGGGACTGGGCTTCGAGATCCGCTCGCACAAGTCGCCGCACTGGACCGGGACACGCAATTCGCCGTCGACGTTCGGGCACTTCGGGCAGTCCGGGACGTTCCTGTGGGTGGACCCGCAGATCGGCGCGGCGTGCGTCGTACTGACCGATCGTCCCTTCGGCGCCTGGGCCAAACCGCTGTGGACCGATTTCAACGACACCGTCGTGGAAAGCCTGCACGACTAGCGGTTACTCACACCAGTTTCATGAATGCACCCCAGAAACTAGCGCAACACGTACAACATGAGGCACAATTAATCACACGAGTGTGATAATCCGCTGTCGCGAGGTGTGTTGGGGAAGACGTTCCTCGTCGACAACGGAGGTGAACAAGGTGCGCAACCTGAATCAGTTTGCGGACATGACAACCGGAGTGGTGTACATCCACTCCGCGCCGACGGCATTGTGCCCACATGTGGAGTGGGCGCTGTCGTCGACCCTGAATGCGCGGGCCAATTTGAAATGGTCGGCGCAAGAGGCCGAACGCGGCATGCAACGCACGACCGTCGACTGGGTGGGGCCCGTGGGCACCGCGGCACGGCTCGTCAACGCGCTGCGCGAATGGTCTGTGTTGCGATTCGAGGTGACGGAGAACGCCAGCGACGGGGTTGACGGTGAACGATTCAGCCACGTACCGGGTTTGGGACTGTGGCGCGGTTCGACGAGCGCCAACGGCGACGTGGTGATCGGGGAGATGCAGTTGCGCTCGATGATCGCCGCGCAACCCGACAGTGTGGGTTTGGCCGGCGAACTCGAGGCCGCACTCGGCACCGCGTGGGACACCGCGCTGGAGCGTTACCGCATGGGTGGCGCCGGGGCCGAGGTGACCTGGCTGGCGCAGCGCACCGGATAAACACCCCTGCGGCGGTTGCTGAGCCCCTCCGATCATCAACCACCGAAACGAGATTCGGCCCCGGCAGTCAACTGCCGGGGCCGAATCGCTGTGCGGTCAGCTATCGCATGAACCGGTCACAGCGGAATGTTCTTGTGCCGGCCACGTCGCGCCGGTGCCGCGGCGAGTGCCTCGGCGATGATGCTGCGCGTCTTCGCCGGATCGATCACCTCGTCGACCACGCCGATCGACTGCGCGCGCCCGAGGCCGCCCGCGATGGCCTCGTGCTCGACCGCGAGGCGGTCGTGCAGTGCCTCGCGTTCGTGGTCGGGTGCGGCGGCCAGAGCCTTCTTGTGCAAGATGCCCACGGCTGCCTTGGCGCCCATCACCGCAACCTCGGAACCGGGCCACGCGAACACCGCGGTGGCGCCCAGTGCCCGCGAGTTCATCGCGATGTAGGCGCCGCCGTAGATCTTGCGGGTGACCAGGGTGACGCGCGGGACGGTGCACTCGGCGAAGGCGTGTAGCAGTTTGGCGCCGCGTCGCACGACGCCGTTCCACTCCTGCCCGACTCCGGGGAGGTACCCGGGAACGTCGGTGAGGACCACCAGCGGAATCCCGAAGGCGTCGCACAGGCGAACGAACCGTGACGCCTTCTCGGCGCTCTCCGAATTCAGGCAGCCACCCATACGCAGCGGGTTGTTGGCGATGACGCCCACACTGCGGCCGGCCAACCGGCCGAAACCGACGACGATGTTCGGCGCCCACTTGGCCTGGAGTTCCTCGAATGTCGAGATCTCCGTCTCGCCGTCGGCGGCGAGTTGAGTGTCGAGCAGATTGTGTACCACCGGGTGCACGTCGTAGGCGCGGCGGGCCGATTCGGGCAACAGTGCCTGCAGGTCGGTGTCCCCGGCCCGCGCCTGCTCCAGATCCACGTGACCCTGTCGCCCGAACGTCGAGACGAGGCGTCGTGCGCGCCAATACGCATCCGGTTCGGAATCGGCGGTGATGTGGCTGACGCCCGACTTCTTGCCGTGGGTGTGCGGACCGCCCAGCGATTCCATGTCGACCGACTCGCCGGTGACACTCTTGACGACATCGGGACCGGTCACGAACACCCGTCCGGCAGGAGCCATGATGACGACGTCGGTGAGCGCCGGGCCGTAGGCGGCACCGCCCGCGGCGAATCCGACGACCACCGAGATCTGCGGGATGTACCCCGACGCCCGCACCATCGCCTCGAACACTCCGCCGACGGCGTGCAGGGCTTCGACACCCTCGGCCAGCCGGGCACCGCCCGAATGCCAGATGCCGACCACCGGTGCCTGCTCGGCGATGGCGGTGTCGATCGCGTTGACGATGTGGGCGCACCCGACCACACCCATGGCACCGCCCATCACGGTGCCATCGGTGCAGAAAGAGACGGTGCGGACCCCATTGACCAGCCCGATCGCGGCCTGCACGCCCGACTTGTCGCGGGGATGCAGCAGCGAGACCGTACCTTCGTCGAAAAAGTTGGTCAGCCGCAGCATCGGATCGCGCGGGTCGACAGAATCCTCATGACCGGTGATCGGTGCCAATGTGGTCATCGCGCCGTCTCTTCCTGAATGTCGGGATGGTGAATCAGTAGCGACCGAACGCGAGGGCCACGTTGTGGCCACCGAATCCGAACGAGTTGTTGAGGGCGTAGTCGATCTGCCCGTACCGCGCCTCCCCGTGCACGACATCGATATCGCACTCGGGGTCCTGGTTCTCCAGGTTCAGCGTGGGAGGGATGACACCTTCCTCGACACTCTTGATCGTGATCACCGACTCCAGCGCCCCGACCGCGCCGATCGAGTGACCGAGAGCGGACTTGGGCGCGTAGACGGCCGCATGCTGACCGATCGCCGCGTTGATGCCCGCAGCCTCGGCGGTGTCACCGATGGGCGTTGAGGTGGCGTGCGCATTGATGTGCTGGATGTCCGAGGGCTGCAGGCCCGCGGTCTGCACCGCCCGCTTCATCGCACGCGCATTGCCCTGACCGCTGGGGTCGGGGGCAACGAGGTGGAAGCCGTCCGAGGTGATTCCAGCACCCAGAATCCGGGCGTGGATGTGCGCCCCGCGTGCCTTGGCGTGCTCCTCACGTTCGATGATCAGCATGGCCGCTGCCTCGCCGAACACGAATCCGTCGCGATCCTTGTCGAACGGGCGTGAGGCGCCCGCGGGATCGTCGTTACGGGTGCTCATGGCACGCATCATGGAGAACGCCGCGATCGGGATCGCGTCGATGTGACCTTCCACGCCACCGCACACCACCATGTCGGCGTCGCCCATGACGATGTGGCGCCACGCGTGCGCGATCGCCTCGGCGCCCGACGAGCACGCCGAGACCGGGGTGATCACACCGGCCCGCGCGCCCACGTTCAGGCCGACGACGGCGGCGGGGCCGTTGGGCATGGCCATCGACACGGCCAGCGGAGACACCTTGCGGTAGTTCCCGGACTGCTCGATCGCCTTCACGTTGTCGACCATGGCGTCGCCGCCACCCTGACCGGTGCCGATGACGACGGCAAGACGGTCCTGGTCGACCTCCGGCTCGCCGGCCTGCGCCCAGAGACGTTTGCTCATCACGTGGGCGACCCGCTCGACGTAGGCCATGCGGCGCGCCTCGATGCGGGTGACCTCTTCGGCCGGATCCTTGAGCATCCGACCACCGATGCGGCAGGGGAGTTCGCCGTACTGGGTGACGAAATCGTCGGTCAGCAGCCGGATGCCGGACTCACCGGCGATCAGTCGCTTCCAGGTGGAGTCGAGATCCTCGCCGAGCGATGTGGTGGCCACCATCGACGTGACCACCACGCTGGGGAAGTTACCCCCCAGCGTGGAATAGTCGCGAAGCGATTCCGTCACGAGCCGGCTTTCTGGTCGGCCTCGACCTGGGCCTGGATGGCGGCCGCGGCTTCGGGGTTCTCGGCCTCGAGCTTCTGGATGTAGGACACCGCGTCACCGACGGTGCGCAGGCCGGCGAGGTCCTCGTCGGGGATCTTGACGCCGTACTTGTCCTCGGTCTGGACCGCGATCTCGACCATGGACAGCGAGTCGATGTCGAGGTCGTCGACGAACGACTTTTCCATGGTCACCTCGGACGGCTCGATGCCGGTGACCTCTTCGATGATCTCGGCGATGCCGGCGATGAGTTGTTCCTGGGTGGCAGCCACTGTGTGGTTCCCTTCTTCGAATTCGCTGTTGTTGACTTCCGGAGCATCCGTGGTGCGGATGGTTGGACAACCGGTGTTCCGGTCTTCCGGGGGTCGTCGGCGTGGCCGTGACCGCTGTCCAAGTTCTAGATCTTCGCGAGGTCTTCGGGTGTCTTGAGTGCGACGGTCGGCGTGCCCTTGAGTTCGCGTTTGGCGATGCCCACCAGCGTTCCGGCCGGCGGCAACTCGACGATCGAATCTGTGCCCGCATCACGCATGTACGCCGAGCAGAGGTCCCAGCGAACGGGTCGGGTGACCTGCGCGACCAGCTTGTCCAGTGCCTCGACGCCACTCCGGACGGGCTGACCGTCGGAGTTCGACAGCAGGATTCCGCTGGGGTCGGCGGGGGTGATCTTGGCTGCCGCGGCGGCGACGGCCTGCTGGGCCGGTGCCATGAAGTGCGTGTGGAACGCGCCTGCCACGGCCAGCTTGCGGGTCCGTGCCTTCTCCGGCGGGCTGGCGATGAGCTCGTCGATGGCCTCGACCGCACCCGCGGCGACAATCTGGCCCGCGGCGTTGCGGTTGGCGGGAACCAGCTCGAGTTCGTCGAGTCGCGCGAGGACGGCGGTCTCGTCGCCGCCGAGTACCGCAGCCATCGTGGTGGGGGCCAGCGCACACGCCTTGGCCATCTCCGCCCCGCGCACGGCGGCCAGCGTGACGGCTTCGTCGGCGCTGATGACGCCGGTCACCGCCGCAGCGGCCAGTTCTCCCACCGAGTGCCCGGCCACGATCACGTCGTCGGGCAACGTGGTGGTGTCGGCGTAAGCCTTGAACGCGAGGAGTGCGGCGGCCACCACGAGCGGCTGGGTCACCGCGGTGTCGGTGATCTCCTCGGCGGTGGCGGTGGTCCCGAGCCGTTCGAGGTCCAGGCGCGTCAGTTTCGACCACAGCGCGAGCTGATCGCGAGCGCCTGGATGATCCAGCCACGGCTCGAGCATTCCGGGTGTCTGTGAGCCCTGTCCGGGCGCAAGCAACGAAAGCACGTTGATTAGAGAACACTGTTTCGTCGCCGGATGTGGGTGTAGAGGTCCATGAACCTTGAGGACCACTTTTGTAGGTTTCCTACAAAGGTGATCGCGACCGCACCTGCATCGTCATCACTCCGAGATTCGTTACACAAAAGTGTCTAAATGCCGACTAGCAGGAACAACGCCAAAGTGAGGCTGAAACGGGTGTGATTGGTGTGGTTTCTGATCATGATTCGTTCCCAGAGTGTGTCAAACGTCCGACTGTGGAGGCGACACGCAAGATGTAGGCGTCGCGAGGGTTAGTTGGATCACGTCCGGTGATCTCCATGATTTTTTTTAGTCGATAACGAACAGTATTTGGATGTATGTACAGTTCCCGCGCGCATGCCTCGACGGAGCTACCGGAGTCCAGATAGGACTGCAGCGTCGCGTTGAGGGTGGCTCCTCCCTTGGCCAGCGGGCGCACGAGGGAGTCGATCAATGTCGCCGTCGCCGACGTGTCGCCGTTGAGCGCCCGCTCGGGGAGTAGTTCGAGGCTGTGCACCGGCCGGGGGGCGCCGGGCCAGCCGACAACCGCCGCCATGGCGGCCATGGCTTCTGTGGCGCTCGCGTGCGCTCCGCCGAGGTTGGGCACGGTCGGACCGATGACCACCGGCCCCGGCGCGAAATGTTCGAGCAGATCCGTGGTGAACCGCTCCTCGGCCCGGATGGGTCCGCTGACGATGGCGACCAGCATGGTTCCCTGCACGACCGACAACGCCGCACGGTCGTACTGTTTGGCAGTGTTGTGGATCGCAAGCGGCACCGACACGTTCTGCTCGGGCGGGGGCGCACCGATGATGACCGTTGCGGGCGCATCCGAATCCCAGTTGAGCGCTGCGGCGCGTGACATCAGCTGCGGACCGGTGTCGCCGCGCACCACCGCGTCGACCACCAGGGCCTCCAGCCGCGAATCCCATGCGCCGCGGGATTCGGCGGCCGATGCGTAGATCGACGCCGCGGCAAAACCGATCTCACGTCCGTAGCGGAGCACCGACTCGGTCAACGCTCGTAGCTGCGCGTCGTTGCGGGCGAGCAGCGGCAACCACTTCTCGAAGAACTCCATCGCGACGCGGACCATCTCGACGGTCTGCAGCAGCGTGATACGTCGTGCGAGATCCTGGGGGACCACCTGAAACGCCTGGACGGTGAACTTGACGTTGCCTTCGGGGTCCTGGATCCACTCGACGAAATTCACCACCGCGGTCTGGACCACCAGCTGCACGCTGGCGCGCTGGGCTGCGTCGAGATCGGAGAAGTAGGGCAGCTGGTCGGCCATCGAATGCACGGCCTCGGTCGCGAGGCGTCCGCTGTACTGCTTGACCCGCCGCAGCAGGGTGTCGGGCAACGCATCGTGCACCGTGGCCGGCGCCGGAACGTGGGCGCCCCGAGCGCCGAACACATCGGTGCTCGGGGGCGTCAGGTTCAGCCGGGCGTCGGACATCTCTTCAATGTAGAGCGTGCGACCTCACCCGTACGCCACCTCAGGCGACGCCGGGATCGCTGGTCTGTTTCGGGGCGGCGGTCACGTCGGTGATCTGGTACTTCTCGGCGGCCCGCTGCGCCACCTCGTGGCCGATGTGCCCGTCGCGGGCCAGGGCAACCAGCACCCCGACGACGATGGACTGCGCATCCACGTTGAAGAAGCGCCGCGCCGCAGGCCGTGTGTCGGAGAATCCGAACCCGTCGGTGCCCAACGTCAGGTAGGTGCCCGGTACGTAGGCGCGGATCTGCTCCTGCACCGCACGCATGTAGTCGCTGACCGCGACGAACGGCCCCGACGTCTGTTCGAGAACCTCGGTCACATACGGCTTCGGCCGTGTCCGGCCGGGTTCACGAACCTCCGCGCGATCGGCGGCGACACCGTCGCGCGCGAGCTCGCCCCACGAGGTCACCGAGTACACGCCGGCGCCCACATCCCACTCGTCGGCGAGCAACTCGGCCGCGCGCAACGCGTCGGGCATCGTCACTCCCGACACGAGGATGTTGGCCGGGAACTTCTTGCCCTCGGGCGCGGGCCGGAATCGGT
This sequence comes from Gordonia sp. NPDC003429, assembly GCF_053588575.1. Taxonomy (NCBI): domain Bacteria; kingdom Bacillati; phylum Actinomycetota; class Actinomycetes; order Mycobacteriales; family Gordoniaceae; genus Gordonia; species Gordonia sp. NPDC003429. The sequence goes on from NZ_JBSFQF010000017.1 coordinate 68,581, forward strand.
GGATGCCCTTGAGGACGCCGGTCACGTCGAGATTGTCGGGGGCCGGAGGCTGATCGATCGGCTCGTTGTACACCGTGAGGTAGTAGTAGATGTTCTCCGGCTCGTCGCCGTACATCCGGGTGATGCCGTCGGCGATGATGTGGCCGAGTTCGAAGGCGAATGCCGGGTCGTAGGCCACCACACCGGGATTGGTGGCCGCCAGCAGCGGCGAGTGCCCGTCGGCATGTTGCAGGCCCTCGCCGGTGAGGGTGGTGCGGCCCGCAGTGGCACCCACGATGAATCCGCGTGCCATCTGGTCGGCGGCCGCCCAGAAACTGTCTCCGGTGCGCTGGAACCCGAACATCGAATAGAAGATGTAGAGCGGGATCATCGGTTCGTCGTGGGTCGAGTACGACGTACCCACCGCGGCGAACGAGCCGGCCGAGCCGGCCTCGTTGATGCCCTCGTGCAGGATCTGGCCCTCGTGGCTCTCTTTGTAGGCGAGCATCAGATCGGCGTCGACCGACGTGTAGAGCTGGCCGTTGTGGTTGTAGATCTTGAGTGTCGGAAACCACGAGTCCATGCCGAACGTGCGCGCCTCGTCCGGGATGATCGGCACGATGCGCTTGCCGATCTCCTTGTCGCGCAACAGATCTTTGAAGATGCGTACGAGCGCCATGGTGGTGGCCACCTGCTGTTTGCCCGAGCCCTTGCCCGAGGTCTTCAGCGCCTGGGTCATGTCCGGCTTCAGCACCTTGGACTTGGTGCGCCGGGCAGGCAACGAACCGCCCAGGTCGCGGCGACGGTCCATCATGTACTGGATGATGTCCGAGTCGGGTCCGGGGTGGTAATAGGGTGGCAGATAAGGGTTTTCGTCGAGCTGCTCGTCGGTGACCGGGATGCGGTTACTGTCGCGGAAGGCCTTGAGGTCGTCGAGGGTCAGCTTCTTCATCTGGTGGGTGGCGTTGCGTCCCTCGAAGTGGGTACCCAACATGTAGCCCTTGATGGTGTGGGCGAGGATCACCGTGGGTTGACCCTTGTGCGCCATGGCCGATGCGTAGGCCGCGTAGACCTTGCGGTAGTCGTGGCCGCCGCGCTTGAGTTCCCAGATCTGCGCGTCGGTCATGTCCTTGACGAGTTCCTTCGTCCGCGGATCGCGGTTGAAGAAGTGTTCGCGGATGAACGCGCCGTCGTTGGCGCGGTAGCCCTGGAAATCGCCGTCGGGGGTGATGTTCATCAGGTTGACCAGCGCGCCGTCGCGGTCGGCGGAGAGCAGCTTGTCCCACTCGCGGCCCCAGATCACCTTGATGACGTTCCAGCCGGCGCCGCGGAAGAACGACTCGAGTTCCTGGATGATCTTGCCGTTGCCGCGTACGGGGCCGTCGAGGCGCTGCAGGTTGCAGTTGATGACGACGGTGAGGTTGTCGAGGCCTTCGGTGGCCGCAAAGCTGGCGAAACCGCGTGACTCGGTCTCGTCCATTTCGCCGTCGCCCAGAAACGCCCACACATGCTGATCGGAGGTGTCCTTGATGCCGCGGTCGTGCAGGTAGTGGTTGAAGCGCGCCTGGTAGATGGCGTTCATCGGGCCCAGGCCCATGGACACGGTGGGGAACTGCCAGAAGTCGGGCATCAGGCGGGGGTGCGGGTAGGACGGAAGCCCCCCGCCCTCGCCGGCGTGACTGTGCTCCTGACGGAAGCCGTCCATCCGCTTCTCGTCGATGCGTCCCTCGAGGTAGGCGCGGGCGTAGATGCCGGGGGATGCGTGTCCCTGGAAGAAGATCTGGTCGCCGCCGCCGGGATGGTCGGGGCCGCGGAAGAAGTGGTTGAAGCCCACTTCATAGAGGGTTGCCGACGAGGCGTAGGTGGAGATGTGCCCGCCGACGCCGACGCCGGGACGCTGGGCGCGGTGCACCATGATGGCGGCGTTCCAGCGCAGGATGCGGCGGAACCGACGCTCCACGGTCTCGTCGCCCGGGAACCAGGGTTCGAGGTCGGTGGGGATGGTGTTGACGTAATCGGTGGAGGTCAGCGACGGCAGTGACACGTGTTGCTCGCTCGCGCGTTCCAGCATGCGCAGCATCAGGTAGCGGGCGCGAGCCGGGCCGGCCGATTCGACCAATCCGTCGAACGACGCGAGCCACTCGGCGGTTTCGTCGGGGTCGATGTCGGGAAGGTGGGACGCAACACCCTCGCGGATGACCCGCACCCTGGTTGTCGGGTGACCGTTGTTGCTCGCACGCGCCGCGCCGTTCGTGGATGCGCCGGTCGCAGTGGGTGCGGCCTCGGTACGTTGATCGGTCACGGTGTGTGTACTCCCTCGATAGGCCGCCCACGGTGGTGGCCGGCGTCCGACGAACATGTGACAGCGGTGTGGTGTGGACTGCGCCGTCACCTCACATCGTGCCCCATACGACCCCGCTTGGCACCGCCGAACACAAGGCTGATGACTGTGCTGGTCGGACTGGGGTAGCGTTTCGGTGTTTGTTACTGGTGCGTAGGGGGGCGAATGCCGAGCACGGGACAACAAGGTGGTCGCGGGCTGCCTCGCGGCCGCCCGTGGTCGACGACGATCGGCCGGGTGGTCGGTGCGGGTTGTGCGCTCGCGCTGTTGGGGGCGAGCGTCACCGCGTGTGCCGGAGTGACCGGACACGCGGTGGTCAAGCCTGGAGAAGTTGCCGCCTATCAGTCGGAACTCTCGGTGTCACGCGTGGCGCAAACCAACACCGCGGCCGCCGAGGTGTGCCGAGTTGCGACCACGTCGATGGTGTTGATGCTGCGCGGCTATAACGCATTCGTGCAGCGCCTCAACACCGTGCAGTCGTACGACAAACTCGGCGATCTCGACGACAAGGCGAGGGCGAGCCTGATCGCCGGGGGCGACATGGTGCGCGCCGAGCTCACCGCTGCCGTGCCGGCTGAGCTCGGTGCGACGACGCAGACGTTCCTGGATTCCACCGCGCGGCTCGGTGACGTCATCGCTCGCCGGGAGATGACGGGCCTCAACGGTGCCGCGGCAGCGTGGACGCGGGACCGGCGTGCCCTGCTCGACGCGTGTGCCACCTACCTGCCGGCCCCGCCGGCGACACCGGCCTCGCCCACCCCGTCGTCTCCGGGTACATCGACGGCGCCCGCGCCGGGCTCATCGACGGCGCCCGCGCCGGGTACATCGACGGCGGCGCCCACGCCGGGTACATCGACGGCGCCCACGCCGGGCGGATGAATCCTGCCGATGTTGTCGCGACGCGCTATCCGTGTTGCACTGTGAGTCTCTAGGCTGTTTCGTAAGCTGACAGTCGAACGGTCACAGAATTTCATGACACCAGCAGGAGGTCGTACGCGGTGGTAGCCGCCGAAGGGGGCCAGGGCCCCGAGGGCAGCAGTGCCCCGAAGCTCGGGATCTCGCCCGGGATGGTGGTGCAGGAACTCGGCTGGGACGAGGACACCGACGACGATCTGCGTGCCGACATCGAGGACGCAATCGACGCCGAGATGCTCGACGAGGACGCCGACGACGTCATCGACGTCGTGGTGTTGTGGTGGCGCGACGACGATGGTGACCTGGTGGACCGGCTGATGGACGCGATCACTCCGCTGGCCGACGACGGCTTCGTCTGGGTGATTTCGCCCAAGACCGGAAAACCCGGGCACGTGGACCCCAGTGAGATCGCGGAGGCCGCGCCGACGGCGGGCCTGACCCAGACGAACGTCGTGAGTCTGGGCGAATGGTCGGGTTCGCGTCTGGTGCAACCGAAGACACGTTCCGGCAAACGGGCATGAACGACGAGGTGATGTCGAGCGCCTCGGTCGATGCCGGAATCCGTAACGAGTGCCGGTCAATCGGTTCTGGTGACCTCGCCCCCGACTTCGAGTTGCGAGACCAGAACAACCAGCGCGTGTCCCTCGCCGCGTTGACGGCCGGTCGTGCGGTGATGATCGTGTTCTTCCCGCTCGCCTTCACCGGCACCTGCCAGGGCGAGTTGGGGTTCATCCGCGACCACTACCCTCAGTTCGTCAACGACAGCCTGGCCACGGTGGCGGTGTCGATCGGACCGCCACCCACGCACAAGGTGTGGTCGTCTGCGCAAGGCTTCTTGTTCCCGATACTCTCGGACTTCTGGCCGCATGGCGAGGTCGCGCGCCGCTACGGTGTCTTCGACGAAGAGCGCGGATTCGCCCGTCGCGGAACATTCGTGGTGGGCACCGACGGACGGATCATCTTCTCCGACATCATGGGCCCCGGCGAATCGCGTGAGCGGGAGCAGTGGGACGAAGCGCTGGCAGCGGTAGCTCCGGCCTGAGGTCGCAGACCGTTCACCGAGACGGTCTCACTGTGCCGGAGAGGTCAGAACCATCACCGACCGTGGCCCCACCAGGCACGTGTCCGTCCTGTCGCACCGGGGTGTGTCCTGACGGGTCTCGACCTCATACGAGTCGAGTGCCACCGTCCATGTGTGAGTGCGTAACTCGGTCGGAATGACGAAGTCCAACTGCTCCCACCACGCGTTGAACAACACGAGAATCCGGTGGGGGCCAGTGTCCGATGTCGGTGCGGGGTCGATGAGCCATGCGGCCGACCGCGCTGCGCGGTCGTGCCAGTCCGGAGCGGTCATCGGCTCTCCGGCAGGTGTGAACCACCGCGGTGCGGCATCTGACCGGGCGATGTCGAAGAGCCTGCGCAGGTGTGGATGTGCTGCTCGGAATGCGATCAGGTTCGCGGTGTACTCGACGAGTGCGTCGGTTTCTTCGTCCGCCGACCAGTCGAACCAGGTGGTCTCGTTGTCCTGGCAGTAGGCGTTGTTGTTTCCCCGCTGGGTCCGGCCTCGTTCGTCGCCACCGAGCAGCATCGGGATTCCCGCGGAGACGATGAGGGTGGTCAGGAACGCGCGCGTTTGTCGACGCCGCAATAGGTTGATCTGCGGATCGCTGGTGGACCCTTCGGTTCCGCAGTTCCACGAACGGTTGTGGTCGCTCCCGTCCGTGTTGTCAAAGCCGTTGGACTCGTTGTGTTTTCGGTTGTATGAGACAAGGTCGTGCAGGGTGAAGCCGTCGTGGGCGGTGACGAAGTTGACCGATCCGCCGCGGCGTCGTGCGGCAGCGTCACCGGTCGAGGTGGAAGCGAGAAAGATGTCTGTCGAGCCGCTCACCCTTGTCGCCAGGTCGGCGAGTCTGCCCTCGTGGCTGCGCCAGTAATCGCGCACCGTGTCGCGATAGCGGTCGTTCCACTCGCTCCAGCCGGGGCCGAAGGCGCCCACTTGGTAACTGTCCATCTGCCCGACATCCCATGACTCGGCGATGAGGCGCACCTGCGACAGGATCGGATCTTGCGAAAGCACCTGTAGAAATGCTGCCGAGCGATCGAATGCTCCACCGCCGTAAGGATTTCCGTGGCGTGCCAGGGTGGGTGCGAGGTCGAATCGGAAGCCGTCGACTCCCATGTCCCGCGCCCAGAACCTCAGCGAGTCGGCGACCAGGCGGAGCGTGGTGGGGTGGGTCATGTTGACCGAGTTCAGGCAGCCTGTGGTGTCCAGGTATCTGGCCGGGTCGTCCGGGTCGAGGACGTAGTAGCCACGGTTGTCGAGGCCGCGATGGCAGAGTGTGGGGCCGGTGTCGTCGCCTTCGGCGGTGTGGTTGTAGACCACGTCGAGGATCACTTCGATCCCTGCGGCGTGCAGACCGTCGACCATGCTGCGGAACTCGAGTAGCAGTTCGTCGTTGCGTCCGGCGCGGACCGCCGCGGAGTACGGGGCGTGCGGCGCAAGGAAACCGATGGTGTTGTAGCCCCAATAGTTGGTGAGCCCACGAGTCACCAGCGTCTGTTCGGGCACGTTGTGGTGGATCGGCAGGAGTTCCACCGCGGTGACGCCCAGACGGGTGAGATAGTCGATGGCTGCGGGATGAGCGAGCCCGGCATAGGTTCCGCGTAGCGGCGCCGGAATGTCGGGATGGGTTGCGGTGAAGCCGCGTACATGAACCTCGTAGATGATCAGGTCGGCCGCCGGCCGTCGGTGCACGCCGGCAGGGCGCCCGCCGGTGGGCGGCATGGGCATGACGACGCTCCGCGGCACGTGCCCGGCCGAGTCCAGCGCGCTGGGGCGGCGCGGGTTGTCGACGTCGTGTCCGAGTACTTCGGGCCCGTACCGCACGGCTCCGTCGATGAACCGGGCGTAGGGATCGAGCAAGAGTTTTGCCGGGTTGTATCGCAGACCGCGGGAAGGGTCGAAGGGTCCCTCCACACGGAATCCGTACCGCTGCCCCGCGCCGACTCCTGGGACGAATCCGTGCCACAGGTCACCGTCCCTGTCGGTGAGTGCGAGGCGGGTCTCGGTGTCGGTGTCGTCGAAAAGACACAGCCACACTGCATCTCCACCTGAGGCCACCGCGAAATGAGTGCCGCCCGAGACTGGTGTTGCGCCGAGTGCGGTGGTGCTTTCGGTGTTCATCTCGCTCCTTTGCCGCCGGTGCCGCTGACGAGCGGAGCACGTGTCCAGGCGCCCTTCACATCGCACACCAACCGGTGATGATGCACAACACGGGCAGGGGGCCATGCCTTGTGCTGCGCACCACGGCCGGTGGCATCGTCTGCGAGGGCACGCTCGACGGGATCTTGGGCACGCTCGACGGGTTTTTGGGCACGCTCGACGTGGAAGTGGACACGCTCGACGGGATTTTGGGCACGCTCGACGGGTTTTTGGGCACGCTCGAGTTGGGATACGTCAATGAGTGCGCGCAAAGGGATTCGAACCCCTGACCGCTGGTGTGTAAGACCAGAGCTCTACCGCTGAGCTATACGCGCCGGTGTGCCCCACTCTGAAGAGTGGGCGCACCAACACACGAATGTAGCGGGTGAGTGGGTGAACACTCAAAATGGCTTCGCCAGGGGAGTGGGGATCACCTCACCCGAAGAGCCTCGGCAGTGCTCCGAGGACGATCGCCGACCACACCACATGTGTGCAGACCGGCGCCAGCACCCCGCCCGTGCAGCGCCGTAGCAGCGCGCACAGGGCACCGAGAAGCACCGCGGCGAACCCGAGCATCACGTTCCCGCTCGCGAGTGTGGCGGCCACGTAGATCACCGTGGACACCACGACGGGGTGGTGGGGTCGGACGGCCGAGTACACCGAGCCGCGGAAGAACATCTCCTCGCCGACCGCGTTGATCAGCGTGATCGCGACCACCACGGGCAGGCTGCCGTAATCGGCGAATGCCAGGACCTGGTTCACCAGGTCGCTCAGCGCCGGGATCAGTCTGGTGAGCAGCGCGCCGATGACGAAGATCGCGCCCATCGCCACCCCCGCAGCAACTCCGAGTCCCGCGGCTCCGGCCACCGTGCCCCGCGCCGAACTCGACGGACTGAACGTTCCGGCTCTCAGCGGCCCGGTCATCAACGCGCCGACGATCCACACCGCGGCCAGGCCGAAGGTCAGCGGATAGAAGGCGGTATCACCGGGAGATACCGACAGCGACACTCCCAGGACCACCGCACCGGCAACGAGCACGACGCCCACCCCGACGCGGCGACGCGTCGAATAGACGGGTTGACCTGCGTTGCGGTCGGCCGACACCGCGGCGACCATGCCGTCTTGCACCGACATCGGGTCAGCCGAGACCCACCATGGCGCGCACCCGGGTGAGCGCACCCCCGAGTCCTGGCACCATCGAGACCGCGCTCGAGGCCGCGCCGCATGCGGCGCGCCGCGCGCGGAGCCAGTCCCCACCCGCCCAATCGGGGTCGGTGTCGGCCAGATGATGCAGATCGTCGAGTTCGCATACGCCACGTGGCGACGGTGAGGCCACCGACGCGGCCACAGCGTCGCGCATCCCGGTCAGCCCACCCGGCGGAGGCGGCACGAATTCACGGATGCGGTGTTCGGACGCACGCATCGGGTGGTCGAGTGACGTGACCAGTTCCTCGGTGAGGGCGGCGGGTGCTGGAGTGACGATGCCACCGACCCTACCCGCCAGACGGGTACTGATGCGCGGCATCGGTATCCGCACCCGCGGCATCCGCACCGCACGCAGATACTGGTCGAGTACGGTCTTGTACTCACCGGTGTCGGGTCCGGCGATGTCGTAGGCGCCGGGCGGCACCGCCGGATCGGCCACCGCAACGAGATAGTGCACCACGTCGCGGACGGAGATCGGGTCCATCGGGTTCCGTAGCCAGGAGGGTTCCGGAATCACCGGAAGGCGGTCGGCGATGTAGCGGATGATCTCGAACGACGTCGAGCCGGCACCGAGGATCACCGCCGCCCGCAACCACACCAGCTCGGGGCCGTTCTCGATCGAAAGTCCTTCTCCCACTTGCGCGCGACCCCGGAGGTGATCAGACAGTTCATCGTCGTCGGGAACGAAACCGCCGAGATAGATGATCCGCGGGATCGCCGCGTCCCGGGCGGCCTCGGCGACGTGCCGGGCGGCGTTGCTGTCGGCGTCGGCGAAATCGGCCTGACCGATTCCGTGCACCAGATAGTAGAGGGCATCGATCGTGCCGTCGGCGCTGCAGTCGCCGAGGGCGTGGCGCACCGAGTCGGCATCGTCCACATCCATCGCCACCGGAGTCACCTGCGCCGACCACCCATACTTCGACAGCCGATCGGGGTTGCGCGAACTTGGCGTGTCCCCCGTGAGCCGGTCCGGGTTGTTTTAGAGTCCTGATTGCCCTGATGAGGGCGGAGAAGGGACGATGAAGAACATGGCAGGACGGA
>NZ_JBSFQF010000018.1:0-76973 GCF_053588575.1 Gordonia sp. NPDC003429
GGTTGGGTGCAGTCGGGTGCCGAGCACATTTCACCGCCGTCGGAGGCGAATGACGCCAATCGTTGTCCCAGGGAGGCGAGTCGACGTGACCGTCCGAAATACAGTGGCACCGCGGTGTGGTCGGCGAACACGGCCAGGTACTGCTGTGAGTGGGCGGCCAGCGCGATGACGTCGGAGATCGGTAGCAGTGTTCCCGAGGCGGTGGTGCCCAGTCCGGCGTGGCGGCGGAGGTCTTTCTCGTCGATTTTGATGATCACGTGCGCGGGTAGTCCGCGGTGGCTCTTGCCGAGCGTCCCCTCGGCGAGTACCGCGGTGAGCAGGGCGCGTAACGCGTCGTGGTTGCGTTGTGCCTGCGACCGGGTGTCGCGGCCTGCGGCGTCGGCGAGTTGGCGGGGGTCGGCATCATCCACTGATCCTGAGGGCGACGCATCGTCGTCGGGATTGTTCAGGCCGGGTTTGCCCCACGCGTCGAGGACCACGTCGAACATGGCTCGGGTCTGCGGGTCGAGGTGCCCGTTGAGTTTCGACATCAACTGGGTGTCTTGACGGTTGAGCCACAGGTTGCGGCGGCGGGCGCGGTCGGTGTCGTCGGTGAGGTGACCGTCGGGATCGAGATGGGCCAACAATCGTGCCCCGACCTGTCCGAGTTCGGGTGGGCTCAGAGTGCCCGCGTAGTGGCTCATCGTCTGCTCGGCGGCCACCCGCACATCGTGGGGTGTGGCGGCGGGGATCTTGTCGAGGACGTCGAGGACCACCAGTGCATGCGACATCCCGGCGCTGCCGTCGGCGCACTTGTCGGCCAACGTGGGACACGACGGTGCCAACAGTTGCCCGGTGGCCGAATGAAATCGGGCGGTGTGTTCGAGGAGCCGTTTGCGGCGAACCGGTTCGGTGATGCGCAGCGCGTGCGAGAAGAACGCGATCACACTGCGGAATCCGCGTCGGCGGGGGATATCGCGATCAGAGATCTCCACCAACGCCCGGTTGCCCACGGCCGGCACCCGATGATGGGCACGTTCGAGTTCGGTGGCCGCGGCGACGAGTTCGTCATCACTCCACGACGACACATCGGTGGCCGCGATCTCATCAAGCACCGCATGCAACCGGGCAATGACCGCCGGTGTCGCCGACATGAACCTCACCCCCAACCCGCCGTATCGAACGTATGTTCTACGATAACACACTCCGGCGACGGGCCGAAGGCAGCGCGCGATCCTGGGGGCAGGCGTCAGCGCAGCGTCACCTGACGCCCGCGGATTCCGTCTCGCGAGCTGCGCTCGTCGATGGTGAGGTCCCCGGTCTGCGCCAGGGCCTCGCCGAGCCAGGTGTCGAGCTGATCCAGCCCGGGGTACCACTCCTCGTGGTGCATCTCGTTGTCCAGGTCGAAGACCGGTACGAGCAGGCCCAGGGTGCGGAACGACCCGGCGAACCGGGAACCCTCCCCCAACGTGAGTCGACCGGCCGCATGCAGCCGAGCCAACGCGTTCATCAGGTCGTCCTCCGGTTCGGGGCGCACCCAGCGCAGGTGCGCACGCTCGCCGGCGTCGACCCACCACGGTGCCCCGACCTCGCTCTTGGGATGCAACCGCGCGCTGGGCAGGACGGTCTCGTTGGCGCGTTCGAGCATCGCGGCCACTTCCGGCGGTGCCTCCACGCCCGGTGCGAACCACCAGGAGAAGTCGCCGTGGACGATGATGTCCAGCGGGGCATCCACGGCGAGAACATCACTCAACGATCCGGCGTCGTCGGCCGTGTCGGCGCTGCGTAGTTCCGACCCGGGCGTCGCATGCGCCGCCCACGAAATAGCTGCCGCCAGGGCGTGATTGAGGTCGGCGGGTTCCGGATCGGTCTGCAGGGCGGCCAAACCCTCTGGTGCGCCGCGTGATTCGCGAACCATCCCGGCCACCGCGCCCGGCAGAATCGTGGCCAGGGTGACCTCGTTGCGGGTACCGGGTGGGGGTGGAACACGCTGTGCGTTGTCGTCGGGCATCACGGAAGTCACCTCGGGCTCCGGCGGTCCCGGCTCGATCAGGTCCAGACGCGCCGTCGCCGAGGGAACGAACGAGCGCAGCGCCACCAGGTCGCATTCGGCGGCCAGCCCCGCGAACGGACGCGGCGGAGGCGCCATCGACGCGAGTTGGCGTGCCTTGCGCGCCGCGACCCGCTCGGCGCGATTACTGCCGGGACGCGGGCCCGATCCCCGTTTGCTCTTCTTGGCCATCGGTCCACCCTCTCATGTCGTCGACCAGCGGACGCGCGGCCGCCCTGCGCGCCGAGATCGCAGCCGGCGACATCAGTCGACGGTCACCAGCCAGTCACGCACCTTTGCCGGGTGATCCGTCGCGAGCCACCGCACGCCCAGGTCGGCACACAGTTGGACGTCGGCGAGTTCGTTGACGGTCCAACAGTAGGTGACCCGGCCGGCGGCAGCGGCCTTGTCGACGATCTCGGGATGCAGCCGCAGCGTTTCGATCGACGGTCCGATGCCGGTCGCGCCCACCGCGGTGGCTGCCGAACCGCCCAGCACCCGTGCGGTGTCACCGAGCAGGATCGTCGGCAGGATCGGCGCGTTGCGGCGCACCCGCCACACCCCGGCGGAGGAGAACGAGATCACCACCGCGCGGCTGTGGTCGGCGGACGGAGGGGTGCCGACGCCGAATTCGTTCAGCACTTCCAGCAGCCGTTGTTCCACCAGGCTGCCGAACCGGACCGGATGCTTGGTCTCGATGAACAGCCGCACCGGTCGCCGCCAGTCGAGGGTGAGGGTGAGCAGCTCCCGGAGCGTGAGCACCGACGCCTTGTCGCCGGCGGCGTGCCACCCACCGAAATCGAGCTCGCGCAGTTGCGCGAGGCTCATCTCGCTCACCACTCCGGTGCCGTTCGAGGTTCGCTCGACGGTGCGGTCGTGAATGCACACCAGCTCCTGGTCGGAGGTCAGCCGTACGTCGCATTCGAGTCCGTCGGCGCCTTGCGCGAGCGCGAGTTCGTAGGCGGCGACGGTGTGCTCGGCGGCCTCCCCGGATGCCCCGCGGTGGGCCACCACCGCGGGTTTACCCGACCGGGACACCTGCTCGCCGGTGGTCACCCCACCACCACCCACCGGGTGTCGGGGACGGCGGCGGACTCCGCGTCGAACAACGCGGGCAGTCGTCGCGACGCCCAGAATGCGAAGCCGGCCGAGACCGCGGCGGACAAGGTCACCAGGGCGAGCGCGTCGGCGCCGGTCTGGATGGAGTCCGAACGCAGCGACACCGCCCAGGTGATCGCCGCCCAGAGCGCCACGGCGTTGACCAGCGCCCACGCCAGCCACAGCCGGTTGAGGCGCTCCCGCAGCAGACCGTCGACGCCGGTGTCGCGCCAGGGCCCCGCACCCGCGGCGGCCGCCTCGTGCAATAGGAGCCCGCCGCCGACGACGTTCATCAGCGGCACCGCCGACAGCAGGATGCGCTGCCAGGCGGGCCGCGGATCGGTCCGGTCGACGCTGCGGTACCGGTCGGCGCGCACCGCAGCGACCCAGGTGGTGAACGTCCAGAACCCGAGCACGACGCCGCCCAGCGCGGCGATCCCGGCGAGGAACACCAGGACGGCGCTCACCGCGATCAGCCAGGCCGGTAGCGGGGTGCCCCGGTTGATCACCAGCAGGACGTAGCGGAACAGGTGCATCAGTGCAGAGGCCGCGAGGGTCGCGGACGCGATCATCAGCGCGGAGCGCAGCCGCGCTGCCGCCGCGGTGACCGGGTCGGGCCTCTCGTCGTGGACGAGCGGAACGTCGCGCAGTCCCCAGCGCGGGATGTAGACGTAGCGCGGGATGCGGCGTGGGCCCCGGTCGGGCACGGGTCGTCGCGGCGGGATGGACTCCGGTGGGCGGCGGGCAACCCAGCGCACATGCCGACTCCGATACGTCCGCGGGGCGTCACGCCGCGCTGCCGCCGGCACCGGCGGACGGACGGCGGGGCCCGGGCGGCGGGCCGGCGCGGCCGGGGCATACGGAGAGGGAGCCCGGGTCGATTCGACCACGCTCAGCGGTCCGCCACAGCGCGGACACCGTTCCCGTCCGGGTCGGTGCGGTGCCTGGATGCGGCAACGGGGACAGAGATCGTAGCTGCTCACCCCGCAGACTCCCCGACCTCCACCGGTTTGCCGTTCTCCAGCCAGGCGAGCATGCCGCCGCGCACGCAGGAACCGTCGAATCCCATCTGGGCCAGATAGTTGAGCACGCGCATCGAACGTCCGCTGGAGTGGCAGATCACGAGCAGGTCCGCGTCGAGGTCGATCTCTTCGAGGCGGGCGGGAACGTCGCCGAGGGGGATGTGCACGGCCCCTTTGACGTGGCCCGCCGCCCATTCGTCGTCCTCACGGACATCGAGCAGAATCCGGGTGTCGTCGCCGGTGAAATCATCGGGGAGTTCAGTGACCGGCACCTGTGCAATGTCGCCCATGCTCACACGCTCAATGGTGGCACATGCGTGACGGATGCAGCGGGCGTGTACGCAACTCCACACACGGGTGGGCGGTTTGTGGACTTGACAGTTCAGCCGGATTCCACCGGCGACTATGTAGGACTGCATAATGCTATCCACATGCCGGTTTGACAACCGGCGCGAAAGTGGTCCGACCGTCGATGTCGACCTGTGGATGAGACTGTGGATTTGTGGACAACGGTGCAACGTCGACCATTCGAATGTGACCGGGCTCACCGATCCGGTCATTCAATCCGCGAAAGTGTTCGCCATCGTGGACAATTGCGCAATTGGTTGCGGATTCGCGGAAATCCACATCATCCTGTGGATAACTCGGCAGAAGCTGTGGAGAATATCTGCGGACCGGCCGGCTATCGGAACGTTATGCGTTGCGCCCGGTCCATCGCGGCGAGGGTTCCGCTGACGATGCCCTCGCTGAGGTCCGCGACGCTCGACGGCCCGCTCATCAGTCGGGCGAGCAGCGGTTTGGGCGCGGTGACCGGAACGATGTCGGCATCGGGGAAGCGCTCGGCCACCACCGACCGCATCACACCCACGCCGTCGACGAGCCCGACCCGGGTGGCATGCTCGCCGATCCAGATGTCGCCGTTGAACAGGTCCTCGTCCTCGTTGAGCTTCTTTCCGCGCCGTTGCCTGACCCACCCGATGAACGCGGAGTGCAATTGCTCCTGCAGCGCCTTGAGCCACTCCACGTCGGCTTCCTGCTCCGGCGAGAACACGTCGAGTCGGGCTTTGTTGTCGCCCGCGGTGTAGAGCCTGCGCTCCACCCCGAACCGCGACAGCACGTCGGCGAACCCGAACCCCGACGACACCACCCCGATGGACCCGACGAGTGAGGTGTGCGCTGCGTAGATCTCGTCGGCCGCACACGCGATCCAGTAACCACCCGAGGCCGCCACGTCCTCGCAGAAGGCGAGGACCGGCACACCCTTCTCGGAGGCGAGCTGCCGGATGCGTTCGGCGATGTACTCCGACTGCGTGGGTGATCCGCCGGGCGAGTTGATCATGATGACGACGGCCTTCAGGGATTCGGTGTCGAAGGCACGTTTGAGGACCGGCTCCACCGAATCGGTGGTCAGCCCCGACCGCCCGATCCCGATGTGCCCGATCGGACCTTCGAAACGCACCACTGCGACCTTGTCGGTGTGCTTGCGGCTCAGCTTCTTCGCGATCTGCCCCCAGGGTCCACTCATCTGATCGAGTGTAGTGCGCGCGTTCTCTACACTCGGCGACGTGGACATCCGGTGGCTGACCGCGTTCCTCGATTTTCCCGCCGCCCAATTCGGCGACGAGGTCACCTTCTGGCGCGCCATCGCGGGCAGCACCGTGTCGCCGCCGCGGGGTGCATACCGCGAGTTCGCCACGCTCGAGCCCTTCAGCGGCGATCCCCACCTCCGGGTCCAACGCATCGCCGACGGGCCCGGTTCGTTGCATCTCGATCTCCACGTCGACGACCCGCGCGCGGCGGCCGCGGAGGCCGCGGACCTCGGGGCGTCGGTGCACGCCGATCACGCGGACTATCTGGTGTTGTCGTCGCCGGCCGGGTTCAACTTCTGCATGGTGCCGTGGAACGGACGGGCCGCACGCTCGCGGCCGGTTCGATGGCCCGACGACACCATCAGCATCATCGACCAGGTGTGTATCGACGTGCCCGACGCGACGTTTGACCGCGAACTCGTGTTCTGGACGCAACTCACCGGATGGCCGACCGAGCAGACGAGCAGCGCCGATCTGGTGCGGCTACGCCGCGACCGGCGGCTCGCATTGGGAATCCTGTTGCAACGGTTGCGCTTCGGCCCGGCGACTACGGCCGCGGGCCATCTCGACATGGCGGCCAACTCGGTCGAGCAGGAGGTCACGCGGCATGAGGACTGGGGTGCGCGCGTCGTCGAGCGTCACCCCGCCTGGACGGTGATGCGCGACCCAGTGGGACGGCCGTACTGCATTACCGGCCGCAATCCCCGCACCGGCGACTAGGTGCGTGTGCCCGCCGCGAACGTTCGCAGCCGTTCCACCTCGTCGTCGAATTCGGCGCGTTGCGCTCGGTCGAGCGACACGAAGAGTTCGGTGTCGATCTCACCCTCCGCGATGCGCCACGTGCCCGCTAGCCGCCCGTCGACGAGGACGAAGCCGGGCGAACGGCCGTTGGCGGTGACGGTCCGGCGGAAGTGATCGTCGTCGGCGATACGCGCTCGGTCGCCCTGGGCGACGAGCACGTGGTCGAACGGTGCGATGAGCCGTACCGGCGCGGGCACGTCGGGGTCGGCGAGGCCGAGACCGTCGAGGTCGAAGAGCACCTCGCCGTCGGGACCGGCCAGCCGAACCAGCTCCCAGTCGCGTTCCATCGCGTCCAGCAGGGGACGCAACCCGGTGATGCCCGACCAGGTCTGGACCGCCTTCGCGGTGGCCGGCCCGAAACCGCGGAGATAGAGGCGGATGAGTTCACGGTGCGCCTCCTCGCCCACGAGCGCGGGTTCACCCGGACCGATCCAGTCGTCGAGCAGACGGTAGGTGGGGGCGCCGGCGCCTCCCCACAGCCCGCGTGGCGGAATCTGGACCAACGGGAGCGCACATCGGGCCAGCACCGTCAGCGTCGTCGGGTTCTCCTCCGGATGCCGTAGCGCCAGTTCCCTGCCGAGGTCGGTACCGCGCCGAGCCTCCTTGGCGAGCAGTTCGGCCGCGTCGGCGATCACCGCGTCCGGATCGGCGCGCACCAGGCGGTGATTGGTGCGAAACCCGGCGTCGATGCGGGGTTGGGCCAGTGGGCGAATCCAGCGCGCGTCGAGACCGTCGACGAGGAAGACCGTGCCGCGCAGCAACACCATCCGCACCACGTCCCGATTGATCAGGAGATCGTCGAGTTCCGTGGGATCGAACCCCTCGATCCGTGACCACAGCGCGTAGAAGGCGCTCACCGGATCTTGTGACTGCATCCCGACGATCCGGTCGATCACCTCGATCGCATCCTCGTCGACGCGGGCGAGCAGGTGCTGGCGATCCAACAGTGTGCGGTTCCACTGCGCCGCGGAGATCCGCGCTGCGCAGGCGTCAGCGGTCATCGACGCTCTCAGCCGGCCGGGTACGTCAGCCCGGTCGCCGCGTGGCAGCGATATCCGTGTGGATTCTTCGCGAGGTACTGCTGGTGGTAATCCTCGGCGTAGTAGAAGCGGCCGTCGCCTGCGTCGGCCAGCGGTGCGATCTCGGTCGCCACAGGTCCGAGCCCCGCCGACCGCAGAACCTGCCCGAATGTCTCCGCCGAGCGGCTCGCCACGTCCGCGTCCGCCTCGCCGAGGGTGAAGATCGCCGACCGGTACTGGGTGCCGATGTCGTTGCCCTGCCGCATCTGCTGAGTGGGATCGTGACTCTCCCAGAACACCTTCAGGATGCCTTCGAGGGTGACGACCGCCGGGTCGTACACCACGAGCGTCGATTCGGTGTGCCCGGTACGGGCCGTGCAGGTCTCCTCATAGGTCGGGTTGGGGGTGTAGCCACCGGCGTAACCGACTGCGGTGGTGTACACGCCGGGCACCTGCCAGAAGATCTCCTCGATGCCCCAGAAACACCCGCCCGCCACGATCACCGCGGAGAGTCCCTCGGGTAGGTCTCCGATGCCGCCGTTGCGGTCGGTGTGCGCGAAACGCATCGGGTGATGCAGGACGATGTTCTCGTCGGCGACGCGCACCCCCACCTCGCGGCCGGGCAGGGCAGCCGCCGGATCAATGAGCGTGGTCTTCGCCGCGCGGCCGGAAAGAAGCTGGTCAAGCCAAGACATGGCACGATCCTACGCGGGATGTGGCGTCGGGTTTGAGCCGTGCGCCGAAGTCTGTTTATGATGTCCACAACCGACGGATGTGACAATCCTCACTCACCCGTCGAACGACGGACATCTTCCCGGATGCAGCCCCAGTCCGGAACCCGAAAGCAGACCCGAAGGAGTGTCGATGACGACACGTTCGACGCGCGACACCCGGATTCTCGCGACCTCTCCCGGGGCCAGTCGCGCGGCGTACAACGTGCGGTCGGCATGTACCGGAATCGCGCTCAGCATCGTCGGACTCATCGCGCTCCTCGTCCTACTCGTCCTCATCTGAGCGCTCGCCGGCACTCCCTGCCGCGCACATCGCGGCAAGTCGCAAACCTCAACCCTGGTTGAACTGAGTTCGCCGGGGTTTGTTGCATTCACCCATGCTCTGCGGAAGTGTGGAGACATCGGCGCGGCACGTTCGTCCACCTCTGGCGACGACTCGCCGCGTGCGAAAGTCAGAGCAGTATCCGAGGCAGTGGCCCAGAGAAAGTCTGTGGCAGAGAGGTTTACCGTGGCTGAATACACCTTGCCCGATCTTCCGTACGACTATGCGGCACTGGAGCCGCACATCTCCGGCAAGATCATGGAACTCCATCACGACAAGCACCACGCGACGTACGTCAAGGGCGCCAACACCACGCTGGAAAAGCTCGCGGCCGCCCGCGAGGACGGCACCATCGCCGACAAGGTGTACGGGCTGTCGGCGACCCTGGCCTTCCATCTCGGCGGCCACACCAACCACTCCATCTTCTGGAAGAACCTGTCGCCGGACGGCGGCGACAAGCCCGAGGGTGACCTCGCGGCCGCCATCGATGCGCAGTTCGGTGGTTTCGACAAGTTCCAGGCGCACTTCACCTCCGCCGCCACCACCCTGCAGGGCAGCGGCTGGGCCATCCTGGGATACGACACCATCGCCGGCAATCTGGTGATCCTGCAGCTGACCGATCAGAGCGGCAACATCCCCGCCGCGATCATCCCCATCGTGATGCTCGACATGTGGGAGCACGCGTTCTACCTCGACTACCAGAACGTCAAGCCCGACTACGTGAAGGCCTGGTGGAACGTGGTGAATTGGGCCGACGCCGCCGAGCGTTTCGCCACCGCGAGCAAGCAGGGCACCGGCCTGGTCGTTCCGGCCTGACCCCACCCGCACTGGGATCACACCAAAGGTTGCCGTTTGCTGCGCACGACGCAGCAAACGGCAACCTTTGTGTGTGGGTGGGAAGTGTTCGGTACGGGGCTCAGAGCAGCGCGGTGAGCGTGATGGCCACCGCGCAGGCGATCCCGATCACGATGAGTGTCACCACATCCCGACGATGCGGCCCCGCCTTCTCCGCGGTGAGCCGGCCGGTGCCGCCGCGCGCGGTGATGGCCTCACCCATCTCGGCGCTGCGACGCAACGCCGACGACATCGCGGCGGTCACCATGTCCATGATCCCCATCTCCGCCGCGGGATGACCCGACCGTGCCGGCGCGGTGGGGCGCAGCCGGTGCACCGCGATCAGCAGCCGCAGTTCTTCGATCAGCAGCGGCAGTCCACGCAGGCACAGGGCGATCGAGACGGCCCACTCGTCGACAGGCATCCGCAGCTTGCGCAGCGGCCACATCAGCCGTGAGATGGCCGGCGCGATCTCGGCCATCGGGGTGGTCCAGATCACCAGGATCGAACTGGCCACCAGCACCAGACCCAGGGTGATGGCCCGCAGAAACGTGATGACGGACGCGAGTCCGAACGCGGCGTTCACCGCGACGCCGACACCGATCAGCGCCCAGAACCACCAGGGTGGACGCGGCAACGCGCCGAAGGGGATGCCCGCGAGCACCGCGGTCAGCAGCATCACCGCGGCGACGAAGCCCAGCGACGGCCAGGTGGGCAACACCCAGGTCATGATGCCGAGCACCAGCACCACGATCAGTTTTGTGCCCGCCCAGAGCCGGTGGACGATCGAATCGCCGGGCACCTGCCGCAGCGGGATGGCACGCATCGTCATCGCGATCTCCTCTCACCGGGCACCGGGAACGGGTACTGCACGGTCGGGTGCGGGACGGTCGGGTGCGGGGGTGCCTCCGGGATGCCGTCGGGCACCAGGGTGCCGTCGGCCAGCAGGACGCGGCGGGTGCACAGCCGGCCGAGTGAGGTGAAGTCGTGGGAGATGATCACGATGGTCATCCCGTCGGCACGCAACTGTGCGAGCAGCGCGATCACCTCGTCGCGGGCGTCCGGGTCGAGGCCGGCCAGGGGTTCGTCGAGGACGAGCACCTTCGGTTTGCGGGCGATCAGCCCGGCCAGCACCACACGGCGCATCTGCCCGCCGCTCAGCGCGTCGATACGCCGGGCCGCGATCTCGCGCGGAAGTCCGACGGCCTCGAGCGCGTGTGCCACCTCACCGGTGCCGACCTTCTCGCCGCCGACCGCCATGATGTCGTCGCCGACGATGGGCTGCTGCAATTGCAGCCGTGAGTGCTGGAATGCCAGGCCCACCTCCCCGACGTGTTCGGTGACCGGCGAGCCCTCGCCGGTCTTGCCGACCCCATAGAGAAGGCAGGTGCCCTCGGTGGGTGCGATCAGTCCCGCCATGATCCAGGCGAGGGTGGTCTTGCCCGATCCGTTGCCGCCGACGATCAGCAGCCCCTCGCCGCGGTGCACGGTGAGGGTCACGTCGTGCAGCGCACGCACCTCCCAGGGCGAGCCCCGCAGATACGTGTGACCGATTCCGTTGAGCGCCAGCACCGGCGAGCCCACCGGTTCGATCCCCGAATGCAGTTCCCGCCACGACGTTTCCCGATGGCCGGTGGCGGCGGGAAGCAGCCCGGCACCCGGAGTGTGCGCCGCGAGCCACCCCGGCGGCTCCTGCACCACCGCGCCGCGCACCAGGTGAATGACGCGGTCGGCGGCGGCGGCCTCCACGGCGCGATGGGTGATCAGCACGACGGCCACACCTCGACGGCGCGGTAGGTCGGCGAGCACCGCGAGGAGTTCCTCGCGCCCGGACGGGTCGACCATCGAGGTCACCTCGTCGGCGATCAGCAGCGCCGGATCGCGAGCCAGCGCCGCGGCGATGGACAGCCGCTGCTGCTGACCACCGGACAGGTCGGAGGTTTCGCGTCCGCCGAGTCCGGCCAGCCCCACCTCGCCCAGCAGTTCGTCGACGTCGACCTCGGCGTCGGGCGGTAACCCCCACACCACGTCGTCGGCGACACGCGCACCGAGCATCTGCGTCTCGGGCCGCTGCAGCACCATCGCGGTGCCGCCGCGGCGGCCCAGCCCCGCCGAACCGGGCCGCGCCACCGTCCCCGACGTGGGGTTACGACCGGCCAGGATCTTGGCCAGGGTCGATTTGCCGGAACCGTTGGCACCGACGATCGCGACGAACTCGCCGGGCTCGATGTGCAGGTTCACACCGTCGAGCACCTGCGGGCCGCCGGGCCGATACGAGAACCCGACCCCGGTCATCGTCAGCGGCAGCGGTGCCACCTGACCGTCGACGGCCAGCGTGGTCTCGGCGTCGAGGGTGTCCTCGCTGGGGATGGCGGCCAGCCGGTCGACCACCGCACCCAGAATCCACCAGGCGATGACGATGGTCAGGATGGTGCCCACCGCACCCATCGCCCAGATCCAGATCCACCAGTAGTCGAGCACGCTGCCGCGTAGCGACTCGATCGCGTCGGCCAATCCGGACAGCGCGGGGATCTTGTCGAGCCACTTGGCCAGGCCACCGAGGGTGTTTCCGGTGGCCTCCAGCGCCAACCGGCGCAGCGGCCCCAGGATCAGCAGCACCAGCACCGACACACCGCCGAGCAGCGGGGCGGCCACCAGCGCGGCGAGCAGCATCGTCCCGCGACCACGGCCGCGGCGCTTGATCTCGCCGACCAGTCCACCGACGAGCGCGGCGCTGAACACCGACATCGCCGCGCCGGTGCCGGCCATCGCGAAACTCACAAAGACGGTGGTCACGGTGGCGGCCACCATCGCCCGTGGCCGGGTACGCGCGGCCACCAGCGCCAGCGGCACCGGGGCCAGCACCCGCACCGCGCCGGCCAGCGGAATCACCGAGCCGATCACCACGGCGGCCACCGCCAGACCACCGAAGATCGCGATCCACGCATACTCCAACGGGTGCAGCGGACCCCGCCGTGTCGGGTTCGTCGAACTCGATTCGGCGGGCGCGTGAACGTCGTCGGATGGGTGGTGCACAGAACCAGTGTGCCTGGCGCCGCCGACGTCACCGCCCGCCCACCTCGCACACGGCTCGGTTACGGCGTGTAAACGAACCGTCACAACACGGTGTTTCCAGTTGTCGAACATCTCGTCCGGGGTGGATTCTCAGTGGACCGGAGCCGACGATCCCGGCCCGGTCCACCGATGTGGCAGGTTGTTCGATGCGACGGAGGTTCTCACGATGCAGTCGTCGATTCCGATCGGTCTCACCCCGTTTCACCAGGACGGCCGGCTCAATGGAATCCTGATCTCGGGTCGCTGGCCCGAATCGACCCTGGAGTGGACACAGACGCTGGTCGCGTCCGTGCGTATCGCGTGCCGGCCCGGCTTCCTGCCGACCACCACGATCTTCGGGGTGGTGGAAGACCGGCCCGACGAGGCCGAGGACGAGGCGGTCGGGATGATGGTGGCCGTCGGCAACGTCGTCGACGACAGTTTCCTCGAGGCCGGGCGGTTCCTCACCAATCCTCCGGCCCTGATGATGCTGCATCCACCCTCGCGTACCCGACCATCACTGCCGGAGTGCGCCGATGTCGCCTCCGGCTGCGTGCTGCTGCCCGGCCTGCCCGAACTCGGCCTCGAACACCGCGCCGGTTGGGCAGAGGCCGAGGCCGACGGCACCGTGGTCACGCTGCGCAACCAGGTGGGCATCGACCCCAACGCCGACCCCGACACCGCCGTGCTCGCCATGCTCCTCGCCGCATAGGGCCTCGCCACACTTTTTTGAGGGTACCCAAACTTCGAATTTTGTGCCCCCTACCTGCACAGATACGGCCAGGCAAGGTGTTGCACAGCTAAGTAAGTGCGCACTAACCTGGCCTACATGGTTGCTGCCCTTCTCCTGAGCTTCGGCGTGATCTTCGTCGCCGAACTCGGCGACAAGTCGCAGCTGATGGCCATGACCTACGCCCTGCGCTACAAGTGGTGGGTCGTCCTGGCGGCCATCACCGTCGCCACCACCGCCGTCCACGCCGTGTCCGTGTTCTTCGGACACTTCCTGGGCCTCTCGATACCGGCCAATCTGATGTCGATCCTCGCCGGACTGGCGATGCTGATCTTCGGCCTGTGGACCCTGCGGGGGGATCACCTCGACGACGACGAACAGACCAGGGCCGACCGGGTGGGTGTCTCGGTGTTCTTCGCCGTGATGTCGTCGTTCTTCCTCGCCGAGCTCGGCGACAAGACGATGCTGGCCACCATCACCCTGGCCGCGCACAGCGACTGGCTGGGCGTGTGGATCGGCTCGACCCTGGGGATGGTGGCCGCAGACGCGCTGGCGATCGCAGTGGGCGCCGTGCTCGGCAGGCACCTGCCCGAACGCACCATCGCAATCGGCGCGTCACTCCTGTTCTTCGCCTTTGCCGCGTGGCTCCTCTACGAGGGCCTGCACGACGCTGCGCCGGTGACGATCGCCGCGACGCTCTCGGCGGTGGTGGTGCTCGTCGGGGTCGGGTCGATCTATATCCACCGTGTTCACCGTTCCTATCGCGACGCGCTCGACGCCGACACGCGACCGCCGGTCAGCGAGTCCTCGCCCCGCTCCTGACCCGCCGAGATCGCTTTCCGGAGCGTTCGCGCGGTTATGCTGCGAGCATCGGCGTGCTGACGGCGCGCGAGACCTCCAGCAACGGCGCAGCCTCGGCGTCGAGTCCGTCGCCCTCGGCGGGCAGGATCGGACGAACAGCGCCCGACACGGCACCGGTGTCGCGATACGCAGATGCTGCCTCGCGCAGCGAGGCCACCTGTTCCGACGGCGACCGCGCATCGAAATCCGCCGGCAGCAGCGGACTCAGCTGGGTGAGTGCGTCGCGGATCTCGACCACCATCCGGTGTAGCCGTTCGGTCGAACCCATCCGCCCGGCCGGCAGCACCACCTCTGGAATCGCCTCGGTGACCAACTCCCAGAGCGGCGCGAGATCGTCAACGTCCCGACGCCGCCGACGCCCGACGACCAGTTCGCGCCACCTCGAATGCAGCATCGGAAAGCTGATCCCCAGCAGAAAGGCGACCACTCCGACGATGTCGAGAGTCCTGCTCCCCAGCAACGTCCAGGTGGCACCCACCAGCCCGGTCGCACTGCCGAGAACAGCGACGATCTGCACCAGCGAACCGACGGCCAGCAGTGTCAGTCCGACGCTGAGCAGGCCGAGGGACACCCGCAGATAACCGTCGGCAACCGCGAAGAACTTGCGGACGCTGCGCACGCACGCGGAGAAGCCGTACATCAGGTAGCCGCTGGCGATCAGGTAGAACAGGGCGAATCCCCAGGTCTGGAACGTCCAGTCGCCCAGCTGTTCGCTGCGTAGTTCGGGCGGAATCACCACAAGGGAGATCTGCAGGCCGATGAGCGCGACCACCAGCGGTATCGCTTCGATGCCCGCCCGCCGTTCCCGTGTGACCTCCGGCGCGGGGAAGAAGAACACGATGATCAACGCGGCCACTCCGACGGCGAGCATCCCGTACAGCGTCAGCCGCGCCGAACCGGCAAAGAGGGCGTCGTCGATGTAGTGCGACGCCGTGCGTCCGGACACGACGAACGCCAAGGTGAGGGCAGCGATCGCGACGGTCATCGCGATCGCTTGCAGTCCGCCCCCCTTGCGGCGAATCTGGTCGAGGCGCCAGCACAGAGCTGCCGCGAACACCACGAGGGCGGTCAGGTTGATGATCCCGACGACGATCGCTCACCTCACAGCCAGCCTTTGTGGCCTCCCAATAGACGTTGCAGGTCCCGCAGGTCCGAGTGGTCGGCGGTCCCACTGACGGCGTCACCGGCGTGGGCCGCCCACGTCAAAATAATAGAAGCCAGCTTCTCCGCTTCCCACTCACGGTCGTCGGAATAGCACGTTCGACGTAATGCGGCCTCGGAGTCGTCCTCGGGCGGGGCGGTGAGTGCCGCCGCCGACGTCGCACCGAGCATCTGATGACCGGCGATGAGATGGCCGAACTCGTGGATGATGATCTGGTCGCGGTGCAGCGGTGAGGTGTTCGCCTGATAGAAGAAGTAATCCGCATCCTCGGCCGCGAGCCAGATCCCGTTCGGCATGCCGGCAGGCAGCGGGTAGGGCATCGGGATGATCGGGCGGCCGCGGCGTTCCCCGAAGCGCTGACACAGCTGTTCGACGTCGAGCGGGAGGTCGAGGTCGAGACCTTCGAGTGACCGGTGGCACAACGCACGCAGTTCGCGTTCGCTACGTCGCGACCCTCGCTTGGTGTGGCGTTTGGAGATCACGACCGGGCCTGTGTGGAGTCGTCGCTGTGGAGTCGTCGCCGGGTGGGGTCGTACGGCTCAGTCGTTGGCCGGACCGCCGACGACGCGCAACGGCGCGTCGAGATCGCCGTTGTCGTCACTCAATCCGGCGGCGGCGATGTCGGGCGGATCCTTCGGCAGTCCCTGCTGCTCCCGCAACACCTTGATGAGTTCGTTGACCACGGTCACCGAATCGCTCGACAGGCCCGCGAGCCGGAACGCGGCCAGCTGAACGTTGGTGTCGGCCTGCAGGCGCATCAGGTCGATCTCGTCGCGGGTGCGCTGTGCGGCGCGATCCTCGAGGAAGTAGTGGACGTCCACGCCGAACGCGGC
Source organism: Gordonia sp. NPDC003429 (assembly GCF_053588575.1). NCBI lineage: Bacteria > Bacillati > Actinomycetota > Actinomycetes > Mycobacteriales > Gordoniaceae > Gordonia > Gordonia sp. NPDC003429. The sequence goes on from NZ_JBSFQF010000018.1 coordinate 16,086, forward strand.
TGCGATGCCCTCGACGGTGCGGAACGACGGGCTCTTGGCCTTACCCGAACGTAGTTGGCTCAGATACGACTCACCGAGTCGGAATCCGCGTTCGGTGCTGCGCGCAGCGATTGCCTTGGCACTGTAGGCGCGTCCGTTGGGGCCCGGAACCGTACGGAACAGTTCTTCGAGCCGACGCGCGAACAGCCCCGGGTCCACAGCCTCGGTCCTCATGCTCGATTCCCCTCCGACGCCGCCCGCTGGCCTGTCCACGCCACGTGAAGTCATAAGAAATTCTCCGAAAGCCGACACTTGCATTTGCAGACATTTAAGCCCGGTGTGCATCCCCCATGCAACGGTCGCTAGGTTGCGACGCTACCCCAAATGGGACACCGTGGGTACAAGCTGCGCAGACGAGCGTTACGCAACTAGGTGTGGTGTTGTTCACACTTTCACCTACTTGACAGTGTCGGCGGTGAAATCCTGGTGAAAAGTTCATGAACAACACCCACATTTACAATATTGCACTGTCTGTCAAATACTAGCGGAAAGGGAGCTGATGACGCATCGGGTCAATCCATCGCGCACACGTCGGCACCCTCCCCGACCTCTACTGATCGTACTGACGCTGCTCGCCGCCGGACTCCTCGCTCTCGGAGCGGGGCTCGGCTGGGCCGATTCACCCGGTGACGGCGAGACAACGTCGGGCGGAGGTTCCGAACAGGGGACCGGCGGCACCGGGAACGGTCACTGGGGCAACGGCGGACACGGCCCCGGCGGCAGCGGCTCCACTCACACGGGGCACCCCACCCACACAGGGCACCCCACCCACACGGGGCATCCCACCTCCCCCACTCGTCCGACCCACACAACTGCTCCCACCAGTGGCACGACGACCCCTGGTGGCACGACGACCCCTGGTGGCACGACGACCTCGAGTGGCACCACCACAACCACAACCGGGGAAACGACAACCGGCGAGACCACGACCGGGGGCACCACGACCACCGGCACCACCACGACGGATGTCCCCACCTCCTCGACCGGTGGCGCGGGCATTCCCGGCGGGTCCGGTCCGGGTCACACTCCGGGCAACACGCCGCCGGGGGGCACGGTCCCGTTGGGCGCGACATCGGGTGGCGGTGTCGGCTCCCAGGCCGGACCGGGTTCCTCGGAGGGGGGCGGTCTCGCCCCCGGCGCCACCCCACCCGCGGTACCGATGGTCGCACCACCGGCCGTGCCGGGTCCGCCGGCGGGCGCAGGGTCCGGGGCATCAGGCCTGGGAGCGGGAGCTCCCGCCGCCGCCGTGATCGCGCCACCACCGCCGGCAGCGAACGCGCCGAACCAGCAGGCACCGCCCGTGCCGCCGGCCACCGCCCCGCCGGCGGCGTCGCCGGGTGTCACGCTCGCCGGGGTCGGCCGCTTCATCGCCGACCTCGGTCCCGCCGGGTTGCTGCTACTCGGTGCCGTCGCCCTGCTCGGCAGCGGGTCCTTCCTCGAAGCGCTGCGTTCGGCCAGGGTCTGATCGTCGGAAACCGAGCAGATCGTCCTCGAGCGGTACCTCGAGCACCTCGTCGGAATCGATCCACTCGCGCAGCACCTTGGTGGCCCGCACATCGTCCTCGTTGTATTCCAGCAGGCGCTCGCGCTGAGTGGGATCCACCCGATGATCACCGAGACCCACGGCGTGCCGGTACCAGTCCATCGATGCCTCGCCACCGGCGTCTGCGTCACGCCAGGCGAATCCGGCCACCGGCGCCACCCGCTTGAGTCCCTTGCCGTTGGGGCAGACGAAGTTGACGCCGACGGCCTCGAAGATGTCGACCCACTCGGGCGAGTCGATGAATTGCTGCACCTCGGTGAGTGTGGGTATGCCCGGGTATCCGGCGAAACGGGTCGCCGACCCGAGCAGCCACCTGTTCTCGGCCTGCTGCGAATAGCAGTAGGCGGCAAAGGTTTTGCCCGCTGCCCGCGCCCGCTCACGTTCGCCGGTCAGCCACGCCCAGAACTCCGCGAACGAGCGGGCCTCGTCGGTGGTGGGCAGCGCCTGCCACGTGACGAACGCGCGATACCGCACGGCCCGAGCGAGATCAGTTCGGTCGGTCAGCAACGTGCCCCACAGGTAGGCGCCGTCCTCACCGAAACTCTCCATGTCGACGTCGACCTCAACGTCGGCCCGCACCACCGCGGGACGCGGCACCCGGCGCACCAACGGGATGTCGGCGAGCCATGCGATGGCCCCGATCACCACGTCGTCGAAGCGCATCGTCGACGGCCACTCCGGCGGTGGTTCGCCGGTGTAGCGGGCGAGTTGGTCGACGGTGTGGATGCCCGCGCTGCGCAAGGCGTCGCCTCGGTTGCCATTGGCCACCAGGCTCACATCGCGACGCTCGGTCAGTTCGGGTCCGCATCGACCCCACCACGGGCAGCCCCGGCACTCGGACACCTTGCGCGGTGTGGTCGCGACCTCTCCGGCGGCGAGTTGCCGGCGCCGGGCAAACACCTGCCGGTAGTCGGGCAGCGCGGTGCCGATCGGGTGCACGAGAATGCAGTCGGCATCGAGTCCGACCGCACCGGCAACCAACTGCTCCTCGGGCACCGGTGGGGCGAGGCCGAGGTCGAGCAGCATCTGCGTCAGCTGGGCCAGCCGCAGTTGATCACGTCGGTTGGGGCGCGCGGTCCGGAACGGATCGGGGGCCGGCGCCCATCCCCACAGCGGAGAGGTGACGATTCGCGGCGGACCCGCGTCACCGAGGCGAGGTGGTCGGGCGGGATTGGTCACGCGGTGGTTCACCACGATCACCGGCACATACCCGGACCCGCCTGGGTACTCGACACGCACCAACAGTTCGGCGTGTCCACGTCGGCCCCGCTCCGGATCGGCCGGCAACGTGGCGTTCCAGATCCACCACACCCCGTCCGCGCAGGCACGCCGAGTCGCCGCCACCCGCTCGGCGTACGGTCCGTCCACCACGACGAAGGTGCCCGCGGGTTGATCGCTGTGGATACCGCGCAGCAGGTCACGCACCCGTTCGCGCTGAGTCTGCGCCGCTTCCTTGCGGCGCGCCGCCTCCGGGGTGTCGGGCCGGTCGGCGCCGAGATGCGGATGTGCGAAGTCGAGGGCTACTCGATGCTCACACCCGGCGAGATCACGTGGATGCAACAGCGCCGCGGCCACCGTCACCTCGATTCTCGCTCGTCGTCGGCCGACATCGGGCCTGCACCAATGGCCCGACGGTCTTCTGCGAGCCTATGCAATGCTTGTACCAAACCCCGCGCAGCGAAAGGTGTCCCCGCATGGGATTGTTCTCGTCCGACGGCAAGAGTCGTTCGCAGCGGCGCGCCGAGGCCAAGGCACTCAAGGCCAAGGCCAAGCTCGAGGCGAAGCTCGAATCCAAGGATCGCCGCGAGGCGGCGAAGCAACGCCGCAAGGAAGAGCACAAGTTCCGCAAGAAGGAACTGAAGGCTGAGCGCAAGAACATCAAGGCCGAGGCGAAAGCGCAGGAGAAGGTCGCCAAGGCGCAAACCAAGACCGTGGTGGCAGAGGCGAAGGCCGCGGCCGACGCGAAGCGGCTCTCCCCGGCCAGCGTGCGGCGTTACCTGACCGTCGCACGATTGGTGGCACCGATCGTGGTGCCCATCGCCTACCGCGCCGCCGTCGGGGCCCGGGGTCGGATCACCGAGGTGCAGGCGCGCCGCGTCGGTGTGGCGCCCGGACTGCTCGACCAGTACTCCGGACACGGTGCACCGCTCCTCGCTCGGATCTCGTCGATTCGTACGTCGCTGCAGAAGGTTGCCGTGCAAGACACCTCGTCCGACGCCAAAGAATTCGTCGACACGATGACCGCACGCCTGGACAACCTGGCCATCGCGGTGGAGACCTCCGAGTCGATGCCGAGTTCGCAACGTCGCACCGCTCACCGTGCGGTCGAGGACGAACTGTCGGCGATCGATGCAGACGTTCTTGCTCGTCTCGGTGTGCGGGCGTGACTACCATGAGTGCTCACCCGAACTGACCACCGCAAAGGGGGCGTCTGCACATGACCGAACCGGAGCCCGGCAGCAATCCGTCCGGCGACGCACACGAGACTCCCGCTCAGGACGCTTCGGCCCAAACGCCACCCGCGAAGAAGGCACCCGCCAAAAAGGTGACCGCGAAGAAGGCACCTGCCAAAAAGGTGACTGAAAAGAAGGCACCTGCGAAGAAGACACCTACGAAGAAGGCGCCCGGGCAAGAGCCCGGGACGGATGCGGCCGCGACGGATGCCGGCGCGAAGAAGGCGCCGGCCAAGAAGGTGCCCGCTCCCAAGAAGGTCCCCGCTCCCAAGAAGGCCACAGCCAAGAAGACGCCCACCAAGAAGGCCGCAGGTAAGAAGGCGCCGCCGACCCGGGACCGGGCACGCACGGCACCGCCCAAGGCGACTCCGCCACAGATGGCCGCCGACTCCACCACCCCGGCGGAATCGCCCGCACCGCCCGCACCAAACGTGCCGGAGACACCGGCAACTCCCCCACCCGCAGCACCGGACACTGCGCCCGCATCCACGGACACACCGGCGCCCGCGACAGCTCCGGCGGCCCAGGTCCATCCCGACCCGGTGGCCGAATCCGATGCTCGCCGAGCAACTTTCGCGCAATTGCGGTCGGTGACGCCCACCGAACCGCCCACCACGAACCCGGCGATGCCGCTGGCCATCGGCGCGGCCGCCACGGCGGCGGCATTCCTGGCGCTCATCGCCGCGATCCTGCTACGCCGCAGACGCTGACCGCTCCGCGGGTGGACGGACTCGGTTCACACCTGCACCGACTTGATGCGTGCGAGCACGGCTTCGGCGATCTCGGCCGTGCGCTTCTGCGGCATCCAATGGTCGGCGCCGCGAAGCACGATGAACTCGTACGGTCCGGTCACCGTGTCGGAGCATCGACGCGCCCCGGCCCGGCCCAGGTACCTGTCGCGGTCGCCCCAGATGTAGGTGGTGGGCACCGACACCTTCGGCGTGCCCATCCCATTGTCGAAACGCAGCGCCCGGTACCAGTTGGCGCCGCCGTGCAGGATGCCGGCCTCGGCGGCCTCGGCGGCAAGCCGGGAGGTCAGCGATGGTTCCCGTCCGGCCTTGCGGGCCTGTTTCACGGCGAGGGGGGCGAGCTTCGACATCATCCACTCGGGAATCACCGGCACCTGCATCGCCACCATGTACCACGACCGCAGCGCCTGTCCGCGCGGCATCGCCCAGATGAACGCGCGGGGGTGGGGCACCGCCAGTGCGGTGAGTGAGGCCACCCGGTCGGGGTGTTGTGCGGCGACCACCCACGCGACGCCCGAACCCCAGTCGTGCGACACGAGGTGCACCTTCGGCACCCCGAGTGTGTCGATGAGTGCCAGCACGTCATCGACGAGTTCGCTCATCCGGTAGTCACGAACGTGTGGTGGCCGTGCGCCGGGCGAATAACCGCGCTGATCCGGCGCGACGGTCCGTAGCCCGTTCTCGTTGAGGATCGCGGTCACCCCCGCCCACGACGCCGCGCTCTCGGGAAACCCGTGCAGTAGAACGACGGGCAGTTCGCCGGAGTCGAGCGGCCCGGTGTCGATCACGTCGAAGACGAGTCCGTCTCGGCTGAACTGGCTGATCCTCGTGCTTGTCATCGTCGCACCTCTCTGTGGTGTCCGGGCCGGACTCAGGTTGCTGTTCGGACATAGGTCGCCGGGGGTGTCCCGACGATACGGGTGAAGGCACGCGTCAGGTGCGCCTGGTCGCTGAATCCGAGTGCGGCCGCCACATCGGCCCAGTCGACCGGCTCCCCCCGGTGGGCGACGGCGGCCGCGTCGAGCAGCCGAAACCGCTGGATGACCCACTTCGGGCCGATGCCCACGTATTCGCCGAACTGCCGTTGCAGGGTCCGCACACTCACCCCCGCGTGCCGTGCCAGCTCCTCCGCGCGGGTCATCGACGCGTCGTGTTCGGCGTACGCCACCAGTTCCGACATCTCCCCGATCAACGGGTCGCGCACCGGCTCGAGGTCACGCAACCACGAATGGGTGGCGTCGGTGAGTTCCGCGTCGCCGCACGGCGTGAGCAACCGTCGCGCGATCTCCCGGTCGTCGATGCCGAGGAGCCCGTCGAGCGTACGCACCGATCGGGTGATCGTACTCATGGCAGCGTGGTAGAAGCCGCGAAAACCTCCGGCGCGGAAGGCGATTCCCACCACCTGCCCCTGGTCGCGGAGGGTGCGGGAAAAGTGACTGTCGCCCACCCCGTGCGCCGACATCCGGCCGCCCTCGGCCACGACGTGCACCACCGGCTGCGGAATGACCTCCTGCACATAGGGTTCGGTGGCGTTCCAGCGCACGATCCACAGGTAGTCCACCCAGTACGCCAGGTCGGCGGCGGGCGGGCGCCGCGTGACCGTGAACGGTGCAACACCGCCGGGGCGCAACACCGCGCGCGGTCGGCCGCTCGGCTCGTCGCACGCGTCGTCGGATCCCATCCTGCCCAGTGTGTCGAGACTGTCGCGTTTGTACAAGACACGTCCGGCGCGAATCCGGCAGGCTTGAACGCATGAGCACATCAGAGGTCACCGAAACACACACTGCAACAGGAACATTCCAGGTCACCTCCTGGGCGGAGGACAAGGTGTACACGGTCGACGACCGCACCGTGGAGATCGGCGGCGCACAGTATCCGGCGCGCGGCTTCTCACGTGCCGACGTCTCCTACGCGTATTCCGGGGATGTCACGGGCACCGGCAGGCTCGCCTACCTGATCGCCTACATCGAGGGAGCACCGGCGCCGACCGTCGGGTTCGAGGCCTTCGAGGGTTCGATCGACGGGCACGACGGGTCACTGGTGCTGCGCCACGACGGAGAACAGGACGCGCAGGGTGTCCGCGAACGGCTCGACATCCTCGCGGGACTCGGCACCGGCGGCCTCGAGACAATGCGCGGGTACGCCGAGATCGACCTGTCCGGCCACAGCGACGACGGGTACGCCATCACCTTCCACTACACCCTGGGTTCCCCCCGCTGATCGAGCCCCCCGCTGGTTGAGCCTGTCGAAACCACCCCCGCTGGTTGAGCCTCCACCGCTGATCGAGCCTGTCGAAACCACCCACCGCTGATCGAGCCCCCCGCTGATCGAGCCTGTCGAAACCACCCCCCGCCGATCGAGCCTCCCCCCGCCGATCGAGCCCCCAGCCGCTGGTTGAGCCTGTCGAAACCACCCCCCGCTGATCGAGCCTCCCCCCGCTGATCGAGCCTGTCGAGATCACCTCAGATCCTCACGGGGAAGGGGATGCCCCGATCAGGTCAGCTTGTACACGGTGGTCCCACCCACCGTGGTGGCGGTGAAGTTCTGCGCGACCCACGTGGAGATCTCGGAGTTCCCGCCCGGACCGCCCTGACCACCGCCGATGTAGTAGGCGATCTTGCCGTCGGCCACGTACTGCTTGAACTCATCGAGGGAGGGCGCCGGGTCGCCGCTCCATCCGCCGATCGCCATCACCGCCTTGCCGGTGGCGATCTCGATGCCTGCCGCCGACTGCGAGCCGTTGGTGGCCGCAGCCCACCTGGTGTTCGTGTTCTGCAGCAGCGTCACCAGTTCGGTGTTTGCCGACACGCCCCCGCCGGGGCCACCCATACCGCCGCCGCGCTGGCCGCCCGTCGGCGCACCCTGACCCGAGGGAGCACTCTGACCCGAGGGAGCACCCTGACCCGACGGGGCGCCCTGACCGACCGGACCGGACCCGCCTTGGGCACCGGACCCGCCTTGGGCACCGGACCCGCCTTTGGCACCGGACCCGCCTTGGGCACCGGGCCGCTGACCACCGGGTCCGCCCATACCGCCGCCTTGCACACCCGCGGTCTGCACCGCGGTCGGGATGGACCCGGTGTGTGCGGTGGCCGCCGTCGCGATCGAGAACGCCGCGGTGCCGCCGAATCCGGCCAGCGCACCGGCGATCACCGACGCCGCCACCAGCTTCCGCAACCCCATCACGCTGCCGGCGATGACGCCGATCACCGCACCCACGGCGAGCACCGCGATCAGCCAGCGGCACCACACCGGTCCCCAGTCGTTGCGGTTGAGCAGCACGATCGACCACCACGCGGCCAGCCCGATCATCGCGACCACCGCGATACGGCCGTCCCAATGGGCGCGACGACGCCAGGCGAACACTCCGCCGAGCGCCACCATCGCGGCCACCGCCGGCGCCAGCGCCACCGTGTAGTAGGGGTGGATGACGCCGCTCATGTAGCTGAAGACCATGCCGGTCACCAGCAGCCAGCCGCCCCAGGTGACGATCGCCGCCGACTCAGTGCGGTTGACCCCGTTTCGGTAGCCGAATGTCGGGAAGCTGCGGATCATCAGGTACACGCCGAAGGCGATCGCAAACAGCGCCACCGGCAGCAGCCACGAGATCTCGTTGCCCATCTCCGAGCTGAACAGTCGACTCAGGCCCGTCGAGCCGCCGAACGACCCACCGGCGCCACCGCCGCCACCGGGTCCGCCGCCGGAGCCGCCGCTGATCCGGCCGACACCGTTGTAGCCCCACACGAGGTCCATGAAGCTGTTGTCGGTGGAACCGCCGATGTAGGGGCGCGACGACGCCGGGGTGAGGATCGTGGCGAGCACGAACCAGCCCGCGGACGCGACGAGTGCCACCGCGGCCAGCACCAGCTGACCGATCCGCCTGAACCAGCCGTTGTTGGCAAACAACAGGTAGGCCAGCGCGAACGCCGGAAGAACCAGCAGTCCCTGCAACATCTTGGTGAGAAACGCGAAGCCCAGCGCCACACCCACCAGCGCCAGCCAGCAACCGGAATTGGTGGCGATCGCGCGGGCCGTGCAATAGCCGGCCGCCACCATCAGCAGTACCAGCAGGGCGTCGGGGTTGTTGAACCGGAACATCAGCGCCGCAGCGGGGGTGAAGGCGAGTACCGCACCCGCGATGAGTCCGGCCACCGTTCCCTGGCGCGGATCGGCGATCACGCGCCGCATGGTGGCGTACATCAGAGCCACCGCCGCGACACCCATCAGGGCCTGCGGCGCGAGCACTGCCCAACTGTTCATCCCGAAGATCCGCACCGAGAGCCCGGTCACCCACAGCGACGCCGGCGGCTTGTCGACGGTGATGAAGTTCGACGGATCGAGCGCCCCGAAGAACCACGCCTTCCAACTCTGCGAACCCGCCCAGGCGGCCGCCGCGTAGAAGCTGTTGCCGTAGCCACTCGCGGAGAGATTCCACAAATAGAGCACTCCGGTCGCCGCGAGCAGCGCCGTCAGTGCGTAGGGACTCCACCGAACCGCGCGGCGTGAGCGATGCCTTTCCGAGCGCGCCGATCCGGAATCGTCGGCGGGTGGCGCTGCATCCGGCCGCTCGAGTACTGCGGTCATGGTCTTCTCCTACGGGATTTCTGGGGGCGGCCATCGGATGGATGGCCATTCACTTCACCCAGAATCCAGCCGGGGTCTCGGGTCAGCCTGGACGCCGGCTGGGAGAAGTCTGTGACCGCTCGCGGCGCACCGCAGGTACACGGGTCACCACCACCTACACGCCAAGCATTGTTCGCAGGTGGGAGCTACCCGTGTTGTTTGCGGCAAGCCCGAAGGGAGAACTCGCCGGTCAACACCGGCGTCAGCGGCCGGGCAGGTACTTCAGGCCACGCACCGCCACCGGGGTGATCGCCCGGTAGAGACTGTCGGGCACCAGCGGCGCCTTGTCGATGCCGAGGAACCGCTGTTCGGCGATGGTCTGCGACTCGCAGTACTTGAGCAGGCCTTCCTCTCCGTGGCGGCGACCGACCCCGGAGATGCCCATCCCGCCCATCGGTGCGGCGGTCGACGCCCACGCAGCGGCATAGCCCTCATTGATGTTGACCGTCCCGGCACGCAGCTGCTCGGCGATGGCCTGCGCCTCGGCGCTGCTCCCCGCCCACACACTGGCGTTGAGTCCGTAGTCGGTGTCGTTGGCCAGTTTGATGGCCTCGTCGGTGGAGTCCACGGGGTACACCGACACCACCGGGCCGAAGGTCTCCTCGCGGAAACACGTCATCTCCTCGGTCACGCCGGTCAACACCGTCGGCTCGAAGAAGAACGGCCCGAGGTCGGCGCGACGCTTGCCGCCTGCGAGCACGGTGGCGCCCTTGGACACCGCATCTTGGACGTGCTCCTCGGCGGCGTCCACCTGTGCCGCCGACGCCAGCGACCCCATGTCGACGCTGAAGTCGTAGTTGGCGCCGAGCCGCATGTTGGCGACGAAGGTGGCGAACTTGTCGCTGAATTCGTCGGCGATCGCCTTGGCGACGTAGAGACGCTCGATCGAGATGCACAGCTGCCCCGAGTTGGAGAAGCACGCGCGTGCGGCGCCCTCGACGGCGTGGTCGATCTTGGCGCCGGCGGTCACGATCATCGGGTTCTTGCCGCCGAGTTCGGCGGAGAACCCGATGAGGCGACGTCCGGCCTGCTCGGCCAGCGATGCCCCCGTTGCCGACGAGCCGGTGAACATCACATAGTCGGTGGTCGCCATGATGGCCTGTCCCACAACACTTCCCGGACCGGGAACCACTGCGTACAACTCTTCGGGCAGACCGGCCTGATAGAGCAGTTCGGCCAGCGCGAGCGCACAGTACGGGGTCTGGCTGTCGGGTTTGATCACCACGCCGTTACCGGCCATCAGCGCGGCCACCGCATCGGAGACCGCCAGGGTCAGCGGGTAATTCCAGGGGCTGATCACGCCCACGACGCCCTTGGGCTGATAACGCACCCGCACGCTCGTGGCGCCCGGGAGCATGCCCTTGACCTTGCGGTCGGCCAGGAGCTTCGGACCATTCGCCGCGTAGTACCGCGCGGTGAGCGCGACGTCGAGCGTCTCCTCCTGTGCGTAGACGCGGGCCTTGCCGGTCTCGGCCTGCGCGATGTCCATCAGCGAATCGGAGTTGCGGTAGACGAGTTCGGAGAAGCGGTTCAGCACGGCGGCACGCTCGGCGCTCGACTGCTTGGCCCAGCCCTCCTGCGCAACGCGGGCGCGCGCGACCGCGGTCTCGAGATCTTCGGCGGTGGCCACCGGGATGGTGGCCATCTCGACACCGCTGAACGCCTCGAGCACCGGCCGGGTGGGTCGGGCGTCGGCGTTGTCGATGGCGACCAGTTTGCCGAGACGGGCGAAGTAGTCGGGAGTGGGCTTGGGCATCGGGTCCTCCTTGAGCGAGGTGCGGAATCAGGGGAAAGGGCGGCAGTCAGGGTGCGATCAGCACGATGCCGTCGTCGTCGGAGTAGACGGTGTCGCCAGGCGTGAATGTCACCCCGCCGATGGTCAGGGGGATGTCCCGCTCACCGGCACCGGTCTTGGTGGACTTGCGCGGGTTGGTGCCCAGCGCCTTCACCCCGATCTGCATGCCGCCGATGGTCTTGGCGTCGCGGATGGCACCGTGGGCGATGATGCCGACCCATCCGTTGGAGCGGCCCAGTTCGGCGATCAGATCTCCCACCAGGGCGGTGTGTACCGACGCGTCACCGTCGATCACCAGCACCCCGCCGGGATTGGATTCACCGAGCACCGACTTGAGCAGCGCGTTGTCCTGGAAGCAACGGACCGTGGATACCTGCCCTACGAACTCGCGGACACCGCCGTACTGGGTGAACTGGGTGTCACAGCTGCGGACATCGGCGCCGATCTCGTCCACCAGATCGGCGGTCGGGGTGAAGGTGAGTTGTGCCATACCGTTCAGCATATGTGTGACCGTGTGTCATGGGTACCGGCGGCCGAACAGATCTCCGACGCCTACCGACTGCGCGGCCCCGGTGGTCAGTGGGCCGCATCCCCGGGACCGGCATCGCCCATTCCGTCGACGATGTCGGCGACCTCGTCGGGGATCTCGAGGACCACGAAGTGCCGGGCCGACACGGTGAGCAGCCGGGCACCGAGGACACGCGCGTACCTCCGCTGCTTCCACAACCAGAACGTTCGCCACATGCGCGGACCCGACATCGCGGCCACCACGACCACCGGCACCGACGGCATCGGTGCGTGTTGCCGCAGGTACCGAAGCGATCGGTTCATCGTCGGGAACGCCGCGTTCTCCACGAAGGTCGCCAACACCATCGACGATCCGCCGAACAGCCGGCTCGACCAGTACTGCTGGCGGCTGTCGTAGCCTTCCGGCGGCACCGGCAACATCATTCGCCGCATGTGAAAACCGCCGTGCCGGTTCAGCGGATAGTGACCGGTCGCGAGCCGGGTGGCCCGCACCACCCGATGGGCGTTGGCCACCCGGAATCCCGGTGGCACGATCCGCCAGGGCGCCAGCACGTACGAGCCGTCGAGCACCACCACACCCGCGGTGCGCGCCGGCCGCAGCCGCGCGAAGGCCTCGACGTACAGCGATGCCAGCGAATGCCCCACCAGGGTCACCGGCTCGGTGACCCCGAGCCGATCGAGGACGGCGTCCATCCGCGCGACCTCGTCCTCCAGGGTCGGGACGCGGTGCCGCTCGGGCGGATCCGAGAGACCGTACCCGGGTCGGTCGTAGCGGATCACCCTGCGTCCACGACCCACCAGCCGCGCGGTGAGATGGTCGAGGTCGAACCAGTTGCTGCCCAGTGCGGCCATGAGCAGCACCGGCGGTCCGGCGCCCTCGTCGAGCACGTGGATGCGACGGCCCGCCTCGCCCACCAATTGTCCCGGCGGCGGCCACTCGTCGGCGGCGGCCACGCTCAGCTCTCCTGCGGTTTGGCGAGCGGGAACGCCAGCGATTCGCGGATCGACTGGCCGGTGATCAGCATCACCACCCGGTCCACCCCGACGCCGAGACCGCCGGTGGGCGGCATCGCATATTCGAGGGCCTGCAGAAAGTCCTCGTCGAGTTCCATCGCCTCGGGATCGCCGTCGGCCGCCAGAATCGATTGTGCGGTCAGTCGTTTGCGCTGTTCCACCGGATCGGTGAGCTCGGTGTAGGCGGTGCCCAGCTCCACTCCCCACGCCACCAGATCCCACCGTTCGGCGACCCCCGACACGCTGCGATGCGCCCGGGTGAGCGGCGACACCGATGTCGGGAAGTCCTTGTAGAACGTCGGGAATGTGGTGCGATCCTCGCCGAGGTGTTCGTAGAGTTCCAGCACGATCTGCCCGGCATCCCAGTCGGGACGGTATGCGACGCCGAGTCGCTCGCAGATCGCCCGCAGGTCGTCGGCCGACGTCTCGGGCGTCACCACCGTGCCCGCACCCTCGGAGATCACCTCGTGCACGGTCTTGACCGGCCAGTCACCGGAGATGTCGATGCACTGCGGGTTGCCGTCGTCGTCCATCCGCCAGATCACCGGTTTGCCGTAGGCGGCGGTGGCCGCGAACTGGATCATCTCCCGCGTCAGATCCAGCATCTTGAGGTAATCACTGTGTGCCTCATAGGCTTCCAGGCTGGTGAACTCGGGGTTGTGGCTGAAGTCCACGCCCTCGTTGCGGAAGTTTCGGCCGATCTCGAAGACCTTCTCCACCCCGCCGACGCAGAGTCTCTTGAGGTAGAGCTCCGGTGCGATGCGCAGATACAGGTCGAGGTTGTAGGCGTTGATGTGCGTAAGGAACGGGGTGGCGTTCGCGCCGCCGTGGATCTGCTGCAGAATCGGTGTCTCCACCTCGAGAAAGCCACGCGCGGAAAGGAAGTCACGCAGCGCCTTGACCACCACGCTGCGGGTGGCCAGCAGGTCGCGGGTCTTCTGGTTGACGGCGAGGTCGACGTATCGCTGCCGGACCCGCGCCTCGGGATCGCTGAGTCCCGACCACTTGTCGGGCAAGGGGCGCAAGCACTTTCCGATCATGCGCCAGCGGTCCACCAGCACCGACAGTTCGCCGCTGCGGCTGGTGCCCATCACCCCGCGCGCCTCCACCAGGTCGCCGAGATCGACGTCACAACCGAAATCCCTTGTTCCCGGCTGCAATTGAGAGGCATCGATGAGCAACTGAACGGTGCCCGACCAGTCGTGCACGTCGGCGAAGAGCACCTTGCCGAAATCACGAATCCGGGTGACCCGTCCGGCCACCGACACCGGTGTGCCCGCGGGTTCGGCCACGGCCGCGGCGATGGTGTGGCTCGGCGCGTCGGCGGGCGGATAGGGATCGACACCCTCGGCGACGAGGCGATCGAGTTTGGCCAGACGCACCCGCACCTGCTCCGGGCGCGCGGCGCTCACCTCGGCAGCCTCGGCCGCCTCCGCGTCGAGCTGTGCGACGAACGCGTCCACGTCGAGGCCAGGCGGGATCGACGACTCACCGGAGACGTACTGCTCGCGCCGGCCCAGCCGGGGCAGCCGCACGAAGCCTTCGGCGACGACCGCCGCCAAGCCCGCCCGGGCGACCATCCGGGAATCCTCGAAGCACAGGAACCTCGGTTCCCAGTCGGGAAGGTATTTTGCGTTCGACCGGTACAGCGATTCCATCTGGAAGAACCGCGATCCGAACATCAGCACCGAATAGCTCAGCCGCATCACCGGGCCCGCGCCGATCTCCTGTCCCTTCTCGAACACCGCGCGGAAGGTGGCGAAGTTCAGCGACACCTCGGTGATGCCGAAGTTCTCCGACTGCCGGCACAGTTCGGTGACCATCGTCTCCACCACGCCATTGATGCCGTTGCGGTCGCGGCGCATCACGTCCAGCGACACCCCGTGCCGCCCCCACGGCACGAAGGACAGCATGCCGATGACGACCTCGTCGGCGGTGCCCTCGTGCTCGACGGCCTCCACGAGCAGGCAGTCGCCGTCGTCGGGATCACCGATACGCCCGAGTGCCATCGCGAATCCGCGCTCCTCGTCGGTGTCGCGCCAGGCGTCGGCACGCGCGATCACCACAGCCATCTCCTCGTCGGACAGATCGCGGTGACGCCGGATCCGGACCGTCACCCCGGCGCGCCGGGTGCGGGTGACGGCTTGGCGCACGCCCTTCATCGTCGGACCACTGAGACTGAAGCCGCGGGTATACAGGATCGCTTCGTCGCCGATCGCGAGTGAGGTGAATCCGGCGGCCTCGTAGGCCTCGGCGCCGCGTGCGCTCGACCCCATCGCCGCCGGATGCCACCCGTAGCGTTCACACAACACCAGGAACTCGGCGATGGCGTCCGGCCACGAGTCGGGGTCGCCGACCGGATCGCCGCCGGCAACACCGACGCCGAGTTCGACCCGATAGGTGATGGCCGCGCGGGCGTCGCGCGAGAACACCACTGCCTTGTCGCGGCGGGTCGAGAAGTAGGCGAGCGAGTCGTCGTCGTTGAACCGTGTGATGAGTGCCCGGATCAGCCGTTCATCCGTGGCGGTCATCAGCGACCGCAGCCGCTGCGAACGGAACAGCACCGACGCCGCCGCGATCAGCGCGAGCGCCCCCAGCAAACCCAGTAATCCGTTGACCGGCGGATAGGAATGGTGACCGTCGAAGGTTCGCTGGTCGATGGCGGCGAACGCCACCACCCGGTTGAAGGCGTACGGCAGTCGCTCGCCGCGGGTCAGCGATCCCGGAAACAGCCACACCACCACCCAGCCGACCATCGTGGCCACCGCGAGCCCGGCCACCAGCACGGCCAGCGCGCGCAGCACCGCGCCGCGTCGGACCCGTGTGTAGAACTGCCGGTAGGTGGCGAGCAGAAAGATCAGGGCCACGATGTCGATGCCGAGTCCGATCGCGATGTGCAGGCGTTCGGAGTCGGGCACGTCGAGGTCGTCGGCCACCGGCTGCCACAGCAGCAGCGCGTTGCCGGCCATGAACAGCAGCAGGTAGACCACGCTGATCCACCAGGCGATGCGTTTACGGGCCGACAGCGCGACGGCGATCAGCGCCAGCACGAACGACCAGGCGAAGCTGGTGTCGGGCATGGAGATGATGAAGTTGTCGACGTAATCGCGCGGCACGTGAATCCAGTGCCGGAAGAACGGGAAGATACTCGAGAGCAACGCAATGGTCGCCATGACGCCGACCACTGTGCCCGCGATCCGGGGGGCGTGGCTGCCGAATCCGCGCGGATTGCGAATGCGGTCGAGAAGGTCGGCGGACCGGCGTTCCGCGGCTGCCCGCTGCCCTTTGGCCGGAACTTCGGGAACACCATGCACGGGAGGCTCCGGAGCGGCCGGAGGAGTCTCAACCACCATCGTCCTAACGTAGTACCGCGCCGCCGTCCCGCGACACAGCCGGTCGACACATTGATCGACGTCCCGGTAGCACACGCCCCGACGATTGGGCAGGATCGTCGACATGGACGACGGCAGCGTTTTCGGCGATCAGGAGCCCGGCGAACTGGAGTCCGGCGAGTCGGCCTACGACGTTCCGATCCGTGACGGCGTGATCCGCCTCGGGCAGTTCCTGAAGTTGGCGAACCTCATCGAGTCCGGTGCCGAGGCGAAAGAGGTGATCGGCGAGGGTCTCGTCACGGTCAACGGTGAGCGCGAGACAAGGCGGGGGCGCCAACTCGTGGTCGGCGATGTGGTGGAGATCGAGGGAGCGCGGGCCAGGGTGGCCGGCGACTAGCGCCTAGACGGCGAGGCGCTTGAGTTCGGCCGGGGTCGCCAGCCGCTCGGCCTCCGCCGGGAACATCTTGGATGCGCGGCCGCGCCCGAACCTGCCGCCGCTGATCGCGTACAGCATTGAGGGACGTCGGGTTGTCTGATGTGCGGGAGTTGATCTCATGCCGAACCCTGCTTCGAGATAACGGACACAGTGTTTAGTATTGTGCTGCACGCCATCGTGCGTGGCAACTCACCCGGGTATATCGATGATCACACGCCGACCGTTACCTGCAGGTCAGCGACGCGCGGTGGTTCGTGATCCTTGTCACGCAAGGCCGGCGAGGAACCTGTGTGCCCACTCGGTGGCGGTGACACCCGGCTTCACCTCGAAAGTCGCGTAGTCCCCATGCGAGCCGGACTGCAGGAATCGGTTGAACTGGATGATCTGTTCGCGGGCCCGCGCGTTGCTCAATTCCTCGACCACCTTGCCCGGACCGCCCTGGGTGAGCATCTCGTTGACGATCGCCGCGGCCTCCGCCTGATACTGGCCCACCTGACTCGGCGTGGGGTCGCTGGTCTCGGCGAGATATCCCGCGATCCGGGTCACGTAGTAGTCGCGCGGCACGTTGCAGTACAGATCCTTCGGCGCGCAGATCGTGAACGCGCGCGGCAGCACGTAGCCCATCCCGTCGAGACGAGGTCCGCCGCTGCCCTGCCCCGACAGCGGCGGGCCGACGAGGTTGTCCTTGAACGAACGGCGCGGATCGGAGATCAGCACCACCCCGGCCACCTGCTGCGGTTTGATCTGTTGACGCCCGGTACCGATCTCGGAGGCCACGTCGCCCGCGGCGTCGGCACCCTGGCTGTAGCCGGTGAGCGCGATCTTGGTGCCGGGGCAGCGGCTCAGCATCTGCAACGCGAGGCCCTTCGTATTGGCCACCGCCTGCCCCTTCGACTTGCCGTAGATCGCGCTCTCCCACGGGAACGCGGTGGCGTCGTATCCGACGTAGGACACCTGCGTCTCCGGTCCCAGATTCGAGGTGACGGCGCGCATGAGACCGGGGTCGGCGCCGTTGGCCCAGGTACCCGGGATCGCCAGCACATACACCTTCGGGCATCCGGTGGGCGCGGCCGACGCCGGGCCTGCCGCGACGACGATCCCCGCGAGCCCCAACAGCAGCGCCAGCACTCCGGAGAGTGATCTGCGCATGGTCATTCTGCCTCCAGCTTTCCCCGATCGGACAAGCAGAAGTGTAGGCACGCACTGACCCATCCGGCAGCGTCGTCTCACCGAACTCTCATTGAACGCAGTTCAACGATCGTCACTGAACGCAGTTCAACGATCGTCACTGAACGCGGTTCGACATCACACTTCACCCGACATGCGAGGAAACCCTGTGGTCGACGTCTCACGCACCTTCACCGTCTCCGTACCGCGCGACAAGGTGGTGACCTATCTGCGCGACTTCGCGAACGCCGTCGACTGGGATCCCGGCACCGTGGAGTGCACCCAGATCGACGACGGCCCGATCGCGCTGGGCACCCGCTGGCACAACAAGTCGAAGCTCTACGGCATCTCCACCGAACTCGACTACGAACTCGTTCGCGACGATCCCGATCACGTCGTGTTCCGTGGTTCCAACAAGACCGCCGCCACGTCGGACGACATGTCCTTCACCGATCTGGGCGACGGACGCACCGAGGTCACCTACCGCGCGCTGGTCGACTTCCACCGCTTCGGCTTCATCGGCGAACCGCTGTTCGGCTTCATCTTCGGCAAGCTCGCCGACTCCGTCCCGCAGCAGATGACCTCGGTGCTCGAAAAGCTCTGAGCCGGTGCCGTTGCGGTTACGTCCTGGGGTTCAGCGCTGCGCCACCTGCGTCGGCACGATGGGTGCGGGCAGATCCGACGCCCCGGCGAGGTAACGGTCGGCGGCCGCCGCGGCCGACCGGCCCTCGGCGATGGCCCACACGATCAGCGACTGCCCGCGGCCGGCATCACCTGCGACGAATACGCCGTCCTGGCCGACGGCTGCGAAATCGTTGTCGCGCTTGATGTTGCCGCGCTGGTCGTACTCGACGCCGAGCTTGTCGAGGAGATCCACCCGCTCGGGTCCGACGAAGCCCATCGCCAGCAGCACCAGGTCGCACTCCAGCTCGAAGTCGGAACCCTCGACCTTCTCGAAGCGGCCGTCACGCATCGTCACCTCGTGCGCCTTGAGCGCAGTGACCTTGCCGTCCTCGCCGACGAACCTCTCGGTGTTCACCGAGAACACGCGCTCGCCGCCCTCCTCGTGGGCCGAGGAGACGCGGTACATCAGCGGATAGGTCGGCCACGGGGTCGACGCGGCACGCTCGGTGGGCGGCTTGGGCATGATCTCGAACTGGTGCACCACCTCGGCGCCCTGGCGCAGCGAGGTACCCAGGCAGTCGGCGCCGGTGTCGCCGCCGCCGATGATCACCACCTTCTTGCCCTTGGCGGTGATCTGGCCGGGCACGGTGTCGCCGAGCTGCACCCGATTGGCCTCGGGCAGGAACTCCATCGCCTGGTGGATCCCGTCGAGTTCGCGGCCGGGGATCGGCAGATCGCGACCGGTCGTCGAACCCATCGCGAGCACCACGGCGTCGAAATCGTCGCGCAGTTGGGCCACCGTGATGTCGACGCCGACGTTCACGCCGGTGCGGAACACCGTGCCCTCGGCCTCCATCTGTTCGAGGCGGCGGTCGATGTGCCGCTTCTCCATCTTGAATTCGGGAATGCCGTAGCGCAGTAGCCCGCCGATGCGGTCGGCCCGCTCGTAGACGTAGACGGTGTGCCCGGCACGGGTGAGCTGTTGCGCCGCAGCCAGTCCCGCAGGGCCCGAACCCACCACTGCAACCGACTTGCCGGTGCGCACGGTGGGCAGGACGGGCTCGATCCAGCCCTGCTCCCAGGCGTTGTCGATCAGCTCGACCTCCACCTGCTTGATGGTGACGGCGGGCTGGTTGATGCCGAGTACGCACGACGCCTCGCACGGGGCCGGACACAACCGTCCGGTGAACTCGGGAAAGTTGTTGGTCGCGTGCAGGCGCTCGATGCCGTCGGCCCAACGCCCGTGATACACCAGGTCGTTCCACTCGGGGATCAGGTTCCCCAGGGGACAACCGTTGTGGCAGAACGGGATACCGCAGTCCATGCAACGAGACGCCTGGGTCTCCAGGTGGTCGTGCTCGAAGTCGGTGTAGACCTCTTTCCAGTCCAGTAGACGCAATTCCACCGGACGCCGCACCGGCGTCTCGCGCTCGGTGTGCTTGAGAAATCCTCTGGGGTCAGCCACGTGCGGCCTCCATGATCGCTTCGTTCACATCTCGTCCATCACGTTCGGCCACCGCGATCGCCTCCAGCACCCGCTTGTAGTCGCGAGGCATCACCTTGGCGAACTGCTGCTGCGCGGTGTCCCATCCGTCGAGCAGCGCGGCGGCCACCGGCGACCCGGTTTCCGCGCGGTACTCGGCAACGGTGTCGGCCAGGAACTCGACGTCGTCGGTCTCGAGCGGTTCGATCTCGACGAGTTCGGTGTTCAGGTTGCCGGCCAGCGCGCGGTCGGGGTCGTACACGTAGGCGATACCTCCGGACATACCCGCCGCGAAGTTGCGGCCGGTCTCGCCGAGCACCACCACGCGGCCGCCGGTCATGTACTCACATCCGTGGTCGCCCACTCCCTCCACCACCGCGGTGGCACCGGAGTTACGCACGCAGAACCGTTCACCCACCACACCGCGCAGGAAGATCTTGCCGTCGGTGGCACCGAACCCGATCACGTTTCCGGCGATGATGTTGTCCTCGGCCACAAAGCCTTCCGGCGAGTTCTCCGGTGGACGCACCACGATGCGCCCGCCCGACAATCCCTTGCCGACGAAGTCGTTCGCGTCGCCGTCGAGGCGCAGGGTGATGCCCTTGGGCACGAACGCACCGAAGCTGTTGCCCGCCGAGCCGGTGAAGTCGATGCAGATCGTGTCGTCCGGCAACCCGTGCGCGCCATAGGCCTTGGTCACCTCGTGGCCGAGCATGGTGCCCACGGTGCGGTTGACGTTGGTGATCTTCGAACCGAAGCTCACCGGCGTCCCGTGGTCGATGGCCTCACGGCTCTGTGCGATCAGCTGCTGGTCGAGTGCCTTGTCCAACGCATGATCCTGCACGCCCGAGCAGTACAGATCCTGGTTCATGAACGGCGACTCGGGGCTCGAGAGCACCGGCGACAGATCCAGCTTGCCCGCCTTGGCCGAGCCCCAGTGCGCCAGCGCCTTCGCGGTGTCGAGCGCCTCCACCTGACCGACCGCCTCCTGCAGGGTGCGGAAGCCCAGGCGCGCCAGCAGTTCCCGCACCTCTTCGGCGATGAACATGAAGAAGTTCTCGACGAATTCCGGTTTGCCCGCGAACCGCTCACGCAGCAAGGGGTTCTGGGTGGCCACGCCCACCGGGCAGGTGTCGAGGTGGCAGACACGCATCATGACGCATCCCGACACCACCAGCGGTGCGGTGGCGAAGCCGAACTCCTCGGCACCCAGCAGCGCCGCGATCAGCACATCGCGGCCGGTCTTGAGCTGGCCGTCGACCTGCACCACGATCCGGTCACGAAGGCCGTTGAGCAGCAACGTCTGCTGCGTCTCGGCCAGACCGATCTCCCACGGTGCGCCCGCGTGCTTGAGTGAGGTCAGCGGGGAGGCGCCGGTGCCGCCGTCGTGACCGGAGATGAGCACCACGTCGGCGTGCGCCTTCGACACACCGGCGGCCACGGTTCCCACACCCACTTCGGACACGAGCTTCACGTGGATGCGGGCCTGCGGGTTGGCATTCTTCAGATCGTGGATCAGCTGGGCGAGATCCTCGATCGAGTAGATGTCGTGGTGCGGCGGCGGCGAGATCAGGCCGACGCCGGGTGTGGAGCCGCGCACCTCGGCCACCCACGGATACACCTTGTGCGGCGGAAGCTGGCCGCCCTCACCGGGTTTCGCTCCCTGGGCCATCTTGATCTGGATGTCGGTGCAGTTGGTCAGGTAGTGCGACGTGACGCCGAAACGGCCAGACGCCACCTGCTTGATCGCGCTACGGCGCCAGTCGCCGTTCTCGTCGTGGTGGAAGCGACGCGGATCCTCGCCGCCCTCACCGGAGTTCGAGCGGGCACCGAGCCGGTTCATCGCGATGGCGAGCGTCTCGTGCGCCTCGGCCGAGATGGAGCCGAAACTCATGGCGCCGGTGGAGAACCGTTTGACGATCTCCGCGGCGGGCTCCACCTTGTCGATCGGGATCGGGTCGCGATCACCGAAGTTGAAGTCGAAGAGACCACGCAGCGTGGCCAGGTTGCGCGACTGATCGTCGACGAGCTTGGTGTACTCCTTGAACACCTTGTACTGGCCGGTGCGCGTGGAGTGCTGCAGCTTGAACACGGTGTCGGGGTTGAACAGGTGGTACTCGCCCTCACGACGCCACTGGTATTCACCGCCCACGGGCAGTTCCCGATGCGCGCGTTCGGCCGGGCGCTCACTGAAGGCCAGCGCGTGTCGCGCCGCGACGTCGGCGGCGATCTCGTCGAGCCCGATACCGCCGAGCTGACTGCGCATGCCGCTGAAGAACTCGTCGACGCACGCCTGCGAGAGCCCGATCACCTGGAACAGCTGCGCTCCGGTGTAAGAGGCGAGGGTGGAGATGCCCATCTTGCTCATCACCTTGAGCACGCCCTTGCCGGCGGCCTTGATGTAATTCGCACGGGCGGTGGGATAGTCGATGTCGCCGAGCACACCGCGTTCCACCATGTCGCCGAGGGACTCGAAGACCATGTACGGATTGACCGCTGCCGCACCGACACCGATCAGCGTGGCCGCATGGTGCACCTCGCGGCAGTCGCCGGATTCCACCACCAGCCCCACCTGGGTGCGCTTGCGTTCGCGGACCAGGTGGTGATGTACCGCCGCGGTCAGCAGCAGCGACGGGATCGGCGCCATGGTTTCGTCGGATTCGCGGTCGCTCAACACGATCAGGTTCACACCGTCGTTGATGGCGGCGCTCACCTGTGCCCGCACGTCGTCGAGCGCGGCGCGCAGCCCGGCACCGCCCTGTGCCACCGGATACAGGCCGTGGATGTGGGCGCTGCGGAAGTCCGGCAGGTTCTCGTCGTCGTTGATGCGGACGAGCTTGGCCAGGGTCGCGTTGTCCAGGATCGGCGACGGGATGAAGATCTGCCGGCACGATTCGGGACCGGGATGCAGCAGGTCGGCCTCCGCGCCGATGGTGCCGCCGAGGCTGGTGACCACTTCTTCACGGATGGCGTCGAGCGGCGGATTGGTCACCTGCGCGAAGAGTTGCTGGAAATAGTCGAAGAGCATGCGCGGACGCGCCGACAGCACGGCGATCGGGGTGTCGGTGCCCATCG
Source organism: Gordonia sp. NPDC003429 (assembly GCF_053588575.1). Classification (NCBI taxonomy): domain Bacteria; kingdom Bacillati; phylum Actinomycetota; class Actinomycetes; order Mycobacteriales; family Gordoniaceae; genus Gordonia; species Gordonia sp. NPDC003429. The sequence goes on from NZ_JBSFQF010000018.1 coordinate 38,947, forward strand.
AACCGAGCGCCTCGCCACCGGTCCGGGCCATCGGCTTCACCAGCAGGTCGAGTTCCTCGGTGGTGTATCCGAACACCAACTGCCGCAAGGTGACCCGGTGATGCGACATGCGCTTGTGGGGCAGTGCCCGCACATGGTCGATGTGGACGAGACCGCGCTCGAGCCATTCGGCGTACGGATGCTCGGCGGCAAGCTCGTCCTTGATCTCCTCGTCGTCGACGATGCGGCCTGCCGCGGTGTCCACCAAGAACATCCGGCCCGGCTGCAACCGCAGCTTCTGCACCACCTCGGAATGGTCGATGTCGAGCACGCCGACCTCCGACGCCATCACCACCAGACCGTCCTTGGTGACCCAGATGCGGCTGGGGCGCAAGCCATTTCGGTCGAGCACCGCACCCACCACGGTGCCGTCGGTGAAGCACACCGACGCCGGGCCGTCCCACGGTTCCATCAGCGACGCGTGATACTCGTAGAACGCCCGATGCTCCGGTTTCATCGATTCGTGGCGTTCCCACGCCTCGGGGATCATCATCAGCACCGCGTGCGGCAGGCTGCGGCCACCGAGGTGCAGCAGTTCGAGTACCTCGTCGAACTGTGCGGTGTCCGAGGCCCCGGGGGTACACACCGGGAAGACCTTGTCGGCAATACTCGACCCGCTCGCTTCACTCCCGGCGTCGGCAATACTCGACCCGCTCGCTTCGCTCCCGGCGTCGGTCGAGTCGTTGCCGAACATTTCGGTGTCGATGAGTGCCTCGCGGGCGCGCATCCAGTTGCTGTTGCCGGTGACGGTGTTGATCTCGCCGTTGTGCGCGATGCGACGGAAGGGGTGCGCCAGCGGCCACGACGGGAAGGTGTTGGTGGAAAAGCGCGAGTGCACCAATCCCAGCGCACTCTCGACCCGCGAATCCTGCAGGTCGAGATAGAACCCGCGCAGCTGCGGGGTGGTGAGCATGCCCTTGTAGACCATGGTGGTACCCGACAGGCTCGGGAAGTAGACGGTCTCACGGCCGGGTCCGTCGGCGCCGGCGCCCTTGGTGCCGAGTTCGTGCTGCACGCGCTTGCGGACGACGAAGGCGCGGCGCTCGAGATCCATGCCCGACGCACCGCCGATGAAGATCTGCCGGAACGTCGGCATCGCGTCGCGGGCCAGCGCCCCGAGTCCGTTCTCGTGGGTGGGCACCTCGCGCCACCCCAGCACGGTCAGCCCTTCGGCCTCGACGATCTTCTCCACGCCGGCGCACGCGTCGCGCACATCATGGGCGGCCTGCGGGAGGAACGCGATGCCGGTGGCGTAATGCCCCTCGGCGGGCAACTCGAAGTCCACCACCTCCCGCAGGAAGCGGTCGGGCACCTGGATCATGATGCCCGCGCCGTCGCCGGTGTTCGGTTCGGCGCCCGCCGCGCCACGGTGTTCGAGGTTGACCAGCGCCATGATCGCCTTGTCGACGATGTCGCGACTGCGTCGACCATGCATGTCCACGACGAATGCGACGCCGCACGAGTCGTGCTCGTTGATCGGGTCGTAGAGCCCCACCGGGCCGGGAGCATGCTTCATAAGTTCGCCTCACTTGGTGCGCGACTCTGCGCACGGATATCGCCCGTATACGTCTGTGATGGCACCTGGCGCCGGGAGAGCCGGATCATCCCCCTCGTCGGGGCTGACCTGGGCTGATCCGTCGTCGCCCGGCGGTACCTGCTGCCAGCGCCGTTGCTGGCCGGCGTGCGAGGACCGGTTTGACGGCAAACGCACCACTGCTTCTTGAGCATTGTGGGATATTTTCTCACGGGCGGTACCCAGTACAGAAATCCGGCTACCACACGCACCCTGATTCCGCAGCGTTCGTGGCGGTCAGCGTGTCATTCCGTTTCTGGGCGGCAGGCCCGGCAGTTGGCGTTTCATATCCTCACAGGAGGTCGTAGTCGTGTCAGACATCGACGAACTCATGTCCCGCCTGCCGATCGGCGACATCGCCGGTCAACTCGGCGTCGACGAAGCCACGGCCCGAGCGGCGGTCGCGCAGGCGCTGCCCGCGCTCGTCGGCGGGCTCGAGCACCAGACCGAGTCCGACGAAGGTGCGCAGCGGGTCGCGGCCGCGCTGGCCCAGCACGATAACGACCTCGCGCACGGCGAGATCAACATCAGTGAGGTGGACACCGCGGACGGCTCCAAGATCGTCTCGCACATGTTCGGCGACAAGTCCGGCGAGGTGGCCTCGGCGCTGAGCAATCAGGTGCCCGCCGCGGCGGTGGACCAGAGCCTGATGTCCAAACTGCTGCCGATCCTCGCCCCGATCGTCATGAGCTACATCGTCGCGCGGATGCGCGGCGGTGCCACCTCGGGTGCAGGCGGAGCCGGTGACCTGGGCAGCATCCTCGGCGGCGCCCTGGGTGGCAGCGCCGGCGGTGGGTTGGGAAGCATCCTGGGCAACGTGCTCGGCGGGTCCGGCGGTGGTATCGGCAGCATCCTGGGATCGGTGCTCGGCGGCAAGAAGTAGTCGGCAAGAAGTAGTCGGCGAGAGGTAGCGGTTCCCACCAGGGCGTCGCGCGTCAGCAACTCATGGGCCGCCCGGTCTGCGATCCGTATCCCTGCCGGTCGGCGGCCCGGGCGAGACGACGGTCGAGTGGAGTGGACCATTGCGCCTCGACCTGCTGATCGAGCGCCCGGATACGGTCCTCCACGGGAGGGCGCTGATCGTCGGCGCATTGATCGAGCAGCGCGTCGAACAAGGCGCGCAGCCGACGCTGCACGGGTGCGTGACCGCCGCTGTGCCGACGGATCTCGTCGGTTCCGATGGCGACGAAGTCGGCCCAGCCGCGCTGGTATCCCACCACGAGCGGTGTCGCGTCGGCGTCGGTCCGCAGCCGGGCCGCGAGGAGCAACAGCAACTCCTCGATGTGGTCGAGTGACTGCACCGCGGTGGTGGGATCGTTGCCGACACCCGAGATCGCCTTCAGCGCGATGTCGGAGATCGCCTGCAGCGACGCGGTGGGACTCACCGAGGGCTGCTGCATGTCACCGAAGAGCAGGCACCGCAAAACCTGACGCGACGCCGCGTCGGGCGGGGTGCCGTGAACGGCCACCACCGCAACGCCTTCGGCGACGAAGTCACCCACCGACACCAGCATCTGCAGCCGGACATCCCACGCGACGGCAAGGCGTTGCATCCGGGCGACGTTGACCGCCAACAGAACCCGGTCCCGTGTCGCGGCGCGACCGAGCCGGATCACGGTGGGCGCAGCTGCCTCGTCGTCGGTGAGTGCCGGATCAGTAGTCGCCGGAAGGGTTGCCTCCACCACCCTATCCCCGGTCGTCGCGGTGGCCGGATACTGCCGAAGCACCGCACCGCGCCCGTCGGATGCGATCCACTGCAACAGTTTCGACGCGTTGAGCAACGTGCCCACCCTTGCCACCAGCGCGATGAACAAGAACGCGGAGACCACTGTGAGAAACGCCGCGATGGCCGTCGACAGTCGCGGTGAGGGCTGATCGTCTCCGGTGACGAGGTCGATCGCGATCGTGACGCTGAAGACGAAGGTGGCCAGGAAGAATCCTATCGACCACCGCATCACCGGTTCGCGCTGCAGCATCGGGATCACCCGCACCGAGATCTGGGCGCCGCCGAACTGCATCGCCAGTGTCACCGCGGTGAACACCAGACCGGTGAGCGTGGCCATCGCACCGGCGATCACACCCAGAATCGTTGCCAGCGTGCCCGAATCGACCCGCGTGCCGAACTGGTCGTCGAGTTCACTGCAGACGAGGGCGGCCACCATGGCCAGCACCACCAAGACAACGGGCAGACGCCACGCGGGTGTCGTGCGGAGCCGACGACGGGTGCGTCGCCACCGGATGGCGGTGGCGAGCGCATTCGGCACCACCGCCGCCCGCGGTGCGGCTGCCGGGACGGGCACCAGATCCGGGGGGTCGTCCGGGACTCCGAAGCGTCCGGCGATGGCCTCCTGCGCCACCACCTTCCACCGCATCAGTGGCTCCCGGAACCTGATCTCGCGGCGCACCGCCTTGTCGTACTTCTGCTCTCGTGTGGTGTATCGCCAGCGCGCCCACGGTGATGCGGGGCGGGCCACGCGAATCGCTCCGACGACCAGCAGGATCGGGACGAACATGCCCACGAGCCCGGTCCACAGTTTGCCCTTGAGCAGGGTGATGATCGCCAGCGCCACGTTCAGTGCGACTCCGGCGATCACCGCGACGCGCGCCCAGACGTCGTGGTCGTCGGCGAATTCGGTGATCGCGTCGGGAAATCCCAGCGGCCGCAGGCCGAGCAGGAACAGCACGCCGATCGCGATCGCCACGAACACCGCATCGACCGACGCGCGTCCCTCCTCGGCCCAGTACACGTCGCGGAGATGCAGGATGAGTGCGAACTCGTCGAGGACAAGTGCGCATCCGATGCCGAAGAGAGCCGCCAGCACGCAGTCGGCGATCGGGGTGTCGAACCGGGAGAGCACCAGCAGGCCGAACCCCGAGCCGATCAGCAGCATCACCCCGAAGAACTCGTGATGCATGTGCACACCGCCGGGGGTGACGTTGCCGGGCCACCAACTCACCTCGGCCCGGATCATCCGGACGCTGACACGGATGAACAGGAAGGTGAGCACGAAGGCGATGAGGAACAGGAACAGCGGCAGGCGGCCGGTCTCCACGATGGTCTGATCGAACCAGCGCGTCATGGGGAAACCCTACTGTTCACCCCGGCCGCCCGGATGACAGATCAATCGATCGGCGGCGCTCCGATTGTCCGGATTCGATGACATGATCAATCGGTGAGCACCATCGTCTTCGTTCATGCCCACCCCGACGACGAGGGCACCGCCACTGCGGGCAGCATGATCCGCGCGGCCCGTGAGGGGCACCGGGTGGTGGTCGTCTACTGCACCGACGGGGACCCCGGCGACGTGCCCGACGATCTGGCTCCCGGTGAGACGGTGGCAAGCCGCCGACGCAGCGAGGCCGAGGCGTCGGCGGCCATCACCGGCACGAGTCGGGTGGCCTGGTTGGGATACGGTGACTCGGGGATGACGGGTTGGGCCCGCAACGAGGCCGACGGGGTGTTCTCCCGCGCCGATCTCGGTGAGGCCGCCCGACGGCTGGCCGACATCTTCGACGACGAGAACGCCGACGTCGTGGTCGGCTACGACTGGCACGGCGGATACGGCCACCCCGACCACGTCATGCTGCACAAGGCGACCCGCGCCGCGGTCGATGTGGCCGCCACGAGGCCGCGTTACCTCGAGGTCACCATGAATCGCGATCTCATGCGGCAGCTGTTCGTGTTGGCCACCGCGGCCGGGATGGACGGATTCGACCCGGACACGGCCGGCGACGACGGCAACCCGATCGGAACGCCGCAGGCCGAACTACATTGGGCCGTCGACCTCGGCGACGACGTCGCGGCCAAGCGTGAAGCGTTGGCGTGTCATGCGAGTCAGAGCGACGTGCGGCAACTGCTGGCGATGCCCGTCGAGGTGTTCCCTGTCGCGTTCGGCACCGAGCATTACCTCGAACCCGGTCGTCCACCCGGCATGATCCGCGCCTGGTGGCTCGACCATCCGCCGACGGACCGCTGAGCGCGGCTGCCTTCTCACACCCCTGCTGCCGCGCCGGTCAGCGGCGGGTTCTCCGCCAGCACGGCATTCTCGTCTTCGGTGAAAGCTCTTGCGCGGGAAAGGAATCGGACGCCTTCGGGTGATTCCAGACTGAACCCGGCGCCGCGCCCCTTGACCACGTCGAGGATCAGCTGGGTGTGCTTCCACAGTTCGAACTGATCCCCGTTGATCCACACCCGTACGACCGGAATCGGTTCGGGCAGTTCGATCTCGCCCACCAGCACGTCCCGCTGGCCCACCCGATATTCGCCGACCGGGTAACACATCGGAGCCGAACCGTCGCAGCATCCACCGCTCTGGTGGATCATGAGCCCGCCGTGCAACTCCGACAATTTCGTCAGGAGCGCCACGGAGGCGTCGGTGGCGATCACGCGCGCCGGGATCGACGTGGTGTCCTCTGGCGTATCGGAATGTGCGGTGTCGGAATGTGTGGCGTCGGAATGTGCGCTGGGCATTATGTGCCTACCTCTCACTGTGATCTACAACACAGACTAGCCGGGGCTGGTTGCAGAGGAGTTGCAGCCGCGCGTCCACCAGTCGGTGGAGGGCAGCGTCCACCGGACGATCCACCGGCCGGGGTATGCCGCGTCGGCCCGGAGCCGACGAAAGTGATTGGTGTTCAACAGAAACAACCTCGGCCGGCAGACCGAAGAATCGAGGCAGTCGCCATGAGCACCACCTACACCAACACCAGCAGCAACCTCGCCGCCGCTGAGGCCCCGAGCACCGTCAAGCAGCACCGCACCAAGCTGATCGGCGGCATCGCCGGTCTCGCGGTGCTCGCCGCCGCCACCGTCGGGCTGCTCTTCGTCGGCCACGGCGAGGCCACCCATGCCGCCACACCGTCCTACAGCGTGACATCGAACACCGACGGGTCGGGTTCGTCCACCGGGGGCAATGTCTCACCCGCGGGCAACGTCTCACCGGCCCAACCGTCGACACCCACCGTCAACCCCGCCGTACCGTCGACCCCCGGCAACAACGTCTCACCGGCCCAGCCGTCGGCACCGACCGTCAACCCCGCCGTACCGTCGACCCCCGGCAACAACGTCTCACCCGCGCAGCCGTCGGCACCGACCGTGAACCCTGCTGCCCCAACGACGCCCGGCAACAACGTCTCCCCCTCCCAACCATCGGCACCGACAGCGGGGACGGCCACGACAGTCCACGCGGCCTGATCACAGGCCCATTCCACGACGCCGCCGCGCAACCCGACTGGGCTGCGCGGCGGCGCTGGTTCCGTGGGCGCTCAGGCGATCAGAAGAAGCCCTTCGCGTTCTGCGCGTAGCCCACCAGCAGGTTCTTGGTCTGCTGGTAGTGCTCGAGCATCATCAGGTGGGTCTCGCGGCCGATGCCCGACTGCTTGTAGCCACCGAACGCCGCGTGTGCCGGGTAGTCGTGGTAGGTGTTGGTCCACACGCGTCCGGCCTGGATCTCGCGGCCCGCGCGGTAGGCGGTGGCACCGTCGCGGCTCCACACACCGGCACCGAGTCCGTAGAGGGTGTCGTTGGCGATGTGGATGGCGTCGGCATAATCCTTGAAGGTCGTGACCGCCAGCACCGGGCCGAAGATCTCCTCCTGGAAGATGCGCATCTTGTTGTGGCCGTCGAACACGGTCGGCTTGATGTAGTAGCCGCCGGAGAGGTCGCCGCCCAGGTCGGCGGGTTCGCCGCCGATGAGGACCTTGGCGCCCTCCTCCTTGCCGATGGCCAGGTAGGAGCTGATCTTCTCGAACTGGTCGTTGGATGCCTGAGCGCCCATCATCGTCTCGGTGTCGAGCGGGTTGCCCTGCTTGATCCGGCTGACCCGGTCGACGGCCTTCGCGATGAAGTCGTCGTAGATGTCTTCCTGGATGAGCGCGCGGCTCGGGCAGGTGCACACCTCGCCCTGGTTGAGCGCGAACATGGTGAAGCCCTCGAGGGCGCGATCGAGGAAGCCGTCGTCGGCCGACATCACGTCGCCGAAGAAGATGTTCGGGCTCTTGCCGCCGAGTTCCAGGGTCACCGGGATCAGGTTCTCCGACGCGTACTGCATGATCAGCCGGCCGGTGGTGGTCTCACCGGTGAACGCGATCTTGCGGATGCGGTTGCTGGATGCGAGCGGCTTGCCCGCCTCCACACCGAACCCGTTGACGATGTTCACCACGCCTGCCGGAAGCAGGTCGGCGATCAGGCTCATCAGATACAGGATCGACGCCGGGGTCTGCTCGGCCGGCTTGAGCACCACCGCGTTGCCCGCGGCCAGCGCGGGAGCCAGCTTCCACACCGCCATCAGGATCGGGAAGTTCCACGGGATGATCTGTCCGACCACGCCGAGCGGCTCGTGGAAGTGATAGGCGACGGTGTCCTCGTCGACCTCGGAGATCGAGCCCTCCTGGGCGCGCAGTGCGCCGGCGAAGTAGCGGAAGTGGTCGATGGCCAGCGGGATGTCGGCGGCCAGGGTTTCCCGGACGGCCTTGCCGTTGTCCCAGGTCTCGGCGACGGCGATCTTCTCGAGATTCTCTTCCATGCGGTCGGCGACGCGCAGCAGCGCCAGGGCACGCTCGGCGACGGGCATCTTGCCCCACTGCGGGGCGGCCTTGTGCGCGGCGTCGAGCGCGAGGTCGATGTCCTCGGCGGTCGAGCGGGCGACCTCGCAGAAGGTCTTGCCGTCCACCGGCGACGGATTCTCGAAGTACTGCCCCTTCACCGGCGGCGTCCACTGGCCACCGATCCAGTTGTCATAGCGGGACTCGAACGACATCACCGAACCATCGGTTCCCGGCTTTGCGTAGACAGTCATGTGTAACTCCTCAAGTGCCTGTTTGCGGTATCACCGCGACCCGATGGACCGGATCGCATGTGATGTGTTGCACACAGTAGGAGCAATGTGGTTGCAGACACGTTGCAGGTGCGTTTGCAACGTTGCGGGACGCCGGTTGCACCGTCCCCGGCGGGCGCGTTCGAGGCTGCGCTACACCCCGTAGCGCCGGTCGAGGAGCCGAATCCGGCCCCCAACCATGGCCCTGTCCGGGTGACCGACGGGCAGGCGGTGTTCCAGACGCCGCCACGCCACCAGGTCGTCGCGCCCATGCGCCGACGACGTCCACGCGCGCAGCGCACCCACTTCACCCTCGGCGATCACCCGCGACCGCACGTCCTCGCGGAGTTCCTCGAAGATCTCGACGATGCCCGGCGCACTGGATTCCACCAGCAGCCCACCGCGCCCGAGGTCGTCGATGATCGCGGTGAGATCCCCGCGGCCGGCCACCCGTTCACGCAGGTCGGCGACATCCGTGTGCAACTCGGTGGTCAGCCGGTAGGGCCGCGACCCCAGCACGTCGGTGCCCAGATCGCGCCGCAAACGGGAGATCTCGGCGCGCACCGTCACCGGGTCGATGCCGTCGTCGGCAAGCAGCAACGCCAACTGTTCGGTGTTGAGCCCCTCCGGAAAGTGCTGCAGCAGCAGCAGGATCTCGGCATGCCTGCGTGAGAGGGTGCGCGCCCCGGAGGGATCACCGGCGCGCTGCCACCGGTACGCGTGGTCGGCGAGCACGCTCAGACGTGCCCCGCCCGCCTGCGCCGCGAATGTCGCCGGGTTGGCCAGGTCGACGGCCCGTGACTGCAACTCGCGTTCCACCACCGCCACCACCGACCGCACCGCGGCCAGCGCGAAGGGTTCCGCGGCCGCACGGCCACCGGTCACGTCGATCACACCGATCACGTGCCCGGTCGCCGGATCGTGCACCGGGGCCGCGGCGCAACTCCATTCCTGTACCTGACTGGAGAAGTGTTCGGGACCCACCACCTGAATCCCCTTGTCGAGTGCCAGCGCGAGGCCCGGGGCGTTGGTGCCGGCGACGTCCTCACTCCACATCGACCCCTCGACGAAGTTGATGCTGCTGGCCTTGTCGCGCGCCGACGACTCACCCTCGACCCACAACAGCCTGCCCACCTGATCGGTCAGTGCCACCACCACACCGGAGTCGGCGATGTCGTCGAGCATCAGTGACTGCACCACCGACCGCACCGCGGTGATGGGATGGCTGTCGCGATACCGGGCGAACTCCTCGTCGGTCATCTCGATGGTGTCGACGCTGCTCTCGGTGGGATCGATGCCCCTGCGCAACGAGCGCGACCACGATTCGGCCACCACCGATCGCACCGCCCCCGCGGACGGGCTCACTCCCGCAAGAAAGTCCTCGTAGGCGCGGCGGACGGTTGCGGACAGCGCGGCAACATCGGTCATGTGCCCTCCGAATCCACCTCTGGTTCCCACGATTGTGCCGCTATTGCTGTGACCACGGCAACAACGCGCCGATCATCAGGCCGATCTCACCCGTAGGCGAACCGGATGACGGACCGGTGACGCCGACGCGCGCATCGAATAATCTCCCCTGCGTGAAGAGGGTTCTGCTGTCCGGTGCGGTCGCGTTGCTGACGCTGATCGGTCTGACGTGGTCCCTCGTCGATTTCGACACCTCCACCGATTCGGGCACCGACCCCGTCACCATCACCGACTACCGCGCCACCTACCACGTCGAGCGCGACGGCACGATGCGCGCGTCGGAGACGGTCACCGCCGATTTCCCCGAGGGCCGGCACGGCATCTTCCGGTTCTGGGACGTCGTCGACACCTCGAACAGCGGCGTCCGCCTCACCCCGGAGAACATCCACGTCCGGCTCGACGGTGGATCGGTTCCGGTCGCGATGAGCTGGGAGAAGCACGACCGGTTCCGCGTCGCCAAGATCGGCGACCCCGACTCCTACCTCGCCGTCGGCTCGCACACCTACACCATCGACTACACCGTCGACGGCGTCATCGGACCCGGCATGCGCTCGGCCTCCGACAGCCCGGGCTCGGCCGGGTGGTCGGGACGCGACACCTCCCAGTTCCTGTGGCGGGTGGTTGCCGACGGCTGGCAGATGCCGATCCTGAAGTCGACGAGCACCATCACGCTGCCCGTACCGCCGACCGCCGCCACCTGCGCACTCAAGACCGGCGATCCGTGCACGGTCACCGACGCCGGCCCGAACACGCGGGTGGTCACCACCGGCGCGCTGCCGCCGTCGAGCGGCGTCGCCTTCCGCGCCGACCTGCCGATCGCCGCACCCGCACGTGACACCACCCCGTGGCCTCAGCCACTCGACCGGGTGCTGGGCCGGTCGCTGATCACCGTCCTCGTGCTGCTCGCGCTCTCGCTGGTCACCTTCGCAATCGGTGTGTTCCTGGTCGTGCGCAGCATCGAACGCCAACCGCTGCTGCCGGTCATGTACGGCCCGCCCACCGACCCGGCCAACCCGACGATGACCCTCAGTCCGGTGCAGACCTATTACGTTGCGCGCGAATCGGTTCCGTCGACCGCACTGACCTCCACGCTGCTGTTCATGGCCGAACGAGGCCTGGTCGCGCTCAAACGTAACGGCGACGAATGGACGGTGACCTCGCTGGTCTCCCCCGACGTCTGGCGCACCGTCGACCCGGTGACGGGGTCGCTGGCCCGCAGCCTCAACATCCGGGCGAGCGGACTGAAGTTCAAGGCCGACGGGTCGGTGGACGCCGGACGCACGCTGAGCAGTGCGAAGTCCGAACTGCAAGCGGCGACCACCAACTGGGCACGCGATTCCGGCACCGTCGTCGACAGTCGCGCCGAGAAGATCGGCCGATGGCTGGTGGCCCTCGCGTTCGTGGTGGCCGCGGCGCTGTTCATCCTCGGCTGGTACCCGTTCTCCCTCGCGGTGCTGCCGATCGCCGCGTTCGCCATCGGCGGTGCGGGTTTGTGGGTCTCCGGCGTCGGCACCCGACGCACCGCACTGGGCCGGGGGGTGTGGTCGCAGGCCGGCGGTTTCGAGCGACTGCTCTCCACCCCGTCCAACCGCGACCGGCTCGACTTCTCCGCCCGCAAGGACCTCTACACCTCCTACATCCCGTACGCGATGGCGTTCGGCTGCGCGGCCGCGTGGGCGGCCAAATACCGTGCCGCCATGGGTACCGAACCACCAACCCCGGTGTGGCTGGCCGGCGCGTACGGCTCGTCGCCGGGGACCGGATGGTCCAGCGCGAACCTCGACAACTTCGACGCCAGCATCTCGTCGTCACTATCGGCGTACTCGGCCAGTCAGTCCTCGTCGTCGGGTAGCGGCGGCGGGTTCGGTGGCGGCTTCTCCGGCGGCGGGGGCGGCGGGGGCGGGGGCGGATCGTGGTGACCGGCGCATCATGGTGACCGCCGGAAACATCCCGCGCAGCACGCCGCGCACATACTCTTCCAAGATCTCTCCGCAGAGCACACACGACCCGCAAGAACCACAGGACCCGTAGGAAAGGCCCGGCATGACCGCCGTCATCATCGTTCTCGTCATCGTCGTCGTACTCGTCGTCGCGCTCGTGGCCTTCGCGGCCATCGCATTCAACCGTCTGCGCCGCGCCGACATCACCGCGCAGGAGTCATTGGGCGGCATCGACGTTCAGCTCACCCGTCGCGCCGACCTCATCCCCAACCTGGTGAACACCGTGCAGGGCTACGCCGCCCACGAACGCGGGGTGTTCGAACAGGTGACCGCCGCCCGCGCCGGACTGCAGCAAGCGGCCCACGGCGGGTCGGTGGAGCAACGCGCGGCCGCCGACAACACCATGTCCCAAGCCCTCGGCAGGTTGTTCGCCGTCGCCGAGAACTATCCGGACCTCAAGGCGTCGGCCAACTTCATCGCGCTGCAACAGGAACTCTCCGACACCGAGAACAAACTCTCGTTCGCCCGCCAGTACTACAACGACGCAGTGTCGCGGCTCAACGCGCTGGTGACGACCATTCCATGGATGTTCTTCTCCGCCATGGCCGGCGTCCGCTCCCGCGAGTTCTACCGCGCCCCCGAAGGACAGCAGCAGCCACCACGTGTCCAGTTCTGAACGGCGCGTGCCGGATACGGGCACGACGGCCACACGTTCCGGCACAGTGGAAGCATGACCGCGCTCGACAACCACCACCCCGAGTTCTCCCACTCGCAGGTCGCCGCGCGCCCGAGTATCCGGCCGGTGGCCGCAGCAACACTGGTGGCGAGCTGCGCGGCCCTGGCAGCACTGGCGTGGTTCGCCCTGCACACCGGTGTCGGACAGCGCGCCGACCAACGCGCGATGCTCGCGGTCGACGGCACCGCGGAAGGTCAACGATCCGTGCTGCAGTTGCTCGGCTACGTATCGGGTGCCGCGGTGGCGCTGGTGCTGGTGTGCGCGGGAATCGCGATGGCGCGCGGCAAGGTGCGTCTCGGGGTGGCGGCGGTGATCGTGATGGGCGGCGCCGCCCTCACCACGCAGATCCTCAAACACTTCCTGATCGAGCGGTCCGACCTCGCCGACGGCGTCGCCGCGTCCAACAACAGCTTCCCGAGCGGACACACCACCGTCGCGGCCGCGGGCCTGGGTGCGCTGCTCCTCGTCAGCCCACGACGACTGCGTCTGGTGGTGGTACCGGTGGGTGCCTTCGCGGTCACCCTCATCGCCGCGGCGACGATGGTCGCCGGGTGGCATCGGGCCTCCGACGTGATCGCCGCGATCCTGGTTGCCCTCGCGTGGACGGCGCTGGCCGCGCTGGTGGCCGGCGGCCAGTACCACGGTGTGCGTGGTGTCACCGCGCTCGCGTTGGTGGGCACCGCGGCGGCCATCGGACTGTTGGTCTATCTCGGCGTGCGTCCGACGTACGGATGGTCGGGCATCACCGACGCCGCGCTGGTGCTGGGCGCGGTCGGCGTCGCCACCGCCGGCGGGGTGGCGCTGATGAACCGGACCGCCCCCACGTCCTGAACCCGCCGAGGTCACCCGTCCCGGACGATTTGCCTCGAATCTTCACGCCGCAGGCAATCAGAAGGCCCGCAGCGAGGACAATGAGGTCATGCGCGTCATTCTGAACATCATCTGGCTTCTGCTCTGTGGCATCTGGATGGCCATCGCCTACGTGTTCTTCGGGATCATCTTCTGCATCCTGATCATCACGATCCCGTTCGGTGTCGCCTCGTTCCGGATGGCGAATTATGTCCTGTGGCCGTTCGGCCGCACCGTGGTCCGCAAACCCACCGCCGGCGTGGGGTCGCTGCTCGGCAACATCCTGTGGATTCTGCTCGCCGGATGGGAACTGGCCATCGGCCACATCTCCTTCGGGCTTCTGATGTGCATCACCATCATCGGCATCCCGCTGGGCATCGCCAGCTTCAAGATGGTGCCGATCTCGCTCTTCCCGCTGGGTGCGCAGATCGTGGACAGCGACGAGTACATGCCCGGCGTCCGGGTGTGACCCTCGGGTGAGTGCCCGCTGCGGGTCGATCCGATCCGGGTACCGCTAGGGCTGCCACCCGTTGCGCCGGGGGTAGCGGGCCCGCAGGTAGCTGTAGGCGTAGGTGCTCAGCAGCAGTGCCGCACCGCTGATCACCGCCGGCCACAGAAACAGGTTGTCGATCGAGTCGCGCACCGTCGCGATCACCCATCCGATCACCAGGATCACCGTCGCGATCGACGCCAGCAGCCGCACGATCAGCACGAATGTGGTCAGCACTGCCCAGACCGCGGACCGCGCGTGGTCTTGGGTTCTGCCGCTCATGGTGTCAGGGTATCCATCCCGGTGCGTGACGGCCGGGTGAGCAAGAGCGTGCCCTATCGCCCTGCGCAGCCCACAATGGTGGCATGCACACTCGCTGCCCGGCCGTGCCCGCGCGACCCATCCGAGGACATTGCGGCACCGAACAACGGGCATGAGTTCGCCTATGCGCGCGGTTCCGCCCGCCACCACCGCCGTCATCGGCAGCGGAGTGGCCGGCCTGACCGCCGCGCACATCCTGTCGAAGAGTTCTCGGGTCACCCTTTTCGAGGCCGACGACCGGCTCGGCGGGCACGCGCACACCCATCAGGTGCCGATGCCCGACGGCAGCACCGTCGGCGTCGACTCGGGATTCATCGTTCACAACACCCGCACCTACCCCACATTGCTGCGACTGTTCGACGAGCTCGGCGTCGCCACCCGTGACACCGACATGTCCATGTCGGTGCATTCCGAGCTCAATGGCCTGGAGTACGCGGGCGCGCTGGGCATCTCCGGACTCTTCCCCACCGCGCGCAACCTGCGCCGCGGCCGGTACCTGCTGATGCTGGGTGAGATCGTGCGGTTCCACCGCGCGGCGCGGAGACTGCTCGATGATCCCGACTCCGACGAGCCGCTGGCCGAATTCGTGGTCCGCGAGGGATTCTCCGACTACTTCCAGCAGAACTTCATGCTGCCGCTGGTGGCCGCGGTGTGGTCCTGCGACGCGCAGACGGCGGCACGCTATCCCGCCCGCTACCTGTTCACCTTCCTCGACCACCACGGCATGCTCACCGTGTTCGGGTCGCCCACCTGGCGCACGGTGGTCGGCGGATCGGGCACCTATGTGCGGGCCGTCGACGAGCGGGTGCGGGCCCAGGGCGGCACGGTGCGCACCGGCGCACCGGTCACCCGGGTGCACACCCGGCCCGACGGCTCGGTGGAGGTCGGCGTCGACGGTGGCGGCAGTGAGGTCTTCGACGCCGCGGTGATCGCCACCCACCCCCATCAGGCGCTGCGCATGCTGGCCGAACCGACCGCCGACCAGCAGCGGGTACTGTCGGCGATCTCCTATCTTCCCAAACCCGTTGTCCTGCACAGCGACACCTCACTGATGCCGCAAGCCCGCCGCGCGTGGGCGTCGTGGAATTACCAGATCGGTGACGACGATTCGGCGATCGCCGTCACCTACGACCTCACCCGGCTGATGCGGCTCGATCCGGGCCACCCGCGGATGCTGGTGACGGTGGGGCGCACCGACCTGGTCGACGAGTCGTCGGTGATCGCGGAGATGACCTACGAGCACCCCGTCTACACCACGGAATCGGTTGCCGCCCAAGCGCAACTGCCGCAGATCGACTCCGACTCCGTGGTGTTCGCCGGCGCCTATCACGGGTGGGGTTTCCATGAGGACGGTGCCGCGTCGGGTGCCCGTGCCGCGGCGCGACTCGGTGTCGACTGGAACTCGGCGGCCGGTGCGAATCCGCCGGCTTCAAACACTGCCGACCACGTCTCGACCGTGCCGGCAACGGAGTCGTCATGACCGTCGCGACCGCATCCATCGTGCGTACCCGGATCACCCACACCCGGACCTCGCCGGTCCGACATGCCTTCACCTACCGCAGTGTGTCGTGGCTGATCGATCTCGACGATCTGCCCGAGCCACCTGCCCCGCTGCGCCCGTTCGCGCAGTTCCGTGCCGCCGACCACTTTCCCGAGCCGGTCGTCGACGGACAGACGCTGCGGGATCGGCTCGACGCGCACCTGCTCGGCGCGGGGGTCACCCCACCGCAGGGCACGGTGACGGCGCTGCTGTCGCCGCGGGTGGCGGGTTATGTGTTCAACCCGCTCAGCGTGTACTGGTGCCATCACGCCGACGGCTCGCTCGCCTGCGTGGTCGCCGAGGTGCACAACACCTACGGCGGACGTCACTGCTATGTGGTGCATCCCGACGATCACGGACGCGCCGAGGTCGACAAGGAGTTCTACGTCTCGCCGTTCAACGACGTGTCGGGGCGCTACCGGCTGCGGGTGCCCGAACCCGATCCGCAGGGTCGGGTGGCGGTGTCGATCACCCTGGAACGCGAGGGCCAGGATCCGTTCGTCGCGTCGCTGAGCGGACGTGCCCGGCCCGCCACCCCCGCCACGATGCTGGCCACCCAACTGCGCGCACCGCTAGCGCCGCTGGTGGTGTCGGCACGCATCCGCTTCCACGGAATCCGCCTGTGGGCCAAGCGACTTCCCATCGTCCCCCGCCCCACCCCCCCTTCCTCGCCGGTCGAAACCACCCACCCGCCGGTTGAGCCCCACCCGCCGGTTGAGTCCCACCCGCTGGTTGAGCCTGTCGAAACCACCCACCCGCCGGTAGAGCCCCATTCGCTGGTTGAGCCGCCCCCGCTGGTTGAGCCTGTCGAAACCACCGTCGAGCGTGCCCAGAATCCCGTCGACCGTGCCCAGAAGACCCCATCCCCTGTACCGGAAGGACACCGATGAGCACCCCCACCCGAGGCGCAGACCCGTCGTCCACCGCCAAGGACGACAAGTTCGCCACCGACCTCTCGCCCGAGGACGCACGCCGCTGGCCCGACGTCGCGGCCGTCCCCACCGGCACATCGGCCCGCGTGCGGGGCCGCGCGGCGAGCTGGCTGTTCCGGCATGCCACGTCCGGTCTCGCGGTCCGTATCGAATACCCCGACGGATCGCGCCGCGGCCGGGAGACCGACGAGGTGCTCCCACGCATGATCGTGCGTCGGCCCCAAGCATTTTCGCGCCGCGTGGGGTCGCACGGCCTCATCGGATTCGGCGAGGCGTTCATGGCCGGGGACTGGACCACCGACGACCTCGTCGGTGTGCTCACCCCCTTCGCCGAGCGCGCCGCCCGATTGGTTCCCAAACCCCTGCAGACGTTGCGTGCGCTCGTTCTCCCCAAGCAGCCCGCCGACGAGGAGAACACCACCGCCAACACCCGGCGCAACATCGCGCGGCACTACGACCTCTCCAACGAACTGTTCGCCACCTTCCTCGACGAGACGATGACCTACTCGAGCGCGCTCTTCGACTCCGCGTCGGGCATCGACACCGACCCCGCGGCCCGCGCCACCTGGGGCGAATTCGCCGACGCCCAGCGCCGCAAGGTGGACCGACTGCTCGACGCCGCCGGCGTCGGCCCGGGAACGCGGGTACTCGAGATCGGCACCGGCTGGGGTGAGCTGTGTCTGCGCGCGGCCGCCCGCGGCGCCACCGTCCGGTCGGTGACCCTGTCCAGCGAGCAGCGTGAGCTGGCCCGGCAACGTGTCGCCGACGCCGGTTTCGCCGATCGCGTAGAGATCGATCTGCTCGACTACCGGAAGGTCGAGGGCACCTACGACGCCGTGGTGTCCGTCGAGATGATCGAGGCGGTGGGCGAAAAGTACTGGCCCACATACTTTTCGACGATCGACAAGGTGCTCGCGCCCGGCGGCCGGGTGGCGATCCAGGCGATCACCATGCCGCACGACCGGATGCGCGCCTCCCGTAACACCTACACGTGGGTGCACAAGTACATCTTCCCCGGCGGTCAGCTGACGTCGCTGGATGCGCTGCGCGCGGTCACCGACAAGCACACCTCGCTTCGTCTCATCGACAACCGCGCGATGGGCGCCCACTACGCGGAGACGCTGCGGCTGTGGCGGGAGCGCTTCACCGCCCACCGCACCGAGGTGGCCGCACTCGGATTCGACCCCACCTTCATGCGGATGTGGCAGTTCTACCTCGCCTACTCCGAGGCCGGGTTCCGCGCCGGATATCTCGACGTCCACCAACTCGTCTTCTCCCGCCCCACGGAGGATCGACCATGACCGGATGGGCCGGATTCGGCGCGGTCACCGGGGCATCCCTGCTGTTCCTGGTGGTACTGCAGTCCGTCACCTATATCATCGGCCGACGCCTGGGCCGCTACAACGTCGTCGACGTCATCTGGGGCTTCGGCTTCGTCGGAGTGGGGTGGATCGCGTTCGCGGTGGGCGGCGGCGACCTCACCCGCCGCCTGATCCTGGCGCTCGCGGTCACCATCTGGGGACTGCGACTCACGTGGCACATGTACGGCAAGTCGAAGGGCAAGGGCGAGGACCCGCGCTACCAGAAACTGCTCGGCGAGGACCCCAGCGCGTGGACGGTGATCCGCAAGATCTTCCTCACCCAGGGTGCCGCTCAGTGGTTCGTCTCGCTACCGCTGCAGGTCTCGGCCGTGGTGGGCGCGACCACCGGCGTGTGGTGGATCGTGCTGGGCGCCGGGGTCGTGATCTGGGTGGTGGGACTGCTCTTCGAGGCGGTCGGCGATGCGCAGATGACGGCGTTCAAGGCCGACCCGTCGAACAAGGGGACGATCATGGACCGCGGTCTGTGGGCGTGGACCCGGCACCCGAACTATTTCGGCGACTCCAGCGTGTGGTGGGGCATGTGGCTCATCGCCGCCTCGGCCTGGCCGGGAGTACTCACCGTACTCTCACCGGTGGTGATGACGTACTTCCTGGTCTTCGCCACCGGCGCGCGGCTGCTCGAGGAATCGATGAGCAAGCGTCCCGGGTATCCGGCGTATCAGCAGCGGACATCGTATTTCCTGCCACGTCCTCCCAAACACACCGGCGCCTCGGGGCGGTCGCAATGACGACGAGGGGAAGGTGACCGTGACGCTCGTGACATCAGGGATCGCTCTGTGGGCGCCTCCCCGGCGCAGCTTTGGGTCGGGCGTCTGGTTGAGGCGGCAACCACCGGCTACTAGTCTGAGCGTCGATGGACGCAGAGGCAGGCTGGTGACCACCCACAACGACCACGGGCTGACCGTTTTGCCCACATTGCTCGAGAAGATCTCCGACGGCGATGCCGCCGCGTTCGCCGAGTTCTACGACCTCACCAGCCACCGCGTCTACGGCATGGTGGTTCGGGTGTTGCGCGACCCCGGGTACAGCGAGGAGACCACGCAGGAGGTCTACCTGCAGGTGTGGCGATCGGCGTCGACGTTCGATCCCGCTGCCGGATCGCCGCTGAGCTGGCTGATCACCATGGCGCACCGCCGCGCGGTCGACCGGGTGCGCTCGGAGACGGCGTCGACGCGCCGCGAACTCACCTACGGAAGTGCCGACTACACCGCCACTTTCGACGTGGTGAGCGAGACCGTCGGCGCGCAGGAAACCGGCGCACAGGTACGCGGCTGCCTGGAAACCCTCACCGACGTCCAGCGTGAGTCGGTGGACCTTGCGTACTACCACGGCCTCACCTATCGCGAAGTGGCCGATCAACTGTCCGTTGCCCTACCCACGGTCAAGAGTCGCATTCGCGACGGCTTGATCCGTCTCCGCAAATGCCTGGGGGACCCCGATGTCTGATGTCAGTGCTTCCGGCAATGCCGACGAACTCGTCGGCATGGCTCCGCTCGTCGCGCTCCACGTGCTGCCCGCCGATGAACTCGACGCCGTCGTCCGGCACCGCGCCGACGCCGACGCCGACGTCCGCGACTCCTTCGACCGCGAGGTCCGCGCGACCCGCGAGGCTATGGCGTCGATGAGCGCAGCCACCGCCACCGCACCGCCACCCACCCTGCGCGACCGCATCCTTGCGGCAGCGTCGTCGCTGCCTCCGCTGGTTGAGCCGTCCCCGCTGGTTGAGCCGCCCTCGCTGGTTGAGCCGTCCCCGCTGGTTGAGCCTGTCGAAACCACCCCCCCGCTGGTTGAGTCCCCCTCGCTGGTTGAGCCTGTCGAAACCACCGCCGAGGTCGTGCCCCTCCGCCGCCGCCGCGCCATCTACCTCGCCGCGGCCGCCGTGGTCGCCATCGCCGTCGGAGCGGTCGGGTGGTTGATCGGCACCTCCGTCACCGGCTCGGATCAGCCCACCCCGAACACCGCCGAGCAGGTGTTCGCCGCCAAGGACGTGCGCTCCACATCGGGCGATGTCGCCACCGGCCGCGCCACGGTGACCTTCTCCGATACCGCCGACGCGGGCGTGCTGGTGATGAACGACGTGCCGCCGCCGAAGTCGGGAACCGTGTATCAGATGTGGCTTGTCGGACCGGACGGCGCCACCTCCGCCGGAACCATGACCGACAAGGACGTGGCTCCGTCGACCACCGCGGTCATCCCGCACATCGGCAACGCGAAGACGCTCGCCTTCACCGTCGAACCGCCTGGTGGTTCGGCGAAGCCGACCGGCGCGTTCGTCGCGGAGCTGCCACTCACCTGATCGCCGCCGCGTAATTCTTCGGCCGATCCCGACATTCCCGACCCCGGGTTGACACGCGTTTATGCACGCCGCACACTTGTTGCATAACATGCGCGCCGTTGCGCAATACGCAACTCGATCGCTCCTTCTCGCACGGACCGATCACATCCCCGGCTCGAGAGAGGGTTCTGCCCCGATGACCGCAGATCTTGCGGGCGCACGCAGCACGCCCATGCCCTCCGGAGATCCCGGGGTCGACGAGGCGACGGCCCAGCTCATCTCCGGACGCATCCGCGGGCAGAGCCTGCCCGCACCGTTCTATGTGGATCAGCGGTTCTTCGACCTCGACCTCGCCGAAATCTTCTCCAAGAGATGGTTTTTCGCGGCGACGGAGGCCGAGATCCCCGAACCCGGCGATTACGTCACCATCACGTTCGGCACCCGCTCGGTCATCATCGCCCGCGACGACGACGAACATGTCCGCGCCTTCCACAACGTCTGCCGGCACCGCGGCGCCCGACTCCTCACCGAGACAAGTGGATCCGTCGGCACCATCGTCTGCACGTACCACTCGTGGACCTACGGTATGGATGGCCGGCTCCGCTTCGCCGACGCTCAGGCACCCGGATTCGACAAGAAGTGCTTCAGTCTGCGCCCCGTGCACGTGCGCACCATCGCCGGGCTGATCTTCCTCTGCCTCGCCGATGATCCACCCGCCGACATCGACGAGGTGGCTGCCATCATCGAGCCCTACCTGGCACCGCACCACCTCGCCGACGCCAAAGTCGCCAAGCAGACCGATCTGATGGAGAACGGCAACTGGAAGCTCACGATGGAGAACAATCGGGAGTGCTATCACTGCGGCGGGCACCCCGAACTGCTCAATGTCTTCTTCCCCACCTGGGGATACAGCACCGACGACGCGATCCCGGCACGACTGCGTCCGGTGTTCGGCCAGTATCGCCGGGCCACCGCCGAGATGACCGAGGTGTGGGAGTCATTATCGTTGCCCTACCCTCGTATCGAGCAACTCGACACGCGCACAACGGGTTTCCACATCGAGCGCGAGGCCATGGACCTTGCCGGCGAATCCTTCACGCTCGACGGCACCATCGCCTGCAGCCGACTGCTCACCGACCTGCCGCCCACCCGCCTCGGCCGCCTGTCGATGCACATGCAACCCAACATGTGGATGCATGTCACCAGCGACCACGCCGTCCTGTTCTCCGTCATTCCCGTCGCCGCCGACCGCACCCTTGTGCGCACCACCTGGCTGGTGCATCCCGATGCGGTCGAGGGCGTCGACTACGACCTCGACCGTCTCACCGGCGTCTGGGAGATCACCAACCAGCAGGACGCCGACCTCGTCGAACTAGCGCAGCAGGGCATCAGCAGTCCCGCCTACCTGCCGGGCCCCTACGGGCCGTCCGAATTCCAGGTGGAGGCGTTCGTCAACTGGTACATCACCGCGCTCCGCGACGGCCTCGCGTTGTCCGATCATTCGGTGGTGGCGCGTGAGTGACCACATCCTGATGTGTACGGCACGCGAGGACGTCACCGCCGACATGGCGACGTTCTCCTTCACCTCGCCCGACGGCCCACTCTTCGATTTCCGGCCCGGGCAGTTCCTCTCCATCACCCTCACCATCGACGGACGCGACGTGCAACGCTGCTACAGCATCTCGTCCTCGCCGGTGCGGCGTGACGCGCTGTCGATCACCGTCAAACGCGTTGCCGGAGGCCATGTCTCCAACTGGTTGCACGATCACCTCCGGCCCGGGATGAGCATCATCGCCGCCGGTCCGTCGGGACGGTTCAGTTACGTCACCGCACACGCCGACAAGTACCTGTTCATCTCCGCCGGCAGCGGCATCACCCCGGTGATGTCGATGGTGCGGGCCGCCACCGACACCGACCTCACCGCCGACATCGTCTTCGTGCACAGCGCCCGAACCACCGCCGACATCCCCTTCCGCGCCGAACTCGACGACCTCGCCGCCCGGCACCCCGGCCTCACCGTCGCCTACGCACGCACCCGCACGGACGCGACCGACGCCGGCCCCGGACACCGCGGACGAGTCGACGGCAACCTCCTCGCCCTGATCTGTCCGGACATGACCGAACGCGAGATATTCCTCTGCGGCCCAGGCGGATTCCGCAGCTCGGTCCGCACCGCATTGGTCACCGCCGGGGTCCCCCTGACCCGCATCCACGAGGAGAGTTTCGGCTTCGCCGCGCCGACCACCGATCACATCGTCACCGCAGAGAGCGGACACACCGTCGACTTCACCCGCCGCGCCCGCCGCGTCACCGTGTCACCGGGCACCACCATCCTGTCGGCAGCCGCATCCGCGGGAGTCACCCTGCCGTCGTCGTGCGGAGTGGGACTCTGTGGATCCTGCAAGGTACGCAAGGTATCCGGTGACGTCGTGATGAACCATCAGGGCGGCATCCGCCCACGTGAGATCGAGCAGGGCAAGATCCTGCTCTGCTGCTCCGAACCGCTGACACCGGTCGTGATCGACTACTGAGGACACCGATGACACCCCACACAGACTCCCCCGCAACCGCTCCCGGCGCCGATCTGCCTGCTCACCCCGATTTCCTGTGGCACACCCCCGAACCCAAGTCCACCTACGACGTCGTGATCGTCGGCGGCGGTGGACACGGACTGGCCACCGCGCACTACCTCGCCCGCAACCACGGCATCACCAATGTCGCAGTCCTCGAACGTGGTTGGCTCGCCGGCGGCAACATGGCCCGCAACACCACCCTCATCCGGTCCAACTATCTGTGGGACGAGAGCGCGGGCATCTATGAACACTCCCTGAAGCTGTGGGAAGGTCTCGAGGAGGAACTCGGCTACCCGATCCTGTTCAGCCAGCGCGGCGTTCTCAACCTCGCGCACACCGAACAAGACGTCCGCGACAGCATCCGCCGCGTGGAGGCCAACCGGCTCAACGGCATCGACGCCGAGTGGCTCGACCCCAAACAGGTCGCCGACGTCTGCCCGATCGTCAACGTCTCTCCGTCGATCCGCTATCCCGTCCACGGCGCCACCTTCCAGCAGCGCGGCGGCATCGCCAAACACGACTACGTCGCCTGGGGATTCGCACGCTCGGCGAGCAATGCGGGCGTCGACATCATCCAGAACTGTCAGGTCACCGGATTCGTCACCGATGGAGGCAAAGTCACCGCCGTCGAGACCACCCAGGGGCGGATCGGCGCGGGTACCGTGGCGCTTTGCGCCGCCGGACACACCTCCACACTGACCGACCAACTCGGTTTCGGCGTGCCCATCCAAAGCCATCCGCTGCAGGCGCTGGTGTCCGAACTGCTCGAACCCATCCACCCGACGGTGGTGATGTCCAACGCCGTTCACGTCTACGTGTCACAGGCGCACAAGGGCGAACTCGTCATGGGTGCCGGCGTGGACTCCTACAACGGTTACGGACAACGCGGCGCGTTCCACATCATCGAACGCCAGATGGCCGCCGCCGTCGAGCTGTTCCCGGTGTTCGGCCGCGCGCGCCTGCTGCGCACCTGGGGCGGCATCGTCGACGTCACCCCCGACGCCTCTCCCATCATCGGAGCCACCCCCTACCGCAACCTCTATCTCAACTGCGGTTGGGGCACCGGCGGTTTCAAGGCCACTCCCGGTGTCGGGTGGTGCCTGGCGCACACCATCGCCACCGGTGACCCGCACCAGATCAACGCCCCGTTCACGCTCGACCGCTTCGTCACCGGCGCGCTCATCGACGAGCACGGTGCCGCCGCCGTCGCCCACTGACCCCGACCGTCGTCCGCACCGAGAACCGAAAGACTCACCGATGCAACTCATCTCCTGCCCCTACTGCGGCCCACGCGAAGAGGTCGAGTTCCACTATGGCGCGGCGTCCGGTGTCGCCTACCCGCCCGACCCCTCCGCACTCGACGACACCCAGTGGTCGCAGTATCTGTTCTTCCGCCCCAACCCCAAAGGAGAACTCGCCGAACGGTGGTGTCACTCGGCCGGCTGCCGCCAGTGGTTCACCGTCCGCCGAGACACCGTGACCTACGCCTTCAGCGGCGCCACCACCCCGGCACGCCCGCTCACCGATCACCGCGACTCCGGAGATACCCGATGAGCCAACCTTTTCGGCAGCCGACCGGCGGACGCATCGACCGGACCAGCCCGATCGCGTTCACCTTCGACGGCGACACCTACACCGGCTACCGCGGCGACACCCTCGCATCGGCGTTGCTGGCCAACGGTGTTCGTGGCATCACCACCAGTGTCAACCTCGGCCGACCACGCGGGATCACCGGTTCCTGGTCGGAGGACGCCACCGCCCAGGTGGGCATCGACGCACCGTTCATCGAGCCGATGGTTCCGGCGACCACGGTCGAACTGTGCCCGGGGCTCGTCGCCCGCGGGGTCCCCGGACAGGGCGCGTTGTCGATGGTTCCCGACGACGCACGATACGACTCGCTGCACCACCACCCCGACGTGCTCGTGGTGGGCGCCGGCGCAGCTGGGATGATGGCGGCCCTCATCGCAGCGCGTTCCGGCGTGCGGGTGCTCCTCGTCGACGAACGCGCCGAACCGGGCGGCGCCACGCCCTCCGCGCCCTGGGTCTCCGACGCCGTCGCCGAATTCGACGCCCACCCCGGCACCACACGCCTGATCCGCACCACAGCATTCGGCGCCTACGACGACGGATTCATCCTCGCCGTCGAGCAGCGCACCGATCATCTCGGCACCGCCGCGCCCGCGCATGTGTCGCGCCAACGCATCCATCGCATCCGCGCGCGGTGGATCATCCTGGCCACCGGCGCCCACGAGCGGCCGATCGTGTTCGCCGCCAACGACCTTCCCGGCGTGATGCTCGCCGGAGCCGCCACCGATTACCTGCACCGATTTGCCGTCCGTGTGGCCGACCGGCCCCTCGTGTTCGCCGCCTGCGACTCCGCCTACACCGCGGCATTCGACCTCGCCGCCGCGGGCAGTCGCGTGCAGGCGATCGTCGACATCCGCAGCGCGGTGTCCGCCGACCTGCGCGCCGAGGCCGACCGACTCGGTATCCCGGTGCTCACCGGCACCACGGTCCTCGCCGCCTCCCCCGCCCCGTCCCCCGCCGGCGACGCCCCTCCCGCTGGCGACGCGCCCCCCGCTGGTCGAGCTTGTCGAGACCACCACCCCGCCGTCACAGGCGCGACGCTCAGCGACGGCCGCCACGTCGAATGCGACTCGATCCTGGTCAGCGGTGGCTGGAATCCGGCGGTCCACCTCTACAGCCAGCTGCGCGGCCCCATCGCCTTCGACGCCGACGCGTCGGCGTTCCTCCCGGCGGGCTCGGTCGACGGGGTCGAGATTGTCGGGGCCGCAGCCGGACTGGTGCACGAGGGCGCCTGCCTGACCGACGGTCGACGCGGCGGGCTCAACGCGCTCCGCTCGCTCGGCGTACCGGCGCCCGAACTGCGCGCGGTGCCGCGCGTGGTCGACCGCACCCAGGCCGCACCCGCCACCTGCTGGTATGTACCCGACGCCGACGCAACCGAGTCGTTCGTCGACCTCCAGCGCGACGCCACGGTCGCCGCCATCGCCCGCGCCCTCGGTGCCGGCATGCGTTCGGTGGAGCACGTCAAGCGGTACACCACGATCGGCACCGGGCACGACCAGGGAAAGACCTCGGGCATCGTGGCGTCCGGGATCGTCGCCAACATGCTCGGCATCGATCTCGACGACGCCGGGGTCACCACGTTCCGTCCGCCCTACACACCGGTGTCGTTTGCCGCGCTCGCCGGCCGCAACCGCGGCGACCTCTACGACCCCATTCGCCGCACGCCGCTGCACCACTGGCACGTGGAGCACGGCGCGGTGTTCGAAGACGTCGGCCAGTGGAAGCGTCCACGGCACTATCCGCGACCCGGCGAGGACATGCGCGACGCCGTACTGCGCGAATGCACCGCGGTGCGACGCGGGGTCGGCATCCTCGATGGCTCCACCCTCGGGGTCATCGACGTGGCCGGTGCCGACGCGCCCGCCTTTCTCGACATGCTCTACACCAACCTCATGAGCACACTTGCCGTGGGCAAGGTGCGCTACGGCGTGATGTGCGGGCCGGACGGCATGGTGCTCGACGACGGCACGGTGATGCGGATCGCCGACGACCGCTACACCGTCTACACCACCACCGGAAACGCTGCGGCCGTGCTCGATTGGATGGAGGAGTGGCATCAGACCGAGTGGCCGCATCTGACGGTGTTCCTCACCTCGCTCACCGACCACACGTCGACCTTTCCGGTGGTCGGCCCTCGGTCACGCGAGGTGATCGCCAAGGTATTCGGCCATCTCGACGTGGGTAACGACGCCTTCGGGTTCATGGAGTGGCGTGACACCACGTTCGCCGACGCGGTTCCGGTGCGGATCGGCCGAGTCAGCTTCTCCGGCGAACTGGCGTACGAAGTGAACGTCGCCGCCGGCTACGCCGAAACCGTTTGGTGTGCACTGGTATCGGCGGGTGATGAGTTCGGCATCACCCCGTACGGTACCGAGGCCATGCACGTGCTGCGCGCCGAGAAGGGCTACCCGATCATCGGGCAGGACACCGACGGCACGGTGACCCCACAGGATCTCGGAATGTCGTGGGTCGTGTCGAAACGCAAACCCGACTTCCTGGGTAAGCGATCATTCGCTCGCGCAGCCGATCTCACCGAGAGCCGAAAGCAGCTCGTCGGGCTCCTGCCGGTCGACGGCCGGACCCGGCTTCCCGAAGGCGCACAGATCGTCGCCCGCACACCCGACCGCACGTTGCCACCGACCCCGGTACCCATGCTCGGTCACGTCACCTCCAGCTACCTCAGTGCCGAACTGGGCCGCACGTTCGCGCTGGCGCTCGTCAAGGGCGGTCGCGATCGGATCGGCGACATTCTCGACGTCCCCGTCGGCGACACCCTGTGCGAGGTCGAGGTCACCGCACCGTTGTTCGTCGATCCGGAAGGAGACCGCCGCGATGGCTGACACCCTCTCGCCCCGAACCACGTTATCGGACATGGCAGCCCGCATGTCCGACCTCGCTCCGCAGGTGGGGCTGATCGAGACACCCGCACTGGCCCAGGTGGTGGTTCGCACCGCCGAACCCGGCACGGTCGCCGCACTCGGGTTGCCCCCGGTGTGCGCGCTCCGACGCACCCGAGGACGCACGGTCATCTGGCTCGGACCCGACGAGTGGCTGCTGACCGCCACCGACCACACCGGTCCGCAACTTCTCCACGACATCGAATCCCGCTGCACCGGGAGCAGTTACGCCCTCGATGTCTCCGGACAGCGCACCCGGTTGGAGCTCACCGGCCCCCATGCCGCCACCATCCTCGGGCACGGCTGCGCCATCGACCTGTCCCCGCAGGCCTTCGGCTCCGACAGGGCGGTCAGCACGCTTCTCGCCGAGGCCGGTGTGCTCCTGCACCGATTGCACGAATCCTCCGACAGCACAGACGGGTTCGCCATTCTGGTGCGCAGTTCGTTCGCTCACTACCTCGCCG
Source organism: Gordonia sp. NPDC003429 (assembly GCF_053588575.1). Classification (NCBI taxonomy): domain Bacteria; kingdom Bacillati; phylum Actinomycetota; class Actinomycetes; order Mycobacteriales; family Gordoniaceae; genus Gordonia; species Gordonia sp. NPDC003429. The sequence goes on from NZ_JBSFQF010000018.1 coordinate 66,830, forward strand.
AGTGGCTCATCGACGCGGCCACCGAGTACACCCACACCGCAGAGGACCTCCCATGACCCACCCCAAAGTCGTCATCGTCGGCGCCGGCATCGTCGGTTCCTCGCTGGCGGACGAACTCACCGCCCGCGGCTGCACGGACGTCACCGTCCTCGACCGCGGACCGCTGTTCGCCACCGGTGGTTCCACCTCGCACGCACCGGGACTCGTGTTCGCCACCAACCCGTCGAGGACGATGACCGAACTCGCCACCTACACCATCGAGAAGTTCTCGTCGCTCGAGCATCCCGACGGCTGGTGCTTCAATCCGGTCGGCGGCCTGGAGGTGGCCACCACCGAGCAGCGCTGGGATGACCTGCACCGCAAGGCGGGATGGGCCGCCTCCCGCGGTGTGAACCACGAACTCCTCTTACCGGCCGAATGTGCCGCGCTGTACCCGATCCTCGATCCGGACTGCCTCGTCGGAGGCCTGCACACCCCGGACGACGGACTGGCCAAGGCGCTGCGCGCCGTGGAAGCCCAGGCCCGCAGAGCCATGTCACGGGGAGCCGTGTTCCGGCCACACACCGATGTTGTCGATGTCGTCGAATCGGGTGGCCGGGTCAGCGGCGTCCGCACCTCCACCGGCATCGTCGATGCCGACATCGTGGTGTGCTGCACCGGTTTCTGGGGCCGCGAGTTCGGTCGGCGCGTGGGCCTGACCATCCCGCTGGTACCGATGGCCCACCAGTACGCCATCACCACCCCGCTCGAGTCCCGTACCGGTATCAACTCCCCGCTCTCCGAGGCGTCGTTGCCCATCCTGCGCCACCAGGATCACGACCTCTACTACCGCGAGCACGGTGACCGCATCGGCATCGGCTACTACGGACACCGTCCGATGCCCGCGGACGTCTCCGCACTCGATCCCACCGTCTCCGCCCTTGCGATGCCGTCCAAACTCACGTTCACACCCGAGGACTTCGACGAGGCGTGGGCCCAAACCACCACGCTTCTACCCGAACTCGGCAACGGGAAGGTCGAAGAGGGGTTCAACGGCATCTTCTCCTTCACCCCCGACGGCCACTCCATCATGGGTGAACACCGGGAACTGCCCGGCTTTTGGGTCGCCGAAGCGGTGTGGGTGACGCATTCGGCCGGCGTGGCGCGCACCATGGCCGAGTGGATCATCGACGGCACCCCGGGCGTCGACGTGCACGAGACCGATCTCTACCGCTTCGAGGACGCCGCCCTCACCGACGACTTCATCCTCACCACCAGCTCGCAGTCGTTCGTCGAGGTCTACGACATCATCCACCCGCATGACCAGCGACGGGCGCCGCGCGAACTGCGTACCAGTCCGTTTCACGACCGTGCGGCCGCCGCGGGCGCCGTCTTCTGGGAGGCCGGGCTCTGGGAACGGCCCGCGTGGTTCGAATCGAATGCCGCCGTCCTCGACGAGCTGCTCGCCGACGGTCTGTCGATTCCCGAGCGAGACTCGTGGTCGGCGCGGCACTGGTCGCCGATCGCGGTGGCCGAGGCCGTCTGGACGCGCCGGAACGTCGCCATGTACGACATGACGCCGCTGACCCGCTTCGAACTGGCCGGACCGGGTGCACTCGAACTGCTGCAGCACCTCACCACCAACAACCTCGACAAGTCGGTGGGATCGGTGACCTACACACTGATACTCGACGAAAAGGGCGGTGTTCGTTCCGATCTCACCATCGCCCGCCTTGCTGACGACGTGTTCCAGATCGGCGCCAACGGGCCGGTCGACTTCGACTGGATCGCAAGGCATCTCGGCACCGCGTCGGCACCGGTCACGCTTCGCGACATCACCGGCGCCACCTGCTGCGTCGGATTGTGGGGTCCGCTCGCACGAAAGGTTTTGGCGCCGCTCACGCCCGCCGACCTCACCAACAACGGACTCAAGTACTTCCGTAGCCTGTCCACCACCGTCGGATCCATCCCGGTCACCCTGATGCGGGTCTCCTACGTCGGTGAACTCGGTTGGGAGATCTACACCAGCGCCGACCACGGACGCGCCCTGTGGGATCTGCTCGCCGCCGCGGGCGCCGAACACCGCATCATTCCCGCGGGCCGGATCGCGTTCAACAGTCTGCGCATCGAAAAGGGGTACCGTTCGGCGGGCGTCGACATGACCACCGAACACACCCCCGACGCCGCCGGACTCGGTTTCGCCGTCCGCATGAACAAGGCCGAGTTCATCGGCAAGGAAGCGCTGTCGGACCGGGAGAACCCGATGACGCTACGCACCCTCCGCTTCACCGACCCGGCATCCGTGGTTCTCGGCAAGGAACCGGTGTGCATCGACGGCGAGGTGGCCGGCTACGTCACCAGCGCCGGGTGGTCGCCGACCGTCGGCGCCTGCCTGGCCTACGCGTGGCTACCCGCCGACACACCCGTCGGCACCTCTGTTTCGGTCGACTACCTGCGGTTTTCGTACGACGCCGAGATCGTTTCCACTCCCGTCGTCGATCCCGACATGAGTCGCATCCGCGGTTGAACCCCCCGAACCGGTGCACAGCGGCCAAACGGTTCGGGGATACTGCAAAGACGTCCACAAGCTGTAAGAGGTGAAACCGATGAGCATTTCCGCATCAGATCGCCTGCGCCCGAGGCTCGACCCCGTCGTCTTCGGGGTCACCGCGGCGCTGGTGATCGCCTTCCTGGTCTGGGGTCTGGTGGCGCCCGACAACCTCTCCTCCGTCGGCAGCACCGTGCTGAATTGGATCACCGGAAATCTGGGCTGGCTGTTCATCCTGTCGGCAACGGGATTCGTGATCTTCGCGATCTTCCTTGCCATCAGCAAGTACGGGCGCATTCCGCTGGGCAAGGACGGTGAGGCGCCGGAATATCGCACGGTCAGCTGGATCGCCATGATGTTCAGCGCCGGCATGGGAATCGGACTGATGTTCTTCGGCTCCTACGAGCCGCTGTTCCACTATGTCGAGGCACCACCGGGAATGTCCGCCCACGACGTGCAGGCGGCCATGGCCACCACCATGTTCCACTGGGGATTTCATCCCTGGGCGATGTATGCCGTGGTGGGTCTCGCCATCGCCTACAGCACCTACCGGCTGGGCCGCAATCAGCTGATGAGTTCGGTATTCGAACCGCTCCTGGGCAGCTCGGCGCACGGTGCGGGCGGCAAGGTGATCGACATCCTCGCGATCTTCGCCACCCTGTTCGGCACCGTGGCCTCGCTGGGACTCGGTGCGCTGCAGATCGGTTCGGGTCTCAACAAGGTGGGCTGGGTCAACAATCCGGGCACCCTGTTGCTCGTCGCGATCATCGCGATCCTCACCGCCGCGTTCGTCGCGTCGGCGGTGTCGGGAATCGCCAAGGGAATCCAGTGGCTGTCCAACATCAACATGGTGCTCGCGCTCATCCTGGCAGTGTTCGTCTTCGTGGTCGGCCCCACCGTGTTCATCCTCAACCTGCTGCCCACCACCCTCGGTGCGTACGCCAACGACGTCACCTCGTTCTCGGCACGCTCGTCGGCCACGGTCGACGCCGACGGTGAGAGCTGGCTGGCCGGGTGGACCATCTTCTACTGGGCGTGGTGGGTGTCGTGGACACCGTTCGTCGGCATGTTCCTGGCCAAGATCTCCAGGGGCCGCACCATCCGCGAGTTCGTGATCGGGGTGATGGTGGTGCCGACCACCGTGTCGCTGCTGTGGTTCTGCATCTTCGGCGGCACCGCGATCCGGCAGAACATGGACGGCATCCTGCCCTTCGACCCGAGTACCAGCGCCAGCGAAAGCACCCTGTTCGACGTGCTGGGGCACATGCCGTGGACGGGTGTGGCATCGGCCCTGGTGATGATCCTGGTCGCCATCTTCTTCGTCTCCGGTGCCGACTCCGCGTCGCTGGTCATGGGCACCCTGTCGCAGCGCGGTGCGCACGAACCCACACGACTGGTCACCGTGTTCTGGGGCGTATGTACCGGCGCGGTGGCCGCGGTGCTGCTCGCCATCAGCGGTGACGACGGCCTCAACGGGATCAAGCAGATGGCCATCATCGCCGCGCTCCCGTTCGTCCTGGTGATGATCGGCATGTGCGTGTCGTTGTACCTGGATCTGCGTCGCGACCCGCTGATCGTGGCGCGCGGCAAGCTCTTCCAGCAGGTCGACCGCCACATTCGTGAGGAGGCCGTGCGCATCGAGACCGGCGAGTTCGAGGCCATCAGCCCCAACGGTGACGCCCCCACCTCCCCGGCCGGCAGGGAACGGTCCCTCGGCGGACAACAATGACCGGCTTCGAGAGCCCGCTGATCGGCGCGGCTCACCTCTACGTCGACGGCCGGTGGCGCACCGCCTCCGACGACGGTCGTCGTGAACTGATCAATCCGGCGACCGGTGAGGTCCTCACCACCGTCGACGAGGCGACTCCGCACGATGCCACGGCCGCGGTGGCCGCGGCCCGCGCGGCCTTTGACGACGGGGCGTGGCCGGCCACCCCGGTCGCCGAACGTGCGGCGCTGTTGCGCCGGATCGCCGATCTGCTGGTCCGCGACAAGGAGGAGTTGTCCCGGATCGAAACCCTCGACACCGGGAAGACGTTGACGGAGAGCGAGATCGACATCGACGACGTGGAGTCGGTGTTCCGGTATTACGCCGCGCAGATCGAAACCTCCGCCGATCGGGTCGTCGATGTCGGCAACCCGGCGGTCATCAGCCGCGTGGTGCGGGAGCCGATCGGCGTATGCGTTCTGATCGCGCCGTGGAACTATCCGCTGCTGCAGATGTCGTGGAAGATCGCTCCGGCACTCGCCGCCGGGTGCACCATGGTGGCCAAGCCCAGCGAGGTGACCCCGCTGTCGACCATCGCGTTCGTCCGGTTGTGCGAGGAGGCCGGTGTGCCGCCCGGCGTGCTCAACCTGGTGCAGGGATCGGGTGCGTCGCTCGGCGCCGCCCTCACCGACACCCCGGAGGTCGACTTCATCTCGTTCACCGGCGGATTGGCCACCGGCACCATCATTTCCCGCACCGCCGCCGCCCACGTCACCAAGGTGGCCGTCGAACTCGGCGGCAAGAACCCGCACATCGTATTTCCCGACGCCGACTGGGAGTCGTCGGTCGATCAGGTGCTCACCGGGGTCTTCCTGCACTCAGGTCAGGTGTGCTCGTCGGGGACGCGACTCATCGTGCACACCTCGATCGCCGACCGTTTCGTCGACGCGCTGGTGGAGCGGGCCGGAAGGATCGTGATGGGCGATGGTCTCGACTCGGCCAGCAAGACCGGCCCGCTGGTGTCGCAGGCCCAGCTGGACAAGATGCACCACTACGTGAAGATCGCGCTCGACGAAGGTGCCGTACTCCGCTGCGGCGGAGACCGTCCCGATCGCCCCCACCTACATCCGGGTGGCTACTACTTCGCGCCGACCATCTTCGACCGGTGCGACGCGACGATGCAGATCGTGCAGGACGAGACGTTCGGCCCGATCCTCACCGTCGAACGATTCGACACCGAGGATCAAGCCCTCGCCCTGGGCAACGACACCTCTTACGGCCTGGCCGCCGCCGTGCGCACGTCCGACGCTGCGCTCGGCGAACGTATGGTCCGCGGCCTGCGGCACGGCACGGTGTGGCTCAACGACTTCGGCTACTACACGCCCGCCGCAGAGTGGGGCGGATTCGGCAAGTCCGGAAACGGTCGCGAACTCGGACCGACCGGTCTCGCGGAATATCAAGAAACCAAACACATCTGGCACAACACCGCGCCGTCGGCGTCGCAGTGGTTCACCACCGACTGACCACGAGAAGAGGAACGATGGCCACCGACCCGACTCCGAGGGCTTCTGCCGAGACCGACGGTCTCGAAGACTTCGGATACAAGCAGTCCCTCGACCGCAGCATCGGCAAGTTCGCCAGCTTCGCCGCGGGCGTCAGCTACATCTCCATCCTGACCGGCACCTTTCAGCTGTTCTACTTCGGATTCGGCACCGCCGGACCGGCCTACCTGTGGTCGTGGCCGATGGTGTTCGTCGGACAGCTCTGCGTCGCACTGTGTTTCATGGAACTCGCCGCGAAGTACCCAGTGGCCGGTTCGGTCTACAACTGGGCCAAACGACTCGGCACACAACTCGTCGGCTGGTCGGCGGGCTGGCTGATGCTCACCGCATCGATCGTCACCCTCTCGGCGGTGGTGCTGGCGCTGCAGCTCAACCTGCCACGACTGTGGAGCGGTTTCCAGATCTACGGCGACATCAACGATCCCACCGATTACGCTGTCAACGCCGTCATCCTGGGTGCGATCCTGGTGGCCATCACCACCGCCATCAACGCGTGGAGCGTGCGGCTGATGGCGCTGATCAACAGCGTCGGAGTGTTCGTGGAACTCATCGCCGCGGTGCTGATCGCGATCATCTTGGCCTTCAACATCACCCGTGGCCCGCAGGTGTTCTTCTCCACCAACGGTTATGGGGCCGGCGAGAGCGGCGGCTACCTCGGCGCCTTCCTCATCGCCTCCCTCGCATCGGGCTACGTGATGTACGGCTTCGACACCGCCAGCTCACTCGGTGAGGAGACCGTCGAACCCCGACGCACCGCTCCCAAGGCCATCCTGCGCGCCATCCTCGCCTCGTTCGTGATCGGCGGAGCCATTCTCGTGTTCGCGATCATGGCAGCGCCCAACCTCGACGATCCCAAACTCGGCCAGCCCGACGGCAGCCTGCAGTACATCGTGGAGAGTGTGATGTGGGGGCCGGCGAGCAAGGTGTTCCTCGTCGCGATCGTGGTGGCGGTGTTCGTGTGTTCGCTCGCGGTGCACACCGCCGCCATCCGGCTGATGTTCGCGATGGCCCGCGACAACGCGCTGCCGTTCGGCGAGCACCTCGCCAAAGTGGACACCAAACGGCAGACCCCGGTGATCCCCGCATTCGTCATCGGCATCCTCGCGGTGCTGATCCTGGTGATCAACATCGACCAGCCGAAGATCTTCACCGTGCTCACGTCGATCGCGATCATCATGATCTATCTGGCCTATCTGATGGTCACGGCACCGATGCTGCTCAAGCGATTCCGCGGCCAATGGCCACCCGCCGACCTCGCCCCCGGCGGCTACTTCACCATGGGCCGATGGGGAACGTTCGTCAACGTCGTCGCGGTGGTCTGGGGAATCGCGATGGCGCTCAACCTCGCCTGGCCGCGCGCCGCCGTCTACGGCACCCCCTGGTACAACACGTGGGGCGCGTTCGTCTACATCGGCGTGATCCTCGGACTCGGCCTGCTCTGGTATTTCACCGTGGGACGCCGCAACATCGGGACACTCGCCTCGCACGCGCACGCACCGTCGCCGGCGGACACACTGGGCGGGGGACTCTGAAATGGCCGCCTACGACTACGTCATCGCCGGTGGCGGCACCGCCGGATGTGTTCTGGCGGCGCGACTGTCGGAAGACCCCGACACCACAGTGTGCCTGGTGGAGGCCGGACCGTCCGACGTCGACGACCCCGCCATCCTGGTGCTCGCAGACTGGATGCACCTGCTCGACTCCGGCTACGACTGGGATTACCCGGTGGAGCCACAGGAGCACGGCAACAGCTTCCTGCGTCACGCCCGGGCGAAGGTGCTCGGCGGCTGCTCCTCGCACAACTCGTGCATCGCGTTCTGGCCGCTGGCACAAGGCCTGCGGGACTGGGAGGCCGCCGGCGCCACGGGTTGGGGACCCGAGGGGGTGCTTCCGTACGTCGCGCGGGTGGAGAACAACGTGGCCGACGGCACCTATCAGGGCTATCCCCACGGGCACGACGGCCCGGTGCGCCTAAGGGATGTGCCTCCCGATGATCCTTGTGGCCGTGCGGTTCTCGACGCCGCTGCCAAGGTCGGTCTGCCCACGGTGCAGTTCAACCGCGGCGATTGGCACCTCAACGCCGCCGGGTGGCTGCAGATCAACGCCAACGAGGCGGGCGAACGGATGTCCTCGTCGCACGCCTACCTGCATCCGCTCCTGGGATCGCGGCCCAATCTGACCGTCCTCACCGACAGTTGGATCAGCGAGATCCTCATCGACGACCTGCGCGCGACGGGGGTGCGTTATCTGCGACCCGACCTCACCGGGTACGACACCGTCGAGGCGAGACGCGAGGTGATCGTCACCGCCGGCGCCATCGACACCCCGAAACTGTTGATGCTCAGCGGTATCGGTCCCGCCGATCACCTGCGTGAGGTGGGGATCGAGGTGCGTGTCGACGCGCCCGGTGTTGGCGCCAACCTCGACGACCACGTCGAGGGGCTGGTCTTCTGGGAGGCGTCACGGCCGATGGTCACCGAGTCGACCCAGTGGTGGGAGATCGGCCTGTTCGCCACCACCCGCGACGGACTCGATCACTCCGACCTGATGATGCATTACGGCAGCGTGCCGTTCGACATGAACACCCTGCGCTGGGGCTATCCGACCACCGAGAACGGCTTCTGCCTGACACCCAATGTGACGCAGGGTCTCTCACGCGGCACCGTCCGGCTTCGGTCGCGTGACTTCCGCGACCGCCCCAAGGTGGATCCGCGGTACTTCACCGACGCCGACGGCCACGACGAGCAGGTGATGCTCGCCGGCATCAAACTTGCGCGAGAGATCGGCGCGCAGGCCTCGCTCACCGACTGGGTGGCGCGCGAACTGGCCCCCGGCCCGGATGCGGTCACCGACGACGAACTGATCGACTACATCCACAAGACGCACAACACCGTCTACCACCCGGCCGCCACCGCGAAGATGGGGGCCGTCTCCGACCCCATGGCAGTCCTCGATCCTTCGCTGCGTGTGAAGGGCGTGAAGGGATTACGCGTGGTGGACGCGTCCGCCATGCCCAAGCTGCCGGTGATCAATCCGAACATCACGGTGATGACCATGGCCGAGAAACTCGCGGACATGATGCGGTCGGGTCACTGATGCCGAGTACGGTGACGGGCACGATGACCGACATTCCAGAACCGGACAAATCTGCAGGCACCGCGGTGCAGTCCGTCGATCGCGCGCTGCAGATCATGGAGCTCATCGCCGAGACCGGCAGTGCCGGGATCACCGACATGTCGGTGCGGCTCGGCGTGCACAAGTCGACCGTCTCCCGCATCGTCGCCTCCCTCGAAGCGCGTGGATTCGTCGAGCAGATTCCCGGTGGCCGGCAGTACCGGATCGGTTTCACCATCGTCCGTCTCGCCGGATCGACCACGGCAACAATGGATCTCACCAAGCTCGGCCAGGACATCTGCACCGCGTTGGCCGAGGAGACCGGGGAGACCACCAATCTCGCGGTACTCAGTGGCGCCGAGGCGATCAACGTGGTCGAGGCGTTGGGTCCGTCGAGCGTCGCACTGCAGACGTGGGTCGGCCAGGCCTCGCCGGCGCATGCCACGTCGTCGGGGAAGGTTCTGCTGGCCGGACTGACTGAACCGGCGTTGCGGGCAATGTATAGCGATGGACTGAAGCGGTACACCGATCACACCATCACCGATCTCGACGAATTGGTGGCCGACGTCGCACTGACCGCCGAACGCGGCTGGGCCGTCGCCGACGAAGAACTCGAGGTGGGCCTGGTGGCGATCGCCGCACCCGTGCGCGATCACACCAAGGGTGTCATCTCCGCGCTCAGCATCTCCGGCCCGCGCTACCGCCTCGACCCCGCCCACGCCCCCGATATCGCCCCCGCCGTGGTCGCTGCCGCCGACCAACTCAGCCGCCGCTTCGGCTACCGCCCCTGACGTCCCCCCGCTGGTTGAGCTGCCACCCCGCTGGTTGAGCCTGTCGAAACCACCCCGCCGGTTGAGCCCGCCACCCCGCCGGCTGAGCTGCCACCCGCTGGTTGAGCCTGTCGAAACCACCCCGCCGGCTGAGCTGCCACCCGCTGGTTGAGCCTGTCGAAACCACCCCGCCGGTTGAGCCCACCACTCCGCCGGCTGCGCCCGCCACTCCGCCGGTTGAGCCCGCCACCCCGCTGGTTGAGCTGTCACTCCGCTGGTTGAGCCTGTCGAAACCACCCCGCCGGTTGAGCCGTCACCCCGCTGGTTGAGCCTGTCGAAACCACCCCGCCGGCTGAGCTGCCACCCCGTGAACCGTCCTGGATCGGATGGAGACCTGGTTTAGGCCACCTCCGCTTTGGAGGCGACGGTGTCACGGTAGCGCGTCTCGTATTCGATGGGTGGG